>NZ_JBEXYK010000065.1:0-57527 GCF_040630865.1 Nonomuraea sp. NPDC005730
CTGTAGGCCTCGTCGGGGCCTCTGCTGAGGTTGTCGAGCTGGCTGGAGACCGCCTTGTCGGCGACCGCCGCGGCGAGCGAGGCGGGGTCTGCCGCGGCTTGCGTGGAGGTGCCGGGGTCTTGCGCGGGGGTGGCTCCGGGCGGGGCGGCGCCGGCGGGGGACGCGGGGAGCGTCAGGGTCGCGGCCGTGGCCAGGCCGGCGACCGCCGCGAGTAAGGCTTTGGGTTTCACGCTGTGGTGCTCCTTTCGGCGGGCTCCCTTCGGGCCGTTGCCGCCTTTGGGCGTGCGCGGGTCACCACGCGGTCAGGGGTGTCCTGGATCGCGCGGAGGTGAAGGGGGTCGGGGGGGTGATAAAGGGTGACGGATACAGCAAGTGGACCGTTTCGCCTTGTTGCCGCCAGACGCTAAGCGTTGGTTGACTGCTCGAAAATACGTATGTTCATCGGTAGGCATACCGACATTTCTGTTACCGCTGGTCACACCCCTCCACGTGCGGAAAACGGCCGTAATGCCGGACAATCGGGCAGGGAAAGTCCGGCATTCCGGGCCCCTGGAAGGTGGTATCGGTCGGCGGCGACCGGCTCAGCGACGCCCGTTGGAGGCGGCGGCGTCACCGCTATTCGGCGGGACCGGAACCTGCGTCGGCGCGTCCACCTGCGTCCCCGCAACCTTCGTCTAACCGGCACCGGACGGAAACGTCACGCCCAGGATGCATTCGGCACGGCCGCACGGCGCTCCTGGGGGGCCGGGCTGCTGAACTCGGACTGCGCGGCGCTTCCGGAATGGACGACGGTGGTGACCGCGTCGATGACCCCGGCGGAGGAGGGCGCAGGCGCCGCGAGCTTCTCCAGCACCTCGGACGACGGGACCGCGCGTGCGTCGAGCGCTCCGGCGACGCGGCATCCGGCCGTCAGGCGAGCACGAGCAGGGTCGGTGCGATCCTCGGTCAACGCACCCGGTGATCATAAGGGCGACGGGCGCGGGGCCGCCCTTCAGGATCGTGTGCGGCGAGGCAACCTGATCGCGCCGGCACCGCGTCAGTACGTGTGTGCCAGACAGGAAGCTCTTTCACAACTTCGTGGCCTCGCGGTCCGACCGGTTACTGCGGACGGCGTACCTGCTGACCCGCGACTGGGGAACGGCCGAGGACCTGCTCCAGGAATGCCTGGCCAAGGCGTGGTTCGCCTGGCCGCGCATCGAGGAGCCCGAGGCGTACGTGCGGCGGGCGCTCGTGACGACCTACACCTCGTGGTGGCGACGCCGATGGCGGGGCGAGGTGCCGAGCGGCGCGCTGCCCGACGAGGGGGTGGCCGATGCCGAGCGGTCCGGGCAGGAGGAGCTGTGGGAGGCGGTGGGAAGGCTGCCCGCCAAGCAGCGCGCGGTGATCGTGCTGCGGTTCTACGAGGACCTGCCGGTGCAGGAGGTGGCCAGGATCCTCGGCTGCCATGACGGCACGGTCAAGAGCCAGACCGCCAAGGCGCTGGCCAAGCTGCGCGTGGACGAGTCGATCGTGAAGGAGTACCGATGAGCGTGCAGGACCTGCGGGAGATGTTGCGGGAGCGAGCCGAGGGGCCCGCGCCCGCGATCCCGGACCGCCACGAGCTCATCCGCCACCGCGTGCGCCGTACCTGGCGGCGCCGGGTCCTGGCGTCCGCCGCCGCGACGGTGGCTGCGGCCGCGGTCGTGCTCTCCCTGCTTCCCGGGGGCGCCGTGACGCGGCACGAGCCGGCGACCTCGGCCGACGCCGTCGCCCCGGCCCGCGAGCTGCCGGAACGGTTCACCGCCCACGACGGCACCGCCTACCGGCGACTGGCGACGGCGACGGTCAGGACGGAGGGCACGCGGAAGGCGTCGGTCACCATCCCGGTCACCGGCAGGCCGCTGGACGTGGCCGCGCGGTGCGACGGCTCGTTCGGCGCCACGGCGCCGAGGATCTCCGTGGCGGGTCGCGCCTCCGGGGCCTCCCCGTCCTTCTCCCCCTGTCCGAAGGGCATGGAGCTGGTCCCGTTGCTGGTGCCCGCAGGGGCCGGCCCGGTCACGGTGACGTTCGACACGACCACCAGGGGCGGGGGGTGTACGCGGCAGGAGAAGGGGGCGCCGTGCGTGACCCCGGAGCCCGTCAAGGCGGTCTGGAGCCTGGCCGTCTACGAATGGGACCCTCCCGCGCGGCCGGTCGATCCCGAACCGCTCAAGGCCTTCCCCGCACGGCTGGCGAGCTGGGAGCTGGCCGGCGCGACGCAGGACCGGATCTGGCCGCGGGACAGGACGGCCACGGTCACGGTTCGGGGCGACGGCGGCAAGATCGGCATCGAGGCGCTCTGCACCGGTGACCTGGCCAGGCGGATGTGGTTCACGTACCGGGTCGAGGGCGGCGACGAGATGACGGCCACCTGCGGCCAGTGGAAGAGCGGCCCGTACCCGATGGCGATGACCGAGCTCGCCGTGCCGGAGGGCAGGCGGGTCACCGTCACCGTCCGGGCGGGCATCTGGGGCCAGGACACCAACCGCCCGGTCCGCTGGGCCATGGCCGTCTACCGCAAGCGCACCTGATCGCCGCCATGCGGGTCAGTGACCGGGCGCCTCGGTGACCACCGGGCAAGGGAGCAGGGCCGACGGCGACGGCGCGGCCGCCTGCGTCCGCACCACACCGCAGCCGGCCAGGACGGCCGGCAGCAGGACGGCGACGAAGGCCGTCAAGATCTTCATCATGTGCCCCTCCCCCGGGCGGGCGGTCCCCACCTGATCTGGAAGATCGCGCAGGAGGCCTGTCCCTCGCCGAGCTCCCATCCGGCCACCACGTCGTGACCGGGCCGCTCGGCGATCCACCGCAGGGCGCCCGGGCAGCTCACGGTTCCACGCCTCGGGGACGGACCACACAGACGGATCCTCTGACCCCCAGGTCAACCCGGCGACTGCGACGGGCCGAGGTTGTTGAAGAAGCACGCGTCGGAGATCTCGGTCAGGTGCCCGAGCTTGTCCTTCGTCACCGCCTGCCGATACGTGTCGACGTCGTCGGCACGAAGCGCCTTGAGTGCCTTCTTGGCGGTGTCGACGTCGTTCCGGAGCGCGGTCTTGAGCGCCGGGCGAACCGCCTTGGCCAGATTGGCCTGCTGCAGGTCCACGATCTCGTTGAGGAGGTTCTCGGTCGGCGGAAGCGGCACCGTTCCGCTGACCGGGACCCGGGTCCACTTCTCCATGACGTCGGTCTGGTTCTCGCACCCCGGCGGCATCCCCTGATCTTTCTCGCCGGACTGCTCGGCGGCGGACGCCGTCCGCTCCGCCGCGCCGGACGAGCCCGCCTGCGGGGTCTGACCGCCACCTCCCGAGGTGGCCACGACGACGACGACCGCGGCGATCGCCACGACGAGCCCGGCGCCGCCTGCGATGAGCAGCTTGCGGTTCCGCGGCCCGCCGGGGCCGGGCCGTGACGGGTCGGGGAAGACGGGCGCCTGCTCCAGCAACGTGGGCGGCGGCGGAGGCGGGACGTTCTCGGTGCGGGCCGACGCGCCGGCCGGGGCGAGCGGCGACGCCGGCACACGAGGCTGCCCGAGGGCGTCGATCGTGGCCAGGGCCTGGGCGGCGGTGGGACGGTTGGCCGGGGCCTTGTCCAGCAGCCGGGTGATCAGCGTCCCGAGCCCGCCGGCGTCGCGGGGCACGGGCGCCTCCCCCAGCAGCACAGCGGTGAGCGTCTCCGTCGGGGTGTCCCGGTGGAACGGGGACACCCCCTCCAACGCCTGGTACAGCGTCACACCGAGCGAGTACAGGTCGCCCGCGCCGCCGCTGTCCACGCCGTTGAACCGTTCCGGCGCGATGTACTCCAGCGAGCCCATCAGCCCGCCGCTCTTGGTGAGGGCGGTGTCGCCCTGTTGCACGGCGATGCCGAAGTCGGTGAGGAGCACGCGGCCGTCCCGGGCGATCAGCACGTTCGCCGGTTTCACGTCCCGGTGCACGATGCCGGACGCGTGTGCCGTGCTCAGGGCCTCCAGCAGCCCCTTGGCGGCCGACGTGACGGCGCCGGGGGCCATGGGGCCGTCCCGGGCGATCAGATCGGCGAGGGTGCCGCCGTCGACGAGTTCCATGACGATCCACGGCGCCTGATCCTCGATCACCACGTCGTGCACGGTGACGATGTGCGGATGCGAGCGCAGCCGGGCGGCGTTGCGCGCCTCACGCTCGGCGCGGCGCAGCCGCTGCGCGTGCTCCTCGTCGGAGGTGGCCGACGGGAGCCAGACCTCCTTCACCGCCACGGACACGTCGAGGGACTCGTCGTGAGCCTTCCAGACCCGTCCGAAGCCCCCGCCTCCCAGAACGGACTCCAGCCGGTACCGTCCGCCGATCACACGTCCTGGTCGTGTCTGCGCGGCCACCATGCTCCCTCGTCGATGATCAAGTTGTGGCAGCCTATCCATGCGTGCTCGCGCGTATCTGCCGAATGTCCAGACTCGTGAGCCATTTGGGCGCTCCCGGAGCGGCAGGGCGCCCGCGGGGGCGGGCGCCCTCGGCCGCTGGCTATCCTGTGGCAGGTCGAGCCGGGCACGGCTCCCCCACCACGAGCCCACCGGAAGGCGACGACCGACCGTGACAGCCCCCCAGCGCCGGAGCGCCTGGCCGGCCACGACGGTGGCGGCGCACGCGGTCCCGGCCCTCCTGACGTTGATCATCCTGGCGGGCGCCCGGCACCTGGGCGCGGCCTGGTGGCAGGTCCTCGCCGCGGCGGGCGCCGCCGTCCTGCTCCATGCGGGAGCGGTGGTGGCCGCTCGACGGCCGTGGACCGGGTACGCGATCGGCGCGCTGGCCATGCTCGTCCTGGTGCTGACGCCCTTCCCGGGATGGTCACTGACCTTGCTGCCCTCGGCGGTGTGCTTCCCCCTGGCGTTGTGGCGGCTGACCGGCCTGGTCCCGGTCAGGTCCTCGGTGCCGGCGCTGGCGGTCGCCGCGCTCGGGATCGTCCTGACCGAGCTGGTGGGGTGGGCCCGGCTGCCCGCCGACCCCGTGTGGAGCCGTCTGGTCGAGGGCGGGCTGCTGATGCTCGTGGTCGGCGGTGTGTGGCTCGCGGCCCTGCTGGTACGGCGCAGGCGGGAGGCCGCCCGACGGGCCGAGGGCGAACGGCTGGCCGCGGCGATCGCCGACGAACGGGCCGGCATCCGCCGCGACCTGCACGACGTGATCGCCCACACGGTCACCGTCATGGTCGCGCGGATCGAGGCCGCGGCGGTGACGACGTCGGATGCGGCGACCCGGCGCGAGCTCGGCGACATCGCCGAGACCGGCCGGGACGCCCACCAGGGTCTGCGCGCGATGCTGGCCACCTTGGGCCCGGCCGGCGGGCGCGCGACCACGGTGGCGCCGGGCGCCGGTTCCCGGTCCGGCCAGGTCCCGATCTCGCTCGACGTGCTGCCCGACCTCGTCGCCTCGGCGGCGAGCCCGCTGCACGCGGTGTCCTTCGCCGAGGCGGGTGAGCGACGGCCGCTGAGCCTCAGTGCCGAGGTCGCGGCGGTCCGGACCGTGCAGGAGGGCATCACCAACGCGCTGCGCCACCTCGAACCGCCGGTCGCGGTGCGCGTCGACCTGCGCTGGAGCCCGGCCGAGATGGTGGTGGAGGTCCGCGACGACGGCGGCAGCGCGCTTCGCGGCGCCGGCGGCCAGGGGACCGGCTTGATGGGGATCGAGGAACGGGTGCGTACCGCGGGCGGCACACTGTCGATCGACGACGGGGACGACGGATGGGTGCTGCGGGCGCGGCTGCCCACGAAGGAGGGGGCATGAGCGCGATCCGGGTCATGCTCGTCGACGACCAGGAACTGCTGCGGGCCTCGCTGCGCACGGTGCTGTCGGCCGACGAACGCATCGAGGTCACCCACGACGTCGCCGACGGCGGCGCGGCGGTCGAGGTCGTCCGGCGGCACCGCCTCGACGTGGTGCTGATGGACATCCGCATGCCGCGCATGGACGGCGTCGCGGCCACGGCGGAGATCGTGCGGATCGCTCCGGCGACCCGGGTGCTCATGCTGACGACGTTCGACGACGACGAACTGGTCGTGGCGGCCGTCCGGGCCGGTGCCAGCGGCTACCTGACCAAGGACGTCCGGCCCGCCGCCCTGGCCCAGGCGGTGTGCGACGTCGCGTCCGGCACCTCGGCGCTGGCCCCGGGGGTGGCCGCGACGATCCTCGATCTCGTCCGGCAGACGCCGATGCGCAGGACGGCGGCCCTGGACGGCCTCACCCCGCGCGAGGTCGAGATCTTCGGCCTGCTCGCCCGCGGCAGGTCCAACGCCGAGATCCGCGCGGAGCTGGTGCTGAGCGAGAACACGGTGAAGTCGCACGTCCGGGCCGTCCTGCAGAAGCTGGGCCTGCGCGACCGCGTGCACGCGGTGATCCACGCCTACGAGAACGGGCTCGTGGGCCGCGACGATCTGCCCGGCTGAGATTCCATCCCTGCGGGTGGCGCCGGCCTCACCCCTTGGGGTGATGCGGCCCTGATGAGGGCCGCCCTAGGTTCGACGTCGTGTTCCTGCCTCCTGCGCGCCTTCCTCGCGTGACTCCCCTGCTCGTCCTCGCCGCCGTGGTGGCCGCCGGGCGTCGCGGCGGCCGTGATCGACGGGTCGTCGGCCGAGACGATCGTGCGCGGCCGGGACGGGAACGGCGACGCGGTGACGGCGCGGACCCGGTTCCGGATCGCGTCGATGAGCAAGTCGACGACGGCTACGGCGATCATGCTGCTGGTCGACCGGGACCGCGTCCTGCGGGACGACCCGGTCGTCACCTACCTGCCCGACCTCAGGATGGCCGATCCCCGCTGCACCGCCATCACCGTGCGCCGGCTCCTCAGCCACACCTCGGGGCTGTCGGACAGCACGAACGACGAGTACGTGTTCCCCCCTCCGCGCGGCACGCGGGCGGTCGTGGCCGGGCCGGCCGGCAAGACCCTGGCCGCCGCCCCGGACACCCGCTGGGAGTACCACAACACCAACTACTCGATCGCGGCCAGGATCGTCGAAGTGGTGTCGGGCCGGCCCTTCGACGCCTTCCTGCGCGCCGAGCTGCTCACGCCGCTGGGCATGACAGGAACCGGCTCGACGCCGGGGTGCTCCGATGGTGCCCAGGGCCTGCCGTCCGGGTTCGAGGTCGTGCTCGGGGTCGCCGTCGCGGTGCCGGAGATGCCGGGCACCTGCGTCGGCAACGGCGGGGTGATCTCGACGCTGGAGGACACGGTGCGATGGGTGCGTTTCAACCAGGGCACGTGGGGGGGCGGGCCTGCTGAGCGCCGGCTCCGGTGCTTCCGTCGTGACGGGAGGAAGCCCGTCCAGCTCACCGGCACGGCCCTGGCGGAACGTACCGGCGAGTAGGGGCGGGACGGCGGCCGCGCGGTGTCAGGGCCGGTATCCGATGTGGCGCAACAGATTCCGCAGTCGGTGCTCGATCTGTACGGCGGTCACATCGTCGGCATGCTGGAGCAGGACGGATCCGATCGAGCCGGCCAGGATGTCCTGGATGACGCCCGGGTCGGTGCCCGCCGGAAGGTGACCGGCGTCGACGGCCCGCTGCGCGACGTGGGCCACGGCGTTGAGCCGTGGCCGCAGGTAGCGCTCGGTGTAGGCGGCCACCAGCTTCGGGTAGTCGACCGAGGCGCCGATGACGCGGGCCATCAGCGCGCGGAATCGGGGGCGGCCGAGAAGCTCGGCGACGGACGAGATCAGTTCGTCGATCGACTGCCCGGCGGGGGCGGCGTCCATGTCGGGGGCACGGGCGTGCTCCAAGGCGGCCATCAGGAGGTCCTCCTTGGCTCGCCAGCGCCGGTAGACGGTCAGTTTCGCCACGCCGGCGCGCTGGGCCACCGCTTCCATGCTGGTACCCGCCGCGCCGCGTTCGATCAGCAGGTCCAGCGCCGCGTCGAGGATGGCGGCGTCGTTCTCCGGATCGCGTGGACGGCCGTGGCGTTCTACGCCGGCCACAGCACCTGGTTCAGCCATGCGGTCAGTCTGTCGGGTGCCGGATGGTCGCGCCAACCGATGTGCCCGTCGGGGCGGATCAGCGTCACGTCGGGCGAGCCGGGCTCCACCGGCGTGAGCGCGACGATCAGGTCGGCGCCCAGTTGCGCCGCGGCGGCCTCGGCGTGGCGGGCGGCGACGTGCTGATCACCGGCGAGCACGACCCAGCGTCTGCGGACGGCGGCGTGCAGGGTGGTGCTGCCGCCGTCGGGACGCCGGCAGGTGAGGTCGGGCATCCGGTCGCCGGGACGCAGTCCGGGCATCCACCGGTGGGCGGCCGAGGCCAGCGGTCCTCCTCGGTAGCTGATGCCGAGCTGGGAGGCGGCCAGCCACAGCCGGCGCTGCACCGCGGGCAGCCGGACGACCGGCAGGACGACGTTGTCGCGCAGCAGGCGCTTCCAGGGGGCGTGCGGCAACATGATGTCCACGGCGGTGCTGGTGGCGCGCAGGACCTTGCGGGCCAGCGGCCGTCGTTCGCCTTCGTAGGTGTCGAGCAGCCGCTGGTCGGCGCGGCCGCGGGCGACCAGCACCAGCTTCCAGGCCAGGTTCTCCGCGTCGCCCAGCCCGGTGTTCTGTCCCTGGCCGCCGGTGGGGCTCTGGATGTGCGCCGCGTCGCCGGCCAGGAGGATCCGGCCTCGCCGGTAGGCGTCGGCCAGCCGGCGGTGGATGCGGAACTCGCAGGCCCAGCGGACGTCCGTGACCGTGTCGAGGCCGATCCCGCTGCGGCGGGAGAACTCGCTCAGCACCCGGTCGCCGATCTCGCGTTCGGACAGCTGGTCCGGCAGCTGCGACGGTGGTTCGGTGAACACCCGCCAGGTGTCGTCGGGCAGCGCGGTGACCGACAGCATGTGACCGGCCTCCATCCAGGTCGTGCTGCCGTTCCTGTCCAGCGGCCACTGGGCCCGCACGTCGGCCATCAGCAGGCGTTCGAGGAGCTTGCGGCCGGGGAAGCCGATGCCGGCGAGCTTGCGTACGGTGCTGTGCGCGCCGTCACAGCCGATCAGCCAGTCGGCCTCGATGTGGCGCTCGGCGCCGTCGGCCGCCTGGACGGTGGCGGTGACGCCGGTGGCGTCCTGCCGGGCCGCGGCCAGCCGGGTGTCCCACTCCACATGGCCGCCCAGTTCGGCCAGACGTTGCCGCAGTGTGCCCTCGACCTCGGCCTGTGAGATCAGCAGGGTCTGTTTCGGCTGGTCGGCGACGGCTTGGCCGACGTGCAGGCGCAGCACGGTGCGCGTGCCCTCGTTGTAGGACATGTTGAGCGAGGACCGGGAGCGCCGGGGCAGGTCGCCGAGCGCGCCGATGCGTTCCAGGACCTCAATGCCGCGTGGTTGCAGGCCGAGGGCGCGGGAGGTGGTGGCGGGGGCGGGGGCGGCGTCGATGACGCGGACCGGGATGTCGTGTAAGGCCAGGTGGACGGCCAGGGCCAGCCCGGTGGGGCCGGCGCCCGCGATGAGTACGGCGTCAGTCATTTAGTAAACGATACGGTACCGATTACTAAGTCCGGAAGGGGGATCAGGGTAGGGGATCGCGGTGGGCGAACCACGGGAGCCACCACTGCGGGCTGGACCCCCCTTGAGCCCGGCGGCCGGTGCCCGGCCCTCGTCACGGGCACCGGCCAAGGGCTCGATTACGGAAGGTCCCCCGCGTCGTCGACGATGCCGACGGACACCCGGGCCCTGGAGGTGATCACTTCGCCCTCGGGCAACCCGCTGTAGTACGGGTCGGGCGACTTGGCGCCGCCGACGTAGACGCGGCGTGCCCCGAGCAGGTCGAAGGTGTTGGGGTCGATGATGACTTCCTGACGGACCCCGTCGTCGTCGCGCGTGTAGATCGCCACGCCCTGTCGGCCCAGCAGGTCGCGCACCGTCTCCACGCCGACGTCGTCCAGCTGGGACAGGACGGTGTAGAGGGCGGCCCGCAGGCGAGCCGCCGGAGCGCCTTCCTCCAGGATGCTCAGGATCTGATGGGACACCGCCCGCGCTTGCGGCAGATCGATCTCACTGGTGTCCTGCTTCAGGCGTTCGGCCAGGGCGGACGGCTCCAGCGGGAGCGAGCGCAGATAGGCGGGGTCGAACCGCAGACGGGGATCCGCGCCGCCTCGGCGTCGTTTGATCGTGTTGCTGTTCTCGTCCCGCATGGCCCTTTCTGCGCCGTCCCCCCGCGTCCATCTTTCGACGGTCTCCCGCGAGCGTGTCCTGCCTCCGCCGGCCGGTGGCGCGGTGGCCTTGGCCGTCAGCTTGGGTGAGGTGTAGCTGTCCCATTTGACGTAGACCCACTGGTCGGCCCGCGGATAGACGTCCGGCCGGCCGGCCGCCGCCGCCGTCGCGTGCCTGGCCAGGGTCTGCGCGTTCGCCACCGGCAGCCATGCCGGGGCGCCGGTGGTCCGCGTCCCCCGGTCATCCGTGCCGAGGCTCTGCACCACCGTGACGCCTGCCGCGATCGTGGCGCCGAACGCGCCCACGGCCGCCACGCGCAGCACCATGCGCCGGACCCGGCGGGCCGGTGGCTCCGGAGCCAGCGCGGCCATCATCCGCCGCCGGGCGTGACGCAGATCGCTCGCTTCGCTCTGCCGCACCTCGGACCGCAGGTCGCGGACCATGTCCAGATCGTTCATCAGGCCTCCTCGATCACGTCGGTGGGGTTGCTGCCGCCCAGTGCGCGGGCGATCTTGCGGCGGGCGCGGGACAGCCGGGACCGCACGGTGCCGATGGGCACGTTCAGCGCCTGCGCCGTCTCCTCGTAGCCGAGGTCGCCCCAGGAGATCAGCAGCAGGACGTCGCGCTCGCCCTTGCCCAGCTCGGCCAGGGCGGCCGCGAGCGGTCTGCGGGTCTGCGAGGCGGAGACGCGGGCGACCACCCGCTCGTCGAAGGCGACCGCCACGGGGTCCTCCCCGGTCCGGGCCAGCGCGCGATATCCGCGGGTCTCCGCCCTTCGATGGGTGCCGATGATGTTCGTGGCGATGCCGTACAGCCACGGCAGGGCGTCCTGGCGATCCAGGGCGTACTTGTGCCGCTTCTCGAACGCCCTGGTGAACGTCTCGGCCACCACGTCCTCAGCCTGATCGGGACCAAGACGCCGGACGACGTAGCGATGCAGGACGGCGGCATGCCGCTCGAACAACTCGGCGAAACGCTCCGGCTCGATCAGCGACGCTTCGATGACCGCCGAGTCCTGCGCGGGCACTTCGAAGGCTGTCGGGGCCATCGGCTGGACCGGTGCTGACACGTCCGCCCGAAGCGGCGCTCGCGCGTCCGCCGGAGGACCTGCCAGGACGGGTTCATCGTGTGGAAGGGATGTCACGACGGTACTTATCCGTATGCGGGAGAAAGGTTCCATCCAGCATCTCGTCGGGGCCGCCGGCCCGGATGACGGGGTGCGGTCACTGCTGCCGGTGGATCAGGTCGCCGCCCAGCCGGGTGAGCTGGTGGATGACCATGTTGGCGTGCCGGGTGCTGGTGATGAGCCCGGCCCGCTGCAGCACCTGGGCGTGCGCGCTGGCCGACGACAGCGAGGCGCCGGTCCTGCGGGCGAGTTCGCCGGTGGTGCAGCCGGTGGCGGCGGCGATGCAGCGCAGGACGCGGGCCCGGGTGGCGCCGAGCAGGTCGGGCAGTGCGTCGTCGGGTTCGGGGCCGGAGCCGGGCGTCTCGTGCTGGATGGGGAACACCAGGACGGGCGGCAGGCTGGTGTCGGCCATCGCGACCGGGGCGAAGCGCCCGAAGTAGGAGGGGATGAGCGTCAGGCCGCGGCCTCGCAGGTGGATCTCGTACCGGCCGGTGGCGTAGTCGGCCTCCAGCACCGGGGGCCGCCACCGCATCGACGGCCCGAGGGCGGCGACCGGTCGGGCCGCCGATTTGTGCGAACTATCACATTGATCACGAGTCGCGTGTAGCAGAAGTGAGCCAGTGGTACTCAAGATCACAACACTGGGCAACCGAAGGGATCTTCGTGCGAACACGCAAGCTGGCGACCCTCCTGGCCGGCGCGGCCCTGACCGCCGCGACCACGCTGGCGGCGACCGCCACCCCGGCCGCCGCGGCCGGCCCCTGCGGCAGCGGCTACACCCGGGTCGGCGTCTACAACATCGGCATCGAGAAGTACGGGTACCGTACCGGCATCCTGGAGGTGTACTACAGCTCCGGCACCGGCAAGAACTGCGCACTCACCTATGGCGACGGCCCCTACGCCAACACCACGAGCTGGAAGGGCGTCGTGATCTCCAGGGGCGACGGCAGCGGCAAGGACAGCGACGCCGGAAACTACCAGTACTACGCCGGCCCCGTGTACGTCTCGGCGGCCGGGCAGTGCATCGACGTCGAGGGCATCTCGCCGTCGTGGACGAGCGTCAAGCTCGACAACGTCCACTGCGGCTGAGACCGTCCCGACCGGCCGAGCCCGTACCCCAGGGTCGAGGGCACTGGCGTACACCACGGGCTCCGACGGCTCAGTGCGTCATCGCTGATGAACACGTCGATGACGCACTGAGCGCCGAACCGCACGACCGGGAGCCCGCCCCCGCGGGCTTCCCTCGTCGCGTCGGCTGCACGGCGAGTCAGTCCAGCGACGTCTCACCGACCGCCGCGAGCAGCAGAACGGGGAACTCCGGATCAGCCTGACCGACCGCGAGCGCGAGCCATCGGTCGGCGTCCGGGCGCCGCCAGACCAGCATCGTGTCGCTGAGCTGGCCGAGTTCGCCCAGCGGCGCGGGCGCCGGGTCCTCGTTCTCCACACGGCGCCAGAGATCGACCACCCGGGGAGCGCCCCAGCGCGCCGTCAGGGCGGTCACCAGCTCCTGGAGGGCGGCGTCGATCTCCGCCTGGGCCGCCTCGACGACCTCCTCGCCGCGGTCGTCCCAGAAGTCCCGGCTGGCCGCCAGATAGCACACGTGGTGGTCGGGGCCGCTGGAACGATATCCCTCCCACACGTCCCGCGACGCACTCCCCCGTTCCTCCGTCTCCGGGAAAGGGCGGGCCAGAAGGGCGTCCACGGCGGCGAGTCGATCTTGCAGAGCCATCCCATGAGGATAGAAGCCGGCGCCCATCCCCGCCGGACGAGCATGTACGGGCCCAGCGCCTCGTGCCGCTGGGTGTGCCGGCTCGCCCCGGCCGTCAGCAGGCGCCCGGTGAGCCGTTCAGGAGGGCTCTTCCGAGCGGCGTCAGGGTGTGCAGGACCGAGCTGCCCGTGCGGACGGTCGAGATGAGTCCGGCGTTGCGCAGGACCGTGGTGTGCTGGCTGGCGGAGCCGAGGGAGACACCGACGCGTTCGGCCACGGACGTGGTGGTGGCCGGGCTGCGCAACGTGGCCAGCACCGCCGCACGGGTACGGCCCAGCAGGGGCACGAGCACGTCGTCCGCGCCGGCGGACCGGCCCGTGGCGCGGATCGGGTACACCAGCACCGTGGCCGCGTCCGGCCGGTGCATCACCATCGGCCGGGGCGCGAAGTAGGACGGGATCAGCAGCAGCCCCCGCCCGCACAGCGCGACGTCGTGCTCGCCGTCGATCGGGATGTGCAGGGTCGGCGGCCGCCAACGGCACCCGGGATGCAGCGTGGCCAGCAGGGCGTCCACCCCGCCGCGCAGCAGGGTCTCGGCGCGCAGGGCACGGTCGGCGCCGGCCTCCGTCTGGATCTGCGACCACAGAGGCTCCACCGACGAGCCGAAGTAGCCGCGCAGGTCGTCGGCGAGGGTCTGGCGCGCCCCGCGGCTGCCGTCGGCCAGGTCCCGCGCCCAGCGTCCGGCGCGCTGGGCGGGCGACAACGCGCCCAGATCGACCGCCAGATAGGAGCTCGGCGTCTGACTGGCCAGCTCGACGCCGGCGGCGAAGTCACCGGCGTCCGGCTGGAGCAGGAACGCCGGCACCGAACTCCTCGGCGGAACCAAGGGAGCCAGCACCCCCGCCCGCTCGGCCAGGCTTCCTCCCATCTGCCGGAACAACCGGCGCGCTCCGGGCCGCGTCCGGCTCCTGCTCGTCGGCGCGCCGAGCAGGAGGCGCACACTCAGCACCGTCTCCCACAGAGCATTGGGAGCCGGGGCGAACGTGATCTTGCGCAGGTCGGCGTCGGAGAAGTGCACACGGATCATGACGATGGATTGTCACCGAGCCGGCTCCCTCCGGCCAAGGAGACCGCCTCCCCCGGCGGGCGCGTAGACGTCAGACCGGCTCGCCGTCCGGCGGGAACCACGCCTGCAGGGTCGCCGGGTCGATCGGCACCGAGACGTGCTCATGCGTGATCAGCCACCCCTGTTCCGTCCGCCGGAGACCGAGGGACGACCTGACCCAGATCGAGGTCTGGAGGCCGTTCCTGCGCCTCCCGCTGTCCAGGTGGAGCATGTGCGCGAACGCGACCTCCCCGCCCGCCGCGACCACCAGCTCGCGCGTCTCCAACGCGATCGGGCCGTCGTACTCGTCGAACCAGCGGACGAAGTTACCGCGAACCTCATCCAACCCGGCGAATCTCATCGGCGGGACGACGTCGTAGTAGACGACGTCGGGAGCGTAGAGCCGCAGCAACCGATCGAGGTCCTTCACCTGACAGGCTTCGGCCCGGACCTCCAGCAGCGCCCTGATCTCGGACTCGCTCGACATCATCGCCGCCCGGCCTTGAGCGCGGCCGCCGTTTCGGCGACGCGGCGGGCCTGGTAGCCGGCCGCCTGCAGGGTCACCTCGGCGGGTGGGCCGTCGCCGGCCACGTGGGAGGCGCCGTAGGGATTGCCGGACCGGAACTGGACGGGGTCGGTGTAACCCGGCGGCACGATGATGCCGCCCCAGTGGTAGAAGGTGTTGCTCAGCGCCAGGATGGTGGACTCCTGGCCGCCGTGCGCGGTGTTGGAGGCGGTGAAGGCCGAGTACACCTTGTCGGCCAGCCGGCCCTGGGCCCACAGCGGGCCGGTGGTGTCGATGAAGGCCCGCAGCTGGCCGGCCGGGTTGCCGAACCGGGTCGGGGTGCCGAACAGCACCGCATCAGCCCAGACCAGGTCGTCGTGGCCGGCTTCTGCGACGTCCGCGGTGTCACGCAGGTGCTGGGCCCAGGTCGCCCTGGAGTTGACCGCCTCCGGCGGGGCTGTCTCGGCGACCCGGCGCAGCCGTACGTGCGCGCCCGTCTCCTGCGCGCCCTTGGCCGCGGCCTGGGCCAGCGCGTGCAGGGTGCCGGTGGCGCTGTAGTAGATGATCGCCACGTTCACGTGTTCCATGGCCGGAACGCTAGGCGGCGGCCCCACCGGCCCGAATCCGTGACGCCACGGTAGTCGCCACTGGGGCGCCACTGGGGCCGGTCACATCAGGCCCGCGAGCTCCTGCCGGGACGCCACGCCGAGCTTCGGATAGGCCTTGTAGAGGTGGTACTCCACGGTCCGGTGACTGAGGAACAGCTGCGCCGCGATGTCGCGGTTGCTCACCCCCGCCGCGGCCAGCCGTACCACCTGAAGCTCCTGAGGGGTGAGCGCCGCCAGCGCGTCGGCGGGCGGGCCGTCGGGCGCGCTCTCCCCGGTGGCGCGCAGCTCGGCCCGGGCACGCCCGGCCCACGGCGCGGCCCCGAGCCGATCGAAGATCTCCAGAGCCGAGCGCAGCGGCGACCGCGCCTCGGCCCTGCGCCGCGCGCGGCGCAGCCACTCGCCGTACAGCAGCTCCGTGCGGGCGCGTTCGAACGGCCGGCCGCCTCTCCGGTGCAGCTGGACGGCGTGCGCGTAGTGCTCGCCCGCCTCCCCGGACGGGCCCAGCAGGGCGCGGCAGCGCAGCGCGACCGCCCGGGCCCACGGCTGCCGGCCCGCCTCGGCCCACGCCGCGAACCGGGCATACGCCCCCGCCGCCCGGTCCGCCGCCTCGACCCGGATGGCCGCCTCCACCAGATCGGGCGCGGCGGAGACGGCACCCACTCCGTCCAGCTCACGAAATGCCTGCTCATACCGTCCCGAAGTGAGGTGGAGCAGGCCCCGATGCGCGGGATCGAGACGGTGTTCCGCGTCGCCCTCGATGGCCGCGATCCGGGCGGTGATCGCGGTGAGCTGCCCGATCCGGTGGCTCTGCCCGGTATCCCTGGCCAGTTCCACGGCCTCGGCCGCGGTCGCGGCGGCGTCGCGGTGCCGGCCCGCCATCAGCTGCGCGTGCGCGAGCGCGTGCAGGGTGACCGGCAGCGCGCCGGCCAGGCCCGCGTTCCTGCAGCGGATCACGTCCGCGGCGGCCAGCTCGCCCACGGCCTCGTCGTCGCCGAGGAACAGCGCGACGCCGACGACGAAGATCCGGGCCAGGGCGTCGTCCAGCGGCTTGGCCCGGGCCTCGGCCACCAGCGCGGTCAGGGCGGGCAGCCCGCCGGCGTAATCGTCCTCGACCAGACACGCCAGGGCCGCGACGGCCCGCGCCGTACGGCCGGCGAGGGAGCCCGCGAGCCGGGCCACCTGCCGGACGGCGTCGATCTCGCCGGACGGCCAGGCGTTGCTCGCCGCCATGGTCAGCATCGTCAGGGCAAGATCGGGATCCGCACGCAGGATCGTCTCCGCGCCGTCGGCGAGCAACTGGGCGGCGCCCTTCGGCGTGCCGCGCTCGAACGCGACGCTCGCCCGGGCCATCGCCAGCCCCGCGCTGTGCCCGCCCAGCTCGGCGGCGCGTTCTGCCAGCGCCGCGGCCTGCTCGGTGCGTCCGCCGGCGACCGCGGCCCGCGCGGCCAGGGTCATCCGCCGCGCCCGCCCGGCCCGGTCCGGGCTGAGCAGCGCGGCCTGCTCGAGAATCGACGCGGACGTGGCCATGGCGCCACGGCTGCGCGCCGCCTCGGCCGTCTCCTCCAGCCGGGCGGCGATGGCCTCCTCCGGCCTGGTCGCGGCGGCGGCCTGGTGCCAGACCCGCCGCTCGGCGTCCACGACCCCGGCCAGCGCCTCGTGCACGGCCACGCGCAGGCCGAGCGGGGCACGCTGGTAGGCGGCGGAGCGGAGCAGCGGGTGCCGGAACCCGATCGAAGCCCCGGTGATCCGCAACAGCCCCGCCTTCTCGGCGACCTCCAGGTCCGCGACGCCGGCGCCGAGGGCCTGCGCTGCCCGCAGGACCGTTCCGAGGTCGCCGCTCCCCTCGGCGGCGGCCACCAGCACGGCCAGCCGGGCACGCTCCGGCAGCTCGTCGATCTGGGTGCCGAAACCCGCGATGACACGATCGGTGGCCGGCAGCGCGCCCGGCATCACGTCGCGTCCGGCGCGCTGCTCCGCACTGAGCCCGGCGGGCAGCTCGATCAGCGCCAGCGGGTTCCCGCCCGATTCCCGGATGACCCGATCGCGTACCGACGAGGCCATCCCGGAGAAGCGCTCGGCGAGCACCTGGGCCGCCGCGGCCCCGTCGAGCCCGCCCAGCCGCAGCTCGGGCAGGCCGGGAGCGTCGAAGGCGTCCCGGGCCGCGAACACCATCGCGACGCCGTCGGCCGCCAGGCGGCGCGCCGCGAACAGCAACGCGTCGGCGGAGGCGGCATCCAGCCAGTGCGCGTCGTCGATCAGGCACAGGACCGGCCGCCGCACGGCCAGCTCCGACAGCAGGCTCAGGACGGCGAGACCGACCAGGAACCGGCTCGAGCCGCCGGCATCGGCCAGGCCCAGCGCCCCCCGAAGCGCCGCCGCCTGCACGCCGGGCAGGGTGTCGATGCGGTCGAGCACGGGACGCAGCACCATCTGCAGGCCCGCGAACGGCAGCGGCGTCTCGGCCTCGACCGCGGTCGCCCGCAGGACGCGAACCTCCCCAGCGTGCCGGACGAGCTGGTCCAGCAGGGCCGACTTGCCGATGCCCGCCTCGCCGCGCAGGACCAGGACGCCGCTCTGACCCGCCCGCGCCCGATCGAGCAACCGCGCGACCTCGGCCAGCTCCTCATCCCGCCCCCGCAACATGCGGAAAATCTACCCATACGCCGCGAAGAACCCAGACCCGAGGTGCCACCGGCCAAACAAAAGGAGAGCAGTGCTCTTGACACGGAGCACTCGTCCGCGAGAGCATTGCTCTCATAACGGAGCAACGCCCGCAACGTCCTCCGGCCCGAACTCTCGACGTCAACCCTGGGAAGCTCATGAAGCTCGCACCGCACCTCCACCGGCTCGGTAACGACGTCGTGGCCTGCTACCTCGTCGACACCGACGAAGGCATCACCCTGATCGACGCGGGACTGCCCGGCCACTGGCAGGACCTGCAGGCCGAACTCCGCACGCTGGGCAAAACGGTCGACGACATCCGCGGACTCGTGCTGACCCACGGCGACTCCGACCACATCGGCTTCGCCGAACGCCTGCGCAGCGAACACGGCGTGCCCGTGTTCGTGCACGCCGGCGACGCCGTCCGCACCCGCACCGGAGAGAAGCCCAAAACCGCGCCGGGCCCCATGCGCCTCGGCCCGACCCTCGGCTTCTTCGCCTACTCCATCCGCAAGAACGGCCTGCGCACCCGCTACGTCAGCGAAGTCACCGAGATCGCCGACGGCGACGTCCTGGACCTGCCCGGAAACCCGGTCATCGTGGGCATGCCGGGACACTCACCGGGCAGCGTCGCGGTACACGTGCCCGTCGCCGACGCGATCTTCGTCGGCGACGCGCTGACCACCCGGCACGTCCTCACCGGACGCTCAGGCCCGCAGCCCGCCCCCTTCACCGACGACCCCGCCACCGCCCTGTCCTCCCTGGACCGCCTCGCCGGCCTGTCCGCCTCCTGGGTGCTCCCCGGCCACGGCGCCCCCTGGCGCACCTCACCGGCCCAGGTGAGCCAGGCCGTCAGAGAGGGCTAGCTGTACCGCCACGCCGGGCCTCGGCGGCCCAGTGGGGCGCCTTCCACCGGTCGGCGATGGCCGCGGCCTGGGCGAAGTGGGCGGCGGCCTCGGCCCGCCCCAGGAAGACGGCCAGTTCACCGAGGGTGTGGGCGACCGGGCGCAGCGCCATCGCCAGGCTCTCGGCACCGGCCGGAGGGCCGTCACGGTACGGAAGCAGCACCTCGTAGATCTCCTCGGCGGCGTCGCGATCGTTCAGGGCCACGACGGCCATCGCACGCAACGTGGTGAGGAACGTGAAGAAGAAATCCGGACGAATCGGGCTGGGTGGCGTGCGGACCTCCCGGGCTTCGGCATCCAGGCCGTTGGCATGGAGGGCGAGCGCCAGCAGGTCGGACGTCATGGAACCGAGCACGGCATGAAGGGCGCGCACCTCCTCCAGGTGCCCACCGAGCGTGCCCTCGTTCAGCCAGATCGTGGCCAGGGCCAGCTGGAGAAAACCCGCGGCGTGCACCGAACCGATGCGCCGCATGCCCTCGCCGGCCTCGACGTAGAGGGCTTCGGCGGCGGCGAACCGGCCCTCGATGAGCGCCAGCCCCGCCAGCGTGATCTCCGCGACCGCGATCGCCTCGCGCATCCGGTAGGCACGCGCGAGTTCCAGCGCCTCGGCGATCACCCGGCGCATGGTCACCGGATCGTTGGCGGCAGCGGCGACGCCGGCATGGTTGAGCAGCCCGGACACACGATAGACCGGCAGGTCGTGCTCGACGCCGATCTCCACCAGCTCCCGGCACAACCCGGCATCACCCTGCGCCTCGGCCAGGATCTCCAGCGCCGCCGCCCGCAACCGGGGCCCGGTGGCCAGAGCGAGCGCCTCCCGCGCCGCCTCCACAACGGTCGGATCGTCCTCGCCGACCAGCTCGTGCGCGTACGCCGACAGCAGCCGGGACCGCACCGAAGGGGGCAGATCGCGCTTCAGCAGCCGACTCAGGCGATCGACGACGGGCCGATCCACCGTGCCGTACGTACGGGCCCGCCACGGGGTCGGCTCCGTCCACGCGGTGAACGCGGCGATCATCAGGTCGTCGCGCCCCAAGGACTCCGCGTACTCCACGGCCGCACGGCGCGTCTCACGGGCGGCCGCGACGGCCCCCGACCGGATCTGCGCACGCAGCAGCCTGCCGAGCAGTTCGACGCGTTCGTCCGGCCCGGTCGAATGGGCGACCGCGTCGGCCAGGAGGCCGGCCGCCACGTCGTGGGCATAGCGGGCCTCGGCGAGCTCGGCGGCCTGCACGCAGTAACCGACGGCCTTCGGCGAGCCGGCGCGCGCGAAATGATGGGCCAGCGCCGCGATGTCGTCGCTGCCTTCAAGAGCGGCGGCGATCCGGGCATGCATCCGGGTGGCGCGCAACCTGCTCAGGTCGGCGATGAGCGTGTCCCTGACCAGGGCGTGCACGAAGCGGACCAGGCCGGGACCGGGCTCGTCGAGGAGCCCGGCGATGACACCCGCGTCCAGCGCGTCCAACACCCCGCCCTCGTCGGTGTCGGCGGCCTTGACCAGGACGTCCACCGAGCTCTCCCGGCCCGCCACCGCGGCCAGCCGCAGGACCGACACGCCTCCCTCCGGCAGGCGCGCGAGCCGGCGGCGCAGGACGTCCCGCACGCCTTCGGGAACCTCGGAGAGGGCGACCAGCGCGCCTTCGCCGCTCAGCAACCGGGCGCTCTCACGCACGTAGAACGGGTTGCCGCCGGTACGCTCGGCGATCCCCGCGACGGTCTCGTCATCGGCCGCGCACTCGGCCCGCACGAGCCGCGCGACGGCCTCGCCGTCCAACCCCGGCAGCGCCAGACGGACAGGCGCGGCGCGCGCGAGCGAGGCCAGCGTCTCACTGAGGCGCCCGCCCTCGTCCGCACGGTACGCCGCGACGACCAGGATCGGGGCCCGCAGGCCGAGGCAGCCGCCGAGCAGCTCCAGCGTGGTGGCGTCCGCCCAGTGCAGATCATCCAGCACGACGGCGACCGGACGCCCCGAGGCGACCGCCGCGAGCCACTCCCACACGGCCCGGCGCAGGCGGAACCGTCCAGCGGTGGCGTCGGCGATCACCGGCCCGGCATCGGCGAGCAGCGGCGCGAGATCGTGCCCGAACTCACCCGGGGACGCGGACGCGGCGACGGCTCCCAGCACCTCGGTCCAGGCCCACGCGGGCGGCGCGCCGTCGACCTCCGGGCAGCGGCCCACGGCCACCAGCCACCCGTCACCTTCGAGCCGCCGGCCAAGATGGTCCAGCAACGTCGACTTCCCGAGCCCGGCCTCGCCGGTGACCAGGGCGACGCGGGCTCCGTCGGCGACGGCCTCGTCGGCGGCCGTGACCAGCGCCGACAGCTGTGCCTCACGTCCGACGAACGGCGCCTCGACGACCGGAGCCGTCCCCCCGACAGGGGCCACCCGCGGCAGCGGGGCGGTCAGCGCGGGCACGGTCGCGCGCAGGACCTCCGTGCGCTGGGCAAGGATCGCCTCCTCCAGCGCCGTCAGCTCAGGACCGGGATCGAGCCCGAGCTCCTCGGCGAGAACGCCACGCGCCCGGCGGAGCGTCGCCAGCGCGTCCGCCTGGCGGCCGCCGCTCCACAACGCCAAGGCGTGCAACCGCCAGCCCTCCTCCCGAAGCGGCTCGTCGCGGGTGAGCCGCTCGGCCTCGGGAACCACCGCGGCCGGATCACCGATGCGCAGACCCGCCGCCACATGCAACTCCGCGGCCACCGAACGTAGCTCGTTCAGCCGGGCCGTCTCGGCGGCGGCCCACGGCTCGTCGGCCACCTCGGCGAACGCCGGCCCCTGCCACAGTCCCAGCGCCTCGCCGAGCCGAGCCCGCGCGGCGCGTGGGTCGGTGTCCGTACGCGCTTGGCCCAGCAGGCCCTCGAACCGCCAGGCGTCCACCGCATCCGGTGGCAGCCGCAGCGCATAACCCGGCGCCGCGCTCACCAGCAGCCGGGCCGGCGTGCGCGGCGGACGGCCGGGCTCCAGCAACCGGCGCAGGTTGGACACGTACGCCTGCAGGGACAGCAACGCCCGAGCGGGCGGCTCCCCACGCCACAGATCCTCGATCATCCGGTCGACCGGCACGACCTGCCCGCGCGCCGCCACCAGCAACGCCAGCACACCCCGCTGCCGCGGCCCGCCCAGCGGAACCGGCTCGCCGCCGACCTCGGCCTCGAAAGCGCCCAGAACCCGGATGAAGACCATGATCTGCACATCGTATGCGGACGTTCCAAATGACCTCCAAAGCCCTTCCAAATCCCTTCCAAACACCCAGGAGCAGCCTGAACACATCGCAACCACCCTGACCAGCCTGGACGCCCACATCCCCGCCTCGCAGGCCACCGCGGGCGCCGACGAACGCGACACCCTCTCCGAGCACCGCACGATCCTGCTGGAACACCTCGACGACGAGGAAGCCACCCTGCTCACGCTCTTCGGCACCGCCCTCGAAGACGCGGACCCGGCCGAACGCGTCATCACCCCAACGACCTCTGAACACCCAAGGAGAACGACCATGCCGCCGAAGAAGCTCAACACCGCCCTGGCCGCCGTTGTCGTCCTGTTCACCCTCTACCTCGGGGCGTCCTTCGTCCTGCCCCTCGGGACCACCTTCCCGGGGCTGGCGAACTGGCCCTCTGACGGCAGCGGCTTCTCCATCGTGAAGGGCAGCCGCGAGATCGCCATGGGCCTGGCCATGGGCATCCTGCTGGTGACAGGCCACCGCCGCCCGTTGGGCTGGGTCCTGCTCATGGTGGCCGTGGCCCCGTTCGGCGACATGGTCAACGTCCTGGCCCACCACGGATCCACCGCCGCCGCCCTCGCCATCCACGGCCTGACCTCGGCACTGATCGCGGCCACCGGACTGCTGATCCTCCGCGAGACCCGAAAGACCGCCTGACATCCCCCGACGTCGAGAACCCGAAAAGGAGACAATCATGACGATCAACGACCTGCGCGCCGTCCTGAAGGGGCGCGTGCTCCTGCCCGATGACGACGGCTTCGCACAGGCGTCCACCCCATGGAACCTGACCGTCAGACAGCCCGTGGCCGCCGTGGCCGAGGCCGCGGACGCCGACGACGTGGCCGCACTCGTACGCTACGCACGGCGAGCAGGCATGACGGTGACCGCCCAGCCGAGCGGACATGGCGCCTCCGGCGATGTGGACGGCCTCATCCTGCTGCGCACCGGCCTGCTGAACAAGGTGGAGGTAGGCGCACAAGAGCGCGCCGTCCGGGTGGGCGCCGGCGCCACATGGGGACAGCTGCTCGCGGCGACCGGCCCGCTGGGCCTGACCGGCCTGTCCGGCAGCGCGCCCGGAGTCAGCGTGACCGGCTACACCCTGGGCGGCGGAGTCGGCTGGTTCAGCCGCAAGCACGGTTTCGCCTCCGACAGCGTGCGCGCCATCGACATCGTGGACGCCGACGGCGAGCCGAACCGGGTGACCGCCGAGTCCGACCCCGAACTGTTCTGGGCACTGCGCGGCGGCGGCGGGGACTTCGCGATGGTGACCGCCCTCGAACTCGACCTGTATCCCGCGCCGGCCCTCTACGGCGGACGCGTGATCTGGCCGGAACACCGGACCAGGGACGTGTACGACGCCTTCCTGGAGATCACCGCCGAGGCGCCACGCGAGCTCAGCGTCTGGATCAACCGCCTCCAGCCCCCCGGCGCGCCGCCCATGGTGACACTCGACCTGGCCTACCTGGGCGAAGCAGCTCAGGCACAGGACCTGCTGACACGCCTCGACAAGATCGACGGCGCGATCTCCGACACCCGCGGCCCCGTCCCGGTCGCCGGCCTGGGCACCATCGCCGCCGAGCCCACCGATCCCGCCCCGTCCATCACCCGCGCGGAACTGCTCACCGGCCTGGACACGGACGCGGTGGAGCTCCTCCTCGCCAAGCCGGTCGCACCGCTCATCAACGTGCAGATCAGGCACCTCGGCGGCGCACTCGCCGAGCCCGGAGGCGGAACCGGTGCGAGCGGCGCGGTGGCCGAGCCGTACCTGCTCGGCCTGGTGGGGCTCGGACTGCCGCACACGGCCGACGCGACACGCGCCAAACAGTCCGAGCTCGTGGCCGACCTCGGCGCCTACGTCAGCGGACGCAAGCCGTACACCGTGCTGTCCCCCGGCGAGACGGCCGCGATGTCCTTCTCCGGCGACACGCTCGCGCGCCTGCGGGAGATCAAGCGGGCCCGGGACCCGTACAACGTGTTCCGGGCGAACTACCCGGTGCTCGGATAGTCCGGCGCACCGACCCACCGCCTTTACAATGTAGATCACATCCTTTCGTTACACGTGCGACGGCCACAGTTTTCCCGCCCGCCGGTCGTGATCGAGTGACTCCTCCGCCCGGATGATCGCGCGCATGCTTCTGATCACGACCACCCCATCCCCAGACGGTCAGGAGAACGCCATGCCCGCAACACGCACCAACAGGGCTGCCCGCGGTTTCGCCGCGTGCCTGCTCCTCTTATCGACGGCCATGGCGCTGACCGGCCCCGCCAGGGCGGACGCACTGGCGGTGGCCTGCGGGGACGTCCTGACCGCCGACACCACCCTCACCGCCGACCTGACCTGCACCGGCGACGCCCTGACCATCGGAGCCGACGGCGTCGACCTGGACCTGGACGGCCACACCATCACCGGCTCAGGCACGGGCAAGGGGCTGACGGCCATCAGCCGGGTCGGCTTCACCGTCCGCAACGGCACGATCAGCGGCTTCACGTACGGGATGTACCTGTCGTTCTACTCGGGCATGCCGCGTACCGACGTCACCGCCACGGACGTGCGGCTCCTCGCGGCGCCCATCGACGCCTGGCCCGGCACGATCACCTTCACCGGCACGCGGCGGGACGCCTGCCTGCTGTCCGGTCTGCGGCTGGTCGACGGGTTGATCACGATCGACCGGTGCACGGTGACCAAGCAGACCGTCATGGTGCGCAGCACCGGCTCGGCGATCCGCAACAGCGCGCTCACCGGCGGCAGCCTCACGGTCAGCGCGACCGACCAGGGCACCTTCACCCGCAACGTCTTCGACGTCTTCCCCATGGGCCTGTCGAACGACAGCCGACGCAACCTCGTGCAGGCCAACGTCTTCAAGAACTCGGCCACAGCGGGCCTCGGCGCCGCGGAGACCTTCCTGCCGCAGGACGCGAACACCATCGAGTACAACGTGTTCACCGGCAACGACATCGGCCTGTCCGCCAGCTCCATGCTGCGGCACATCATCGTGCGCAAGAACGTGTTCAACGGCAACAACACCGTCGGCATCCTCGTGGACAACCCGTGGGGGCCCAACCGGGCCGGCCCGGACCCCATCTCCGACAACGTGTTCGTCGGCAACGGCCGGCACCCCAGCGGCCGGGTCGACGGCCAGGGGCACCCGGTTCAGGGCGGCATCCACCTGAGCTCCCGCGCGGCTCTCAGCACGCCGGTCACCTTGCGGAACAACGTCGGCGCCGGCAACGCCGGCCATCTCATCTGGGCGCCCCCGGGCACGGTCACCGACGGCGGCGGCAACCAGGGCCCCTGTGGCCCCACCCCCAACCCCGACCTGACCTGCTGGTGAAAGCACCGGCCCTGACGGTCGTTCCCCGCGCGCGGACCGGCCGAGGTCAGCGGGCGCGCCCGGGTCAGATCCGGTGCCGGTTCTCCCCCGCGTAGCCCACGCCGGGGTGGGGCCGTCGTCGCGGTGGCGTGCCTCCGTACTCCGGATGGTGCTCGAAGTGCCACCACTCGTTGTCGAACATGCGGTAGAGGTCGTAGCGGGCGCCGTGTTCCTCCAGCCAGCGCGCGCCTTCGTGCGGGCGCACGTCCAGGGCGATGCCCTTGACGTGGTTCGACTCCGTCGGCGGCAGGACGAGCATGCGCGCCAAGGCCGGGGAGCCGGTGCGGCGCACCTCCTCGTCGAACATCCGGAGCTGCACGAGTGGATCGCGGTATCCCGAGGTGAGGCCGAGGAGCTGGCCGTGACGCCAGAGCGCCTCGGTGCGCGCCGCGGTGAACGCCGCCAGGGTGCCGTCGGTGAGCCCGGTGAGGTCCTCGGCGGGGAACCGCATCCGTAACGCCCACCGGCAGGCCAGCTCGCGGGCCCGGCCGGGGCGGCGGACGAGCGCCGCGGGCAGCAGGAGCACGGCGAGCACCAGCGTCACCACGGCGAACAGCCGATCTCGGGGCCCAGCTGGGATGGTGCGTGGTTCGTTCATGACGAACTACGATTGGCGCCGAATGTGTGTGGGTCGTCTGCCGAATGTCACCGTTTGTCGACGGCCACCACGCCGGCCCCATCGTGACACAACGATGACACGGCGCTGACAAGGCGGGGACATGCCCGGCCCACAGTGGACGGAGTTGACCGGCGAGCGAGGTTACGGAGCGTGCTGTGGTACTCGGCGGCGTGTCGCGAGTGTTGTTGATCGAGGATGACCCGGCCGTGCGGGAGGGCCTTGAGCTGGCCCTGACCCGGCACGGGCATCGGGTGGGCGCCGTGGAGTCCGGCGAGGAGGGGCTGGAGCGGCTGCGCGCCGACCGTCCCGACGTCGTCGTGCTCGATCTGATGTTGCCCGGCATGAACGGGTTCGAGGTCTGCCGCCGCATCCGGGCCATCGGCGAGGTGCCGATCATCATGTTGACCGCGCGCGGCGACGACATCGACGTGGTGGCGGGGCTGGAGGCGGGCGCCGACGACTACGTGGTCAAACCGGTGCAGCCCAGGGTGCTCGAGGCGCGCATTCGCGCCGTGCTCCGGCGGATCGGCCGCGACCAGGCGGAACTGGAGCGGCACGGTGAGCTGACCATCGATCGGGCCGGGCTGGTGGTCACCAAACGCGGCGCGCCGGTCGGCCTCACCCCGGCCGAGCTGCGCCTGCTGCTGGAGCTCTCCGGCACGCCGGGCCGGGTGCACAGCCGCCAGCAACTGCTGGACTCGGTGTGGGAGCACGGGTACTTCGGCGACTCGCGGCTGGTGGACGCGTGCGTGCAGCGGCTGCGCGCGAAGATCGAGGACGACTCGGCCTCCCCCGTCTACGTGCAGACGGTGCGGGGGTTCGGTTACCGGTTCGGGCCGGTGTGAGCCGGCGGTGACGCCTGGGCCGAGCCTGGGGCTGCGCGCCCGGCTGTTGTTCGCGTTCGCGCTGCTGTGTGTGGTCACCACGGCGGCGGTGGCCGGCGGGCTCTACGTCCAGGCCCGCACCGACATCCTGCAACGGGCCCAGGATGCCGCTCTCCAGGCGACGAGAGGGCGCATGGAGGCGCTCTTCCCGTTGCGGACCCCGGCTCCGGACCGGACGGAGCTCGGCAGGATCGCCGCCACCATGGCCGAACGGGACGGCTACGCGATCGCCGTCTACCGCGAGCTGTACGCGCAGGCGGGGCCGCCGTCCGGTCCGCCGCCGGGCCTGATGCGGGCGCCGGCACCGGGGAGCGGGGGGCGCGACGGGAACGGGTCGGCTCTGAAGCCCGAGGACCTGAGGCCACAGGCCCTTTCCGTGAGCCTGCGGCGGAAAGTGGCCGAAGGCGAGATCGCCTGGCAACGGGTGGTGCGGGAGGGCAGGCCGTTCCTGATCATCGGCGCGCCGTTGCTGATCGCCGAGGGCGACCGGTGGCGGGTGTCCGGCATCGAGGTCTACACCGCGCGCAGCCTGCTTCCCGAGCAGCGCAGCATCGACTGGCTCGCCACCCGGGCCTGGCTCAGCGGCGGGGCGGCCATGGCGTTCGCGGTCGTCGTGGCGTTGCTGGCCACCCGCAGCGTGCTGCGCCCGGTGCGCGAGCTCGGCCGGGCGGCCCGCCTGCTGGGCGAGGGCGAGCTGCGGACCAGGGTCGAGGTCCGCGGCTCCGACGAGCTGGCCGACGTGGCGTGTACCTTCAACGACACCGCCGCGGAGCTGGAACGGCACGTCATGCAGCTGCGTGAGATGGAGGCCGACGCCCGCCGGTTCGTGGCCGACGTCTCGCACGAGCTGCGCACCCCCCTGGCCGCGCTCGCCGCCGTCGCCGAGGTCCTCGACGACGAGGCGGCCCAGCTGCCCGAGCCCGCCGGCCGGGCGGCCAAGCTGGTCAGCCAGGAGACGCTCAACCTCACCGCGCTGGTGAACGACCTCATCGAGATCAGCAGGTTCGACTCCGGCGTCGCGGCCCTGTCGCTGAACGAGGTGGACGTGGCCGAGCTGGTGCCCGCGACCCTGCGCGTCCGGGGCTGGTCGGACTCGGTGCGCACCGAGCTTCCCCCGTCGGTGACGGCGAGGCTGGACCCGCGGCGCGTGGACGTCATCCTCGCCAACCTGGTCGGCAACGCCCTGCGGCACGGCGAGCCGCCGGTGTCGGTGCGGTTGTCGGCCGACCCGCAATGGATCACTCTCGAGGTCCGCGACCACGGGCCGGGGCTGGACGAGGCGGTGCTGCCGCACGCGTTCGACCGGTTCTACAAGGCCAGCGCGGCCAGGGCCAGATCCGAGGGCAGCGGCCTGGGCCTGGCCATCGCGATGGAGAACGCGCGCCTGCACCGGGGCGACCTCACCGTCGCCAACGCCCCGGACGGCGGCGCCCTCTTCACGCTGCGCCTGCCGCGCAGGGCCCCCGAGCAGGACGGAGCAGCCGAGTGAGAGCCGGGCTCCCCCGCCGCGCGCTCGCCGCGAACCTCGTGGCGGCTCTTGTGGCGCTCGTCGTCGTGACGGGCTGCGGTGTGCGTCCCAGCGACGTCATCTCCGTCGGCGAGCCGCCGAAGGGATCCGTCGCGGTGACCATGACGATCGTCCTCTATCTGGTGAAGGACGGGCGGCTCAGCGCCGTGACGCGGCCGAGCGCCCGCCCGCTGTTCCGGACCGAGAGGCTCGCGCTGCTGGCGGCCGGACCCACCGCGGAGGAGCGGGCGTTCGGGCTCGGCACCGAGGTGCCGCCGGAAGCCGACCCGTTCCTGGTGACCGCCAAGGCGCGCGGCCGCATGGTGCTGACTCCGTCCGCTCCGGGCGGTGACCTGTCCCCCCTGGCCGTGCGGCAGATCGTGTGCACGGCCGCCGCGTTGCCGGACAGCCCTGCCCGCATCGCCGTCGCCGGGGCACGGACGAGCGTCGACCCCCGCGACTGCCCGGCGTGACGCGGGAGACCGAGCGCCTGCGGCGGCATTCGCACGGAACCGGGGTCGATGTGCGGACACAGATGAATCGTGAGCACTGATCTGGAATTGTGGTGCCGCGCGGCCGAAGGGGACGGCGAGGCTTTGGGGGCCTTGTTCGACAGGTACGCGCGCGATGTCTACAACCACTGCTTCCGCCGTACCGCGGACTGGTCGGCCGCCGAGGATCTCACCTCGGTGGTGTTCCTGGAGGCGTGGCGACGGCGTGGCGAGGTGCGGATCAGCCGCGAGAGCGCGCTCCCCTGGCTGCTCGGCGTGGCCAACAACGTCCTGCGCAACCGGCGCCGGTCGCTGCGCCGACACAAGGCGGCGCTGGAGCAGCTCCCGGCGCAGGCGTACGAGCCCGACCCGGCCGAGGACGTCGCCGGGCGGATCGACGACGAGCGCCGGATGCGGAAGATCCTGACGGTGATGGACCGGCTGCCGCCGGCGGACCGCGAAGTCCTCACCCTCTGCGTCTGGTCGGAGTTGACCTACGAGGAGGCGGCCGTCGCCCTGGGCGTCCCGGTGGGCACGGTGCGGTCGCGCCTGTCCCGGGCGCGAAGCCGCCTGAAGGAGCACCTGGAGAAGGAACCCGGAGCACGGCTCGGACACAGATGGAGTGAGCGTCTCCCGGCGCTCCGCAAGAAGGGAGAGGAGCTGTGACGAACCACGAGCTTCCAGAGGAACGCGACCTTCCTGCCGCCCGGCACTCGCTCAGAAGGGCCCACCTGATGACCGTGATCGAACAGCAGACCGCGGCCGCGCCGGTACGCCGGCGCCGGCGGAGCCTGGTCGTCCTGGGCACGGCGCTCACCGCCGCGCTGGTGGTCGGCTTCCCCGTGCTGCTGGGCCAGGGCGCCACCCCGGCGAACGCGGTGATCCGCGAACCGGACGGGTCCATCAAGATCTACATCAGGGACTACAGACGTCCCGAGGTGATCGAACGCCAGTTGCGCAGCCTCGGCGTGCAGGCGGACGTGATCTTCCTGCCGACCGGCAAGCAGTGCAGGGAGCCCAGGGGCACGTACCTGCCGGACAATCCGGCGCTGCTCACCACCGACCCGCCGGCTGACGGCGAGGACGGCTATTGGCGGCTGCATCCGGAGCAGATCAAGCCGGGGCAGACCTTCGTCTACACCATGTGGTACGAGGAACGCGGCGACAACAGCATGGCCAGCGCCAGTTACCGGGTCGCGACCGGCCCGGTGGCGCCCTGCGACGTCGTTCCCGGCGGCCCCGTGATGAAGGAGGGCCCCGACGGCGGGATCGGCGGCTGACGCGGGTGCAGGCAGACCTGGTCAGTGCGTCTCGCCGGCCGCCCCCACCGGTTTCCGGCCTGTGGCGGGGTTCGTCACCATGCACCCCTCGTCGTGGACGTGCTGTGGGCCGGCCGCGCTCTCGGCCAGGCGTTGGTAGTCGGGGCAGCGGGTGAAGTCGTCCGCCCTGCACTGCATGAGGTGCTCGATGAGCGCCTTGGAGGCCGATATCTCGTGCAGCCGGCGTTCCAGCTCCTCATGGTGCTGCTGGAGGATCGCCCGGCGCTCGGTCCGGCCCGAGACGGTGAGGACGTCGCGGATCTGCTCAAGGCTCATGCCCGCCGCCTTGGCGCGAATGATCGTCAGGACCCGGATGACGTGGTCGCGCGTGTAGCGGCGGCGGCCGTTGACCCTGGTCGCCGGGGTCAGCAGGCCCATGGCCTCCCAATGGCGCAGGACGTGCGGCGCCAGGCCGAACTGCTCGGCGAGCTCCCCGATCCGCATCGAGCCACTTGACTTCATGTTGACATTAACTTGCAGACTTGCCTCCACGTCAAGTCATGACCATTCATGGGAGGCAGGAGATGTTCGACGTCGTCATCGTGGGCGGGGGCCCGGCCGGCATGGCCGCCGCGCTGGCCCTCGGCCGGGTCCACCGGCCGGTGCTGCTGATCGACGGTGAGGAGGGCCGCAACGCCGCCGCCGCGAACGTGCACAACTTCCTCACCCGGGACGGCACGCCACCCGCCGAGCTGCGCCGCATCGGCCGCGCGGAGCTGGCCGCATACCTGGCGGTGCAGACCAGGACGGGGGCCGTCACCCAGGCCCGCCCGCTGGACGGGGACGGCTTCCACCTGGAGCTGTCCGACGGCGGCACCGTGTCCGCGCGGCGCCTGCTGCTGGCCACCGGGCTGGCCGACGACCTTCCCGGCCCGCGCGGGGTCGAGGCGCTGTGGGGCCGTTCCGCGTTCCACTGCCCCTACTGCCACGGCTACGAATGCACCGGCAAGCGGGTCGCGGTGCTCGGCGCGGATCCGTCCCGGGTGCGGCTGGCGCTGCAGTTGAGCCGCTTCGCCGCCGACGTCGCCTGCTGCACCGGCGGCCTGCCGCTCGATCCGGCGGCGCGGGCCACCCTGGAGGAACACGGCGTGTCCGTGCGCTGCGAGCCCGTCGTCCGCCTGGAGGGGACGGACGGCCGCCTGGAACAGATCGTGTTCGAGAACGGCGCACCCCTGGCCCGGGAGGCGGTGTTCGTCGTCAACGTGCCGCGCCAGCGCTCCGACCTGGCCGACCGGCTGGGCTGCGCGGTCTTCGCCGACGGCTGCGTGGAGGTGGACGAGTTCGCCAGGACCAGCGTGCCCGGCGTGTACGCGGCCGGCGACATGGCGCGGCGGGCCAGTGTACCGGTGCCGCTGGCCGCGGTCGTCGCCGCGGCGGCCGGCGGCACGGTCGCCGCGGCGGTCATCGACCAGGACCTGCTGTGCGTCGACTTCGCCCTGCCCAACCCGTTCGCGCGGGCAGGGGGCTGACCGTGTCCGCAGACCTCGTACGGCCGGCCGCCGTTCCGCTGACGGGCGGCAAGGTGCCGCTGGCCACGGCCGGCCTGCTGATCGGCATGCTGCTGTCGGTCCTGGACCAGACGGTGGTGGCCATCGCCCTGCCCGACATCGCCGCCGACCTGGGCGGCATGGACGCGATCGGCTGGATCGTCACCTCCTACATACTGGCCTCGACCGCGACCGGCGCGCTCTACGGCCGGATCAGCGACCGGTTCGGGCGGCGTCCGGTGTTCGTCACGGCGGTCGCCGTCTTCGTCGTGGGCTCCGCGCTGTGCGGCCTGGCCCAGACGACACCCCAGCTGATCGCCGCCAGGACCCTGCAGGGCGTCGGCGCCGGGGCGCTGTTCGTGCTGCCGACGATCGCGCTGTCGGAGCTGTACCCGCAACGTCTGCGCGGCAGGGTCCAGGGCTTCACCGGCGGCGTCTTCGCGCTGGCCGGCGTGGGCGGCCCGCTCGCCGGTGGCGCGATCACCGACGCCTGGGGGTGGCGCTGGATCTTCTACGTCAACCTGCCCCTCGGCCTGCTCGCCATGGCGCTCACCGCCTTCGCGCTGCGGCTGCCCAGGCAGGGCGGGGACGGGAAGGTCGACCTGGCCGGGGCCGCGCTGATCGCGGGCGCGACGGTGAGCCTGCTGCTGGTGGCCGAATGGGGAGGCCGCACCTTCGCCTGGACGTCCGGCGCGATCCTGGCGCTGGCCGGCGCGGTGGTGGTGCTGGCGGCCCTGTTCGTGTGGCGGGAACGGCGGGCGGCCGACCCGCTGCTGCCGCCGCGGCTGTTCACCGACCCCGTCCTGCGCGTCGTGCTGCCCGCCACCGCGCTGCTCGGCGCGCTGCTCGGCGGCTCGATCGTGTACCTGCCGACCTACCTGCAGGCCGCGTACGGCATGGGGGCCACCCAGGCGGGGCTGGCGCTCAACCCGTACGTGCTGACGTTCATGGCGGTCTCCTCGCTCGCCGGCGCCCGCATCGGCGCGAGGGGCCGGTTCAGGCCCTACCTGATCGCCGGTGCGGCGGTCGCGGTGCTGGGGTTCGCGCTGCTGAGCCGGCTCACCCCCGGCACCCCCTACGCGGTGCTGGCCGTGGAGATCGCGGTGCTGGGGGTGGGGTTCGGGCTGTTGATGCAGAATCTGGTGGTCGTCGCGCAGAACGCGGCCTCCCCCGCGGACCTGGCCGCCACCACCTCGGCCGTGGTGTCCGTCCGGGGCCTGGGCCTCTCCCTCGGCGTGGCCGTCTTCGGCACCCTGCTCAGCCGGGAACTGCAGGGCCGGGCCCCGGGCCCGGCGGCGACCGTCGCCGCCGTCCCGGACGTCCTGTTCTGGGGTGCTCCGGCCGCCGCCGTCCTGGTGGCGCTGATGGTCCTGCTGCCCCGCAAGGGCCGGCGCGCCGCGCCGGAGGAGGCGACGGCCTGAGCTCCGTCAGGCGAACGGTCGGCGGGACGTGACTCCGGTCAGGTCTTGGCGGGGATGCGCTTGCCGAGGTTGACGAAGAACAGGATCAACCCGACCGTCAGCACGATGTGCCCCAGCCCCGCGATCCCGGAAATCGCCGGGCTGGTCTCGGCGCCCAGCACCGTCTGGGTGCCGTGCACGATCATCATCGTCACCGTCAGCGCCAGCCCGCCGTTGTAGACCCAGAAGAACCAGGTGAACAGCTTGCCGCCGGCGCTCAGCGTGAACACCTTCTCCAGCACCAGCACGATCAGGAAGAACAGCATGCCGAGGGCGAGCAGGTGGGTGTGCACCACACCGAGCTGGGTGTCGCCGGTGAAGTCGTTGAGCTTGGTGATCTCGCGATAGTACAGGCCGCTGACGACGCCGACGATCATGTAGATGTGCGCCGCATGGTAGATCTTTCTCACGGTTGAGACCTTAGAGGGTTGTTTGCCACCATTCGTACCGGCGGTCCGGAAGCGTCCCGCCGCCGGACGGGCTCTCAGCCCTGCCAGGCCCGGCGGAAGCTCGCCCGGGCCCGGTGCAGCCGGGACTTGACCGTGCCCGACGGCACCCGCAACATCCGCGCCGCGACGTCCTCCGGCACCCCTTCCAGGTCGCGCAGCACCAGCACCGCCCGATGCTCCGGCGACAGGCGCTCCAGCACGTCCCGGATGTCCACGGCACGCTCGACGTCGTGCGGCGAGGGCACGCCGGTCAGTTCCGCCGGGCTGGAGCGGCCGTCGCGCCGGGCGATCCGGACGGCCTCGCGCACGGCTATCGCCCGGGCCCAGCCGAGCAGTGCCTCGGGTTCACGCAGGTCACGCAGATGCCGGAAGATCGCGATCAGCGCCTCCTGCACGGCGTCGGGCCCGCTGTCCAACGCGATGGGCCCGCAGATCCGGCCCAGGTACGGCGTCAGCTCGGCGAGCAGGTCGTTCATGGCCATCGTGTCGCCCCGCTGGGCGGCGAGCACCCGGGCCGCCGTCATGACGCGCCCCCGGCGTCCCGGACCACGGGCCCGCCGGCGTCCCGGGCCGCGACCCGGGACGCGAGCCTGGCCAGCGCCCGCTCCCCCGCCACCCGCACGCCCCAGGGCACCAGCGCCGCGCGGCCCGGGACGCGCACCCCGCCCGTCTGCGCGACCAGCGTCCCCTCCGGCACGGCCGTCGCGGCCAGGCCGACGAGCAGGAACCGGCTCTGCATCCAGCACCACCCCGGCCGCAGGTCGACGTCGAACCGGGCGCGCATGCCGTACCGGCTGCGGGCCCTGGCCACGAGGCGGCCGTCGTCCGGGCCCGTGGACTCGACGGTGAGATGCCGCATGTCGGGTTCGAACGTGCCGAACTCCTTCTCCAGATCGCTCACCACGGCCCAGACAGCCGCGAAGGGTGCGGGAATGACGCGCTCGGCGACGGACGCCCCGGGAATGGCCGCGGCCAGCGCGCGCAGGCGGCGTACGGGGTCCAGATCGGCAACAGGCCAGCTCATGTCCATCCAGAGGCGGGAGAGGCGCGAAAGGTTCCATGGAACCATCGCGAACTTCGCCGCCTCCTGCCGGGCATGAACATCTCACGCCTCGGCACCCTGACCGCCTCCGTCCTGCTCACCGACGCCGCCGCGCACCTGTACTGGCTGACCGGCCGCACGTGGCCCGCCCACGACGTCAGATCCCTGTCCCTGGCGGTGCTGAACTTCGAGGTGCCGTTCACCCCGCGCGTGCTGGTGCCGCTCGTCGTCGTGCTCGGCACCGGGGCGGCGGCGGTCCTCGCGTGCTCGCGCGGCCGCGGCGGCCTGCCCGCCCGTCTGATCACGGCCGCCGTCGCCGCCGGGACCCTGGTGCGCGCGGCGGCCGGCCTGGTGTGGATCGCCGGCGTCGGCGCGGACACCGCGACGCCGTTCTACTGGCTCAACCTGTTCCTCTACACGCCCCTCTGCGTGGTCATGGCCGCGGCGGCGGCCGTCGTCGCGGCCCGCCGCGGCTCCCGGCGGCTCTAGTCCGAGCAGAGCTGGGCGTGCAGGGTGCGGAAGGCCCATTGCTCCCAGCGCTCGCGCGGCCAGCCGCGGGCGTGCACGAACAGCAGGTACAGCTCGGGGCTGAGCAGGCCGTACAGCAGGTCGGCGGCGTCCTGCGCGGACACCTCGGCCCGCGCCCCGGGCTTGCCCACCAGGGCCTCGGCCGCGTCCCGCTGGACGACGTAGCGGGGATCGACGTCGTCCGGCCACAGCGCGGCCACCTCGGGGTCGCTCGCGACCGCCCCCTCCAGGACCTTGCCGATCGGCGCGACGCGCTCCAGGACGGAGCTGGTGCCGGCGACGTAGGCGCGCAGCAGGTCCTGGGCGGTGCCGGCGGCCAGCGCCGCCGCGTACCAGGGGCGGTCCATGGTGGCCACCGGCTCGTCGTCGCCCGCGATCGTGACGTCGACCAGCTCCTTGAGCAGGGCGCGCTTGTTGCCGAAGACGAAGTAGATCGTCTGCACCGCGACCCCGGCCTTCTCGGCGACGTCCTGGAGGTTCGTGGCGCCGTATCCGTCGCGTACGAACAGCTCCAGCGCCGCGTCGAGAATGCGCCTTCGCGTCTCCTTCGCCTTCTGGGCCCGCTTGCTCGTCCGCTTGACATCGCTCATGGCTAGAGTCTATCTCTAGATTCAGTCACTAGAAGTCAACTCTAGAGAGCAGGTCTAGCCATGACGGTCATCAGCGTCACCCGTTTCCAGGCCGATCCCGCGGACGCCGAGGAGGTCCAGGCCCGGCACGCCGCCCTGGTCACCGCCATCAGAGCCACCGAGCCCGGCCTCACCGAGGCACGCCTCGGCCGCCTGGACGACGACACGTGGGTCGGCGTCTGGCGGTGGAACTCGGCCGCCGCCCTGCAGGCGGCCCGCCAGGCCGCGCCCGGCACCCCCGCGGCCGTCGCCGCGTTCGCGGTCGTCCGCGACGTCACGTCGCAGGACATCGAGGTCCTGGCCGAGCTCTGACGGCCTGCCCCGGCTCCCGGCCCGACGCCGTGAGCCGGGGTTCCCCCGAATCGAGGAGATGACATGATCGAGATCGACGCGTTGACCAAGGTGTACGGATCGGCGCAGATCCGGGCGGTCGACGAGGTGTCCCTGCACGTCCCCGCCGGGTCGGTCGTCGGCTTCCTGGGCCCCAACGGCGCGGGCAAGACCACGACCATCAAGATGCTGGCCGGGCTGCTGACCCCCACCTCCGGCCGGGTCCGGCTGGCCGGGTTCGACGTGACCCGGCAGCGCCGGTCCGCGATGGCGCGGTTCGGCGCGGTGCTGGAGGGCTCCCGCAACGTCTACTGGACCCTGTCGGCCTGGCAGAACCTGATGTACTTCGGCCGGCTGAAGGGTCTGCGCAAGGCGAGGGTCGCCGAGCGCGCCCAGGACCTGCTGACCGATCTGGGCCTGTGGGAGCGCCGCCACGAGAAGGTGGGCGGCTTCTCCCGCGGCATGCAGCAGAAGGTCGCCATCGCCGTCGCCCTGATCGCCGACCCGCCCGTCGTGCTGCTGGACGAGCCGACGCTCGGCCTGGACGTCGAGGCCACCCGTACCGTCAAGAACTGGATCGCCGAGCAGGCCCGCGAGCTCGGCACCACCGTGTTGCTCACCACCCACCAGCTCGACATCGCCCAGGAACTGTGCGACCGGGTGGCCGTCATGCGCCAGGGGCGGCTCGTGGCCGACCTGCCCACACGCGAGTTGCTGGCCCGCTTCCGCGAACGCGACCGGTACGAGATCCGGGTCGAGGGAGCCGCGCCGCCCGGCTTCGACGCCGAGACCCGCGACGGCGTCACCACCATCAGCGTGCGGGTGAGCGATCCGGCCGAGGTGTACGACGTGGTCGGGCGGCTGCGCGCGCACGGAGCCGTCCTGGAGTCGCTGACGCAGGTCCAGCCCGGCCTGGAGGACGTGTTCCTCGCCCTGGTGAACGAGCCGTCCCATGCTGCCTGACATCCTGCGCGCCGAGATCGGCAAGGGCCTGCAGGTGCAGCTCGCCCACCCGGCCGGGCACGTCGTCACGCTGCTGATCAGCACCATGATGTACCTCGGCCTGCAGTTCGTGCTGGGCCAGGGCGAGCTGCGCCAGGACCTGCTGCCGCCGACCCTGGTCGCGATCGGCGGCTACTGGTTCCTGCAGTACGCGGGCCTGGTGATGGTGGCCGACCTCGTCGAGGAGATACGCGCCGGCACCTTCGCCCAGTCCCAGATGAGCCCGGCGCCCCCGTGGTTGCCGATGCTCGGCCGCCTGCTCACCGCGTCGATGTTCGGGCTGGCCGTGGCCGCCGTCGCCGCTCTCGTGCCGATGCTCACGGCCCAGATCGCCGTCCCGTTGCGCTGGGCCGCGCTCCTGCCCGCCGTGCTGCTCGGGGTCAACGCGCTGGCCTTCACCTTCCTGCTGGCCGCCCTCGCCCTGGTGCCGGGCTGTGGACCGGCGGCGCGCTGCCCTGGCTGCTGGTCCACACCCTGGCCCTGGCCGCCGTCGCCGGTCTGCTGTTCGTCCGCAACCACCGACGAGCCCTGGAGGCGTCATGACCTTCGTCCGCGGATTCGCCGCCGAGGTCCGCAAGGGGCTGATCGGCCTGCTCGCCGGATGGCGCGAGGTCGTCCTGGAGATGATCACGTTCCCGCTGTTCTACCTGCTCATCGTGCTGTTCATGGGACGCGGGCAGCTGCGCGCCGACCTGCTGCCGCCGGTGTTGCTCGGCATGGTGGCGCTGACCTTCGTCCACGAGCAGGTCAACCGCGTGTTCTGGAGCTACCTGGGCGACATCCGGTCCGGCGTGCTGGAGCAGACCTACCTGACCCCGCTGCCCTCGGCCGCGAGCATCCTCGGCCGCCAGGTGGCCGCCGTGATCGCGGCCGTGCCCGCCGCGCTGGCCGTGCTGGTCACCGGCGTCACCGCCGTCGCCCTCCAGGGCGGACGGCTGCCCGTCGACGCGCAGATGATCGTGCCGCTGGCCGCGATCGTGCTGGGCACCTGCGGGCTCGCGCTCATCCTGTGCGGCCTGTGCCTGGTGTTCAGGCGCATCGAGATCATCACCCAGCTGTCCGTGGCCGTCTACGCCATCGCGGGCGGCACCCTGGTCCCGCTGGCCGCCATGCCCGAACCGGTCGCCTTCCTCAGCCGGCTGGTCGTCCCCATCGCGCCCGGCATCGAGGCGATGCGTGACATCCTGCTCGGCGGGCATTCCCTGGCCGCCCTCCCGACCGGCTGGGGCCTCGGCTGGCTGCTGGCCCAGCCGCTGCTGATCACGGCGGCCGGGGTGGTCCTGTTCCACCGGCTGGAGAACGTCGCCCGGCATCGCGGCACCCTCGCCCGCTCCTAGGGACGCCGCCCGGCCCGCCGCACGGTGATCTCGTACTGGTCCACGGCGCCCTCCCACCGGGCCACCAGGGCGTCGCCCTCCTCCCTGGCCCCGCGCATGTCCTGACGGCACAGGGCTGGCGCCGGCGGTCGGAACCGGCGAGCTGGACGGCCACCAGCTCTTCCCCGAAGCCCGCCGGGAACCGCGCCGCGGCGTCGATCTCGAACAGCGACCGGCTCGGGTCGAACCGCAGCTCGGGGTAGCCGCTCCCGTCGAGCAGCAGCAGGTTCTCGCTGGACACTGTCGCGCGGGCGGCGAGGGCGGCCGGCTCCAGCCACGCCGGATCCCTGTTGAACCCCGTCCCGTAGAGCCAGTCGCCGCTGTAGCAGGCCGCGTACTCCGCCTCGGGGTCGAAGCCGGAGACGGGGTGGTCCAGCAGGACGCCGAAGGCCTGCCCCAGCGACGACTCCCGGTCGTCACCGGTGGTGGGGGCGGAATCACGTTCGCGCCTTTCCCCAGTGGGGGGACCGTGACACGCGGCGCGCCCGCCGTCTGGCGTCACTTCTCATGATCGATTGTAGAGTGAGGCATTCGTCCCCCTCTCCCTCCGGGAAGCGTCCGTGTTACGTCGTCACCGTTCGGCCCTGCCCGCCCTGCTCCTCACCGGTCTGTACGGTGCCGCACTGACGGTCGCCGCCGTCTTCGCCCTGGTCTCCGGTGAGCTGGGCCCGTTGTGGGGGCTGACGCTGTTCTCGGCCGTGGCCGAAGGCGTCGCGGCCACCGGGCAGCACCTGTTCCTCCTGGTCGTGGCCGGGTTGTCCTGGTCCTGGGGGATCTGGCAGATCCTGCGCGGGCCGTCGGCGGGGCCGCCGCCCCGGCAGGACCCCGACACCCTGCGGTTGCGCCTGGCGCTGTACGCCTCGGCGGCCACGACGTTCCTGCTCCACCACGCCACGTCGATCTGGGCGGACACGACGGTGATCGACTCCGCGGTGATGTGCGTGGTCGTGGTGCTGTTCATGCGGGTGCTGGGCCGCGGCCGGCCGTACATGCGGGGCGCCGGGCTGCTGGGGTACGGCGGATTCACCGTCATCGGCGCGCTCGACCTGCTGGGCCGGTCCGTCCCGGAGGGGGTGGAGCTGGTCTGCGGCCTGGCCGGTCTGGTCTGGACGATGCTGGTCCTGCGGGCCCAGGGCTCCGACGACCGCTGGGGGACGGCGACCGTCGCGTACGGCATCGCCGCCCTGGTGACGCCGCTGGTCCTGGTGCCGGCGGCGTTGCCGTTCACCGGCGAGGAAGGCGCGATGGAGGCGCTCGGCGTGGTCCCGAGCGTCCTGGCGATGATCTGGCTGGCCCGCTCCGCCCACGACCTCGCCGCCCCGCGCCGCCGACCGGCCCCCGAGGCCACGCTGGAGGCATGAGCTCCGGGCGGGCCGGTGACCGCGGGCCGGTGACCGCGGCTCAGCGTCGGCGCTGCCTGGTCCTCTCGGTCCTCACGGTCGAGGGGGCCTCCCGCGGCAACGACGGTCTGGCCAGGGGCGCCAGCGCCGGTCCCTGCCACTGCGACCTCGCCGGCCCCGACCCCTTGTCGTCGTCAGGACCCCCGCCGTCGATGGACAGGATGCGGCCCCTGAACTTGGGGTGCTTGGTCTCCCAGTACCGCCAGCCCTCCACCCTGGCCGGCACGTTGGCTATCCCCGAGCCGATCTCGACCTGCTTGCAGGTGCCGAGCACCGACCAAGCCGACCACCCGATGCGGTAGCCGAAAACGCGGTACCACATATTGCCGTACATCCCTTTGGTGATTGTCCGGCTGTATTCATGGCCGGTGAAGACCATATGCCGCTCTTCGAGGTGTGGCACGCCCATCTTGCGCAGGTTGCGCACCAGATCTCCGGTCGTGATCACGAGTTGCTGTTCGTTCTCCGTCTCCCGGAACGCCCTCACCTCGTATTCCCGGGTCACCGTCACCGTGATGGTGCCGCCGGGGCCGTCAATGTAGCGGGTACGGGGAATGAAGAAGTTTCTCGGCGAGAGCGAACGGATTTTGAAGAAGGTGTGCGGGTCGCACCGCCCGTCGCCGTCCGCGTACGCGGCCAGGGTCACGCCGGGGGTCATGGCCAGGACGAGGGCCGTCGAAAGCGAGCCGCGCACGGCCGCTCGTGTCATGGTCCGCCCAAGACGAGGCGCCGTCGGCCGGGTGGGGTTGCTGAAGGCTTTTGCTCGTATATTGGGTGAGAACATGTACCGTTCCTTCCGGAAATGCAGCCCGTAGTCGCTATCCGAAGCCGTAGACCGGAATGCAGCCTTTCCGCACGCCGAGCAGGGCATCTAGACCGGTACGATGTTTACACTTGCCACGAATCACTCATCGACGCCACACCGAAACCGCATTCCCGGTGACCGGCAAGATTCAGTTGTCTGAATGCCATGGCTCAGGGGTGCCGCTCGGCGGGATCGTTCTCCGCGGCCCGCGACCGCGTGAAGGCCCGGATGCGTTCGGCGACGACCTCGGGGGCGTTCAGGTCGGGGGCGTTGTGGTCGAGCCCGGCGATGATCTCGTGCCGGGCGTCGGGCATGAGGCGGGCCAGACGAGCCGGCACGCCGGTGAGGTAGCCGGGGGATCTGTCGCCGCCGAGCAGCAGCGCCGGGGAGCCGACGCCGGCGTACCTGCTGCCGTCGGAGTCCAGGCGGACGATCTCACCGATCTCGGCGGGGGTGGTCGCCATCATCGCCCGCGTGTCGCGCCCCTCCGCCCCGCGCAGCATCAGGAACGCCAGCGCGCGGAACACCGGCGCCGGCGCGTCGCCGACCGGAACCAGGCGGGTGGCCTTGAGGAAGCCCGCCATCGCCGCGGTGTGCCTGCCCTCCCCCAGTAGGCGCTCGAACGCCGGCAGCCACCGGGCGGGGAAGGAGCCGTCGATGCTCACGCCCGGTTCGTAGACCATGAGCGCGGCCACCCTGCGCCGCAACCCGAGGTGCAGGGCGACGAGACCGCCGTAACTGTGCCCGAAGACCAGGCGCGCGCCCGTGCGCTCCATGACCGCCAGCGCGTCGTCGACCTCGGTGTGCACGCCGTACGCCGGCCCCTGCGGGCCGCTGGCGCCGCGTCCGCGCCGTTCGATCACGTGCAGGCTGTGCGTGCCGGACAGTTCTCGCGCCAGCGCCTCGTAGTGGTGGGCGCGCCGGTTGTTCCCGGGTATCACCAGCAGCCCTGGCCCCCGCCCCGCGCTGAGCACGGCGATCGTCGTGCCGTCCTTCGAGGTCACGTCCGTGCGCTGCCATCGCATCGACTGCTTGCCGCCCATCACGCCCTGCCTTCACGTCGGTGAGACAGCAGCCTGGCCGCCGAGGCTGTCACCCGGCTGGCAGAACGCTGGCATCGACCCCCAGGACGAGGAGGACGGGACCGCTCGCCTCGAAGGGCATCAGGCAGCACGGGTCGGCCGCCGGATCAGGCCCAGTGGTCGCCGTCGGGCAGCCGCAGGTACGTGGCCGGTTCCGTGAGCGAGCGGGCGTCGGCCGGGCGCAGCCCCGCGCCGGCGAAGCAGTACGCCTCGGCGCACCCGTCGTACAGGTACTTGCGCAGGATCTCCGCCGGCGAGTCCTCCGGGGACGCGTCGCCGCCGCCCGGATGGGTGTCCCATTCCTCGACCTCGCCGTCGCGGAAGACGCTGCCCTGGTTGCCGCTCTTGGGATTGGCGTACATGCCGTAGGCGACCGTGCCCGCCGACAGCGCCTTCATGACGCCGGGCGTGGCGGCCATGTACCCCCACTCCTGGAAGACGACGCAGCCGCCGGGCACGTCGGTGACGCCGACGAACCGCATCGCGTCGTCGTCGAAAGGATCTTCCTCGACCTCTTCCAGCTCCTCCTCAGTGGCAGGTTCGGCGGCCAGCAGGCGCGCCGCCTCGGCCGCGCTGACACCGCGCACGCACGTCAGGCTGAAACCGTCGCCGTCGACGCCCTCCAGTACGCCGACCAGGCGCGCCGCCTCCGCCACGGCCGCCGTCTCGGCCTCGGTCAGCCGGGCGTGGCCGGGCGGGAACGGGAAGAACAGGCCGGGCGTCGGCCCGGCCAGGCTGAGCCGGCCGGGCGACCAGCCGCCCATCATCGGCCGCCACGGGTCGGCTCCGGCGGAGACCAGCGCAAGGGCGTTGTCCGGCTGGTCGCGGAAGACCGCCTCCCAGAGCGCGGTGCGGCCCTCGCACTCGGCGTCGACGTCGGCGACCCGGCCGGCCAGCTCGGCGACCACCTCCGGCGAACCGCGCTCCGCCGCCATGTGCAGGGGACGCCCGAAGAAGTTCGTGCCTTCGTCCGGATCGGCGCCGGCGGCCAGCTTGGCGCGGACCAGGGCGAGGTTCTTCCAGGAGTCCCATCCCAGATCGGACCAGCCGGGGGTTTCCTGCGCGATCATGACAGCTCCTTCAAGATCCGTTATGCGGGGACGAGCGGTGCCATCATGGCGCAGGGCACGGACAATTTTCGAAGATCGTCGAGACGGCGCGCAGCCGCCCCTCTCCGGGGGCGCCCACACAGGGAAACCCTTGTCCCCGGCGCCCCACCGAGGACACGGGCGGGGCCGGATCAGGGCTGGTCGTCGAGCCATTCCTGGAAGGTCGGGCCGGCCAGCGTGGCGTGCGGGCCGGGCAGGAACGCGCCGGCGGCGGCCAGGTCGGCATCCGGCATGCCGGCGCCGTCGACGCCGACGACCTCGACACCCCGGCGGGCGCCCAGGAGCCGGGCCGCCTCCGCCAGCGTCTCCCTGCGAGGACCGGCGATCTCGGGGATCGGCGTGCCGGGCCCGGTGGGGGCGGCGGGGGCCGCGGCCAGGTCGGCCAGCTCCTCGGCCACGGCGCGGCAGGCCACGAGCTGGGTGGGCAGCTCCGGTACGTGGGCGACGTCACCGGGCTGCCAGTCCAGCAGCTGGCCCACGAACTCGTGGAACTGCGCCGCCCGCAGGACGCGGACGGGAAGCGGCCCGGCCAGCAGCAGCTCCTCGTGCACCTTCTTGGCCGCGACGAAACCGGCGGTGGCCTTGTCGGCCCCGATGATGGACGCCACGGCGATCCGCGCGACCCCGGCCTCGCGGCCGTACTCGTGCAGGTTGCGGGCCGAGGCACGGAAGAACTCCGTCGCCGCCTCCTGGTCGGAGGAGTGCCAGGAGGCGACGTCGATGACGACCTGCGCCCCGCTCAGCGCCTCGGCGAGGCCCTGACCGGTGACGACGTCCACCCCGGTGGCGCGGGACATCGGCACGACCCGGTGCCCCCTCTCGATCAGGACCTCGACGACGTGGCGGCCCAGCCGGCCGGTCGCCCCGGCCACCGCGAACGTGGTGATGCTCATGTGATGTGCCCTTCTCACTCGCTGTAGTTCCGGCCGGGGGGCATGCCGGGGACCGGCTTGGCGATGAGGGCCGCCGGGGTGAAGAAGCCGATGTGGGCGATCGCCATGACGAGCGACCACATCGCCCTGTCGTCGTGGAGCGCCGACGCCCTGGCGTACAGCTCGTCCGGGACGCGCTCCCCCGACGGGTTCGGGGTGAGGACCGCCTCCACCAGCTCCAGCGCGACGCGTTCCGCCTCGGTGAAACAGGTGGCGTCCCGCCAGGTGGCCACGGCGGTGATGCGCTCCTCCGGCTCCCCCAGCCCGCGCAGGTTGGCGGTCTCCCTGACGGTGAAGTACGTGCTGCCGAGCAGCTGCCCGGCGCGCAGCTGCAGCAGGCCGATGGTCGCCGGGGGGATCACCCCGTTCTGGAGCGCCTTGTGCAGCCCCTCGCCGACCACCGCCATCTCGGGGAGGAAGGGGAGGGGGTTGGGCATACGCGACCGCCGGCCGGTCGTCGTGGAGGTGGACATGAGGAAGACTTCCCTTCTCGTTCTGGACTCGTCGCGCCGTGCGGATCGTCCGCGCGGCGTCACGACCACGAGACGCCGCCGCCCCGGCCCCCGTAACAGCGACGGCCCTGTGACGTAGGCCACTGGCCGGAGGTGTTACGCGGCGGTGCAGGGCGGCGTCTTGTGCGTGTGGCAGTGGGGAGAACGGACAGGCAGGAGCGGGACATGACCGATCAGAACGAACACGGCGGGCCGCCTGGCCGGGCCGACTCCGCCACCCAGGTGTTCGTCGCCCACCGCAACCTGCTGTTCACCGTCGCCTACGAGATGCTCGGCTCCGCCGCCGACGCCGAGGACGTCCTGCAGGAGACCTGGCTGCGATGGGCGGACGTCGATCACGGCAGCGTGCGGGAGGAGCGCGCCTACCTGGTCCGGATCGTCACCCGGCAGGCGCTCGACCGGCTGCGCGCGCTCGGCCGGCGCAAGGAGTCCTACGTCGGGCCGTGGCTGCCCGAGCCGCTGCTGACCGCCCCTGACGTGGCCGAGGACGTCGAGCTCGCCGAGAGCGTCTCCATGGCGATGCTGCTGGTGCTGGAGACGCTGCAGCCGACCGAGCGGGCGGTGTTCGTGCTGCGCGAGGTGTTCGAGCTGGACTACGACGAGATCGCCGAAGCCGTCGGCAGGAGCCCGTCAGCGGTCCGCCAGATCGCCTACCGGGCGCGGGCACACGTCGCCGCCCGCCGGCCGCGCGGCAACGCCTCCCCGGCCGAGACGCGCGCCGCGCTCCAGGCCTTCCAGCGGGCGGTCGAGACCGGCGAGCTGCAGAGCCTGCTCGACGTCCTCGCGCCGGACGTCGTCGCCCTGAGCGACGGCGGCGGCCTCAGGCACGCCCTGCTGCGGCCCGTCGTGGGCATCGACAACGTGGCCCGCCTGCTGGCCGTCGGCTGGTGGAAGCACGACGCGGACCGATCGGTCGAGCTGGTGCAGATCAACGGCGGGCCCGGGCTGCTCGTGCGGATCGACGGGGAGATCGACGGAGTGGTGGCGGTGCGCGTGGAGAACGGCTACGTCACCGGCGCCTATCACGTGCGCAATCCCGAGAAGCTGTCGCGGATGGCGCGGGAGACCGCCGTGACCCGCTGAGCCCGGCGGGTCAGCGCGGGTCAGCGCGGGTCAGCGCGGGTCAGCGCGGTGCGCCGAGGACGCAGAACTCGTTGCCCTCGGGGTCGGCCATGACGACCCACGGGACGTCGCCCTGGCCCACGTCGGCGGGCTTCGCGCCGAGCTTCGCCAGACGGGCCACCTCCACCGCCTGATCGGCACCGCGGTGCGGCAGCAGATCGATGTGCACGCGGTTCCACACGGTCCTCGGGCCGGGCGTCGTGCGGAGGAACTCCAGGTAGGGCCCGACGCCCTCGGCCGCGCGCAGCCGCGCGTGATCGTCGCCGGCCTCGTGCACGGTCCAGCCCGCCGCCTCGCCCCAGAACCGGGCCATGGCCCGCGGGTCGGCACAGTCGACCACCACCGCGGCGATCGGCCCGGTGTCCCGGTAGATCTCCCGGGGCTCCAGCACGCAGAACACGTTGCCCTCCGGATCGGCCATGACCGTCCACGGGACGTCGCCCTGGCCCACGTCGGCGGGCGTCGCGCCGAGCTTCTCCAGGCGGGCGACCAGCTCCGCCTGATGGGCCTCGGAGGTGGTGGCGAGATCGAGGTGCAGGCGGTACCGCACCGTCTCGGGGTCGGGGACGGCGACGACGTCGACGCAGACGGCGCTGGGATCGGGCCAGGCGAAGCCCACAGGCTCGACGTTGGTCACGCCGGGGCCCTCGCTGGAGACGCCCCAGCCGAGCGCGTCCGCCCAGAACCGGCCGAGCGCCGCGTCGTCCCGAGCCTTGAAGTTCACCTGAACCAGCCGCGATGCCATGCGATTCACCCTATGCCCGACGGCCGGGCCGCCGTCTCCGCGCCGGTCAGCCGGCGAGGACGACGTCCAGGAGCCGTTCCGGCGCGCGCAACGGCAGGTAGTGGTCGGCCGCGGCCACGATCTCCAGACGGGCGCCGGGGATGCCCTCGGCGAGCCGGCGCGCGATCACGCCGATCTCCGGGTGGTCGTGGTCGCCGACCACCACGGTCGTGGGCACCGTGACCCGGTCGAGGAGCTCGACGGCGCCCACCTCCGCGAAACGGGCATGGCCCTTCTCGGCGGCCGCCCGCATCTTGGCGTTCTCGGTCACCATGTCGCAGATCGCGGCGTATCCCGGCGCCCGGTCGCCCAGCGACGCCCACAACGTGAGCTCCATCTCGGCCAGCCGGGCGGCGTCACCCTCGCGGTCGGCCGCCGCGTAGGCGTCCAGCTCGGGAGAGCGCGGCCAGTCGTGGCCACCGGCCGACGCCGCGACCAGGGTCAGGGAGCGCACCCGTGCCGGGTGCTCCAAGGTGAAGTCGAGCGCGACCTCGCCGCCCATGCTCAGCCCCACCAGCGCGGCACGCTCGACGCCGAAGTGGTCGAGGACCGCGAGCAGGTCGTCCTCGTAGCGGAACGGCGCGGTCGGCGGCGTCGAACGGCCCAGGCCCCGCGCGTCGTACCGGATCACGGTGCGGTGGCGCGCGAGTTCGGGGAAGACGCCGTCCCAGAGGCGGCTGTCGTGCACGGAGCCGTGCAGCAGGACCACAGGGGCTCCGTCGCCGGCCTTCTCGGCCCACAGGCGGCCGTCACCGGAGACGGGGAGGTACTCGATCGTCATGGGAGCGATTCGACCACACTCCAGGAGAAGGACGTCCTGGCCGCGGAAATCATCCCCGAGGGGGACGGGGAGTCAAGGACCGCTTTGACGACCGCGGAAAGGGACGACTTCTACCGTTCGACCCATGGTTATCAACACGAACACATTCCGCCGCGCCGCGGCCGGCGTCGGACTTGTCCTGGCCACCCTCGCCTTTCCCGCCGCGGCCCAGGCGGCCACGGCGCAGACCGCCACCACCCCCGTCCTGGTCGGCGTCTACCCGACGTCGGACGCCTGCGCGCGGGCGGCCGCCCCGTACACCGCCGCCGGGAAGACCGCGTCCTGCCGTCTGAACAGCATCTACGCCAAGCCCCCCTACTGGCTGTTGTACGTCTCGTAGACCGCACATCGAACGGCGGGATTCTCGGCCCGGCGCCCTGGGATCATGGAGGGATGCCCGAGCCGAGAATCCGCGTCGCCGCCTACGTCGTCCGTCACCGGGCCACCCCCGAACTCCTCGTCTTCGATCATGTCGACGCGCCCGAAGCCGGCACCCAGGTGCCGGCGGGCGGAGTCCTGCCGGACGAGAGCCTGGAACAGGCCGTGCTGCGGGAGGTCGCGGAGGAGACCGGCCTGACCGAGGTCGCCGTCGTCGGGCCCATCGCGGTCGACCACAAACCTCGTGAGGACAACGGCCGGCCCCGGCGCACGACGTTCTTCCACCTCACCGCCACCTCCGACAGCGCCGACAGCGCCGACGCCTGGCGCCACCGTGTCCACGGCGACGGCTCGGACGCCGGCCTGGAGTTCGCGTGCCGCTTCGTCCCGCTACCGCTGGCAGAGGGGCTGGCCGACGCCCAGGACGCCTGGTTGGGCCGCCTCTAGAGATGAGACCCGTCCCGGACCTCGCGCTCTCGCGGGCGGCGGGGCCGGGCATGGACACCGGCCGGGGCATCTGACACGATCGCCGTCCGGCTCCGGCCCCGCCGTGAGGGGGGAACCCGTGCTCCGACCCGTCGCCGTCGTGACGGCGCTCGCACTCGGCCTGGCGATCGTGCTCACCTCCGCCCACAGGATGGCTCCCCGGTGGCAGGTGTGGGCAGCACTCGCCCTGGCGCTGACCGCCGCCTCGGGCGCCGTCCCCGCCGGCCAGGCCGCCGGATCGTCCACATAGCAAGGACGATCGAGAGGGATGCGGGGGGGGGAGGCGACGCCTCCCGCCCCGCATCCCGGATCAGCGAGCCCCTGTCAGGACGGCTGAGGCGCGGCGGACGGTCGTCAGGTGGTGGAGCAGCGCCACGGTCGTGACGCCGGCGGCCGGCAGCCCCAACGCGGCGGGCACGACGGCGAACCACTCCTGGACCAGCCCGCCCAGCCCGCCGCCAAGAGCCATCCCGATGTAGATGGCCGAGGAGTTGAGGCCGAGCAGGACCGGCGCCGCGGCCGGGCCGAGGGCGATGAGCCGATGCTGCTGGGGCACGACGACGACGCCCAGGGCCGCACCCCAGACCGCGGCCCATACCAGGGTCGACACGAACGTGCTGGTCGCCACCGACGTGAGCGCCAGTGCGACGGCGGCGACGACGAGGGGCCCGGTCAGCACGCGCGCGGGGTCGTACCGGTCGACCAACCGTCCGGCGACGATGTTTCCGGCCAGGACGCCCACCCCCCAGACCAGCAGGATGGCGGCGAACAGCGGCTCGGAGCCGCCCGTCGCCGCCCGCAGGGCCGGGCCGATGTAGGTGTAGAGGGTGTAGGCGCCGAGGAAGACCAGCGTGGTGACGGCCAGCAGCGCCACGACCCGGCCCTCCCTCAGCGGACGCAGCCGGTCACCCAGCGAGGCGGCGGGAAGCCGCACCTTGGGCAGCCCGGCGGCGATCCCCAGGGCCGCGACCAGGCCGACCCCGGCGACCGCCCACAGGGTGACGCGCCAGTCGGTACGGCCGATCAGCGTGCCGAGCGGAAGGCCCAGCGCCGTCGCCGCCGTGAGCCCGCCCAGCACGAAGGCCAGAGCCCTGCCCCGGCGTTCCGGAGGCGCGATGGCCCCCGCGGTGCTGGAGGCAGCAGAGTTGATCATTCCGGCCCCCGCCGCGGTGACGACACGGGCGATCATCACCACCTCGTAACCGGTGCCCAGGGCGGTGACGGCGTTGCCGGCCACGAACACGCCCAACGCGATCAGCAGCGCGGTCCGCCTGTCCAGCCCACCGGTGAGCGCACCCATGATCGGCGCCGACAGGGCCATCACCAGGGCGAACACCGTCACCAACTGCCCTGCGAGCGGAGTGGAGACCCCCAGGTCGGCGGCGATGGCCGGGAGCAGGCCCGCGATGACGTAGCTGTCGGTGCCCACGGCGAAGGTCGCCAGGGCCAGAGGGAGAAGTCGTCGCAACACCGGACGATGCCACCTTTCCATAGGGACCTCGGACGTATCGAGGGGAACCCTACGAAATACATTGATGCTTGTCCATATATCCATCTATTGGTAGCGTGACGGGTGTGCGGAACACAGGGGGCGACCATGCGTGAGGTGTCACAACCGGCCACCGAGGCCATCCGGCTGGTGGAGGTCCTGCGCGCCCTGGCCGACCCCGTGCGCCTCGACCTCGTCCTGCGGCTCGACCGGATGGGCGAGGACTACTGCAACGCCATCGGCGCCGACATCGACGTGCACCAGACGACGCTGTCGCACCACTACCGGGTGCTGCGCGAGGCCGGTGTGACGTGGACGAAGGTGCAGGGCCGATCCCGGCTGGTCCGGCTGCGCCGGGAGGACCTCGACACACTCTTCCCCGGCCTGCTCGACTCCGTGCTCGGCGCGCAACGCCGCACCCGCGACGCCCACGGGTGACCTGAGATCTCCGGCGTTCAGGCTCACCCGCATGCCGGAGACCTCGCTCCTCGGCGATCTACAACGCGAACACCGCCACGGCGGCGACCGCTAACACCACCACGCGGTCAGGTAGGAGACGGCGCCCCCCTTGGGGCGCGCGCCGGCCCGCATGCAGACGGAGGAACTGGAGCTGGTCCGCAATCCGTTGCCGTAGTTCCTGCCGCCGCTGATCGTCCGCAGGTCGCACTGCCGCCAGTTGGCCCCGCCGTCGATCGAGTAGTCGACCCAGATGGCGTCGCCGTCGATGGAGTTGACGATGCGCGTCCACGCGTACTGGTAGCCGTTGATGTTCCCGGAGCGCAGCTCCAGTATCTGCCCGTTCGGCATGGTCTTCTGCTGTCTGGTCGCGGTGCTCGTGGCACCCGACGGATTGGTCATGGACGGGCACGAGGACGGCGGGGCCGCCGTCGTGGCCTGAGCGGCGCCGACCGTGGCCGCGGACGTCAGCACCACCATGGCCGCCGACAGCACGACCGTCTTCAGAGCGGTTCCCGTTACGTTCATCGCGAGCGTGTCCCTTCGGTGGGGAATTCCTGCCACGACGATGTTCGAACGGCAGCCCCGACCGCAGATAGGGCCTTCGAGCATGGTCGAAAGCCCGAGGTGACAGCCCGCCGAGCCGCCCGGCTCAGTTCGCCGGGGGCAGAGCCCCGTTCTGCAGGGACAGTCCGAGCGGCGTCAGCAGGTGCAACACCGAGCCACCCTGCCGGCGCGAGACGACCAGGCCGCTGTCCCGCAGGACCGACACATGATGGCTGGCGGTCGCGGCGGAGATCGACAACCTCCTGGCCAGATGCGTCGTCGTGCAACCGCGGCCGACCTCCTCCAGCACGGCCGCCCGGGTCGGGCCCAGCAGGGCGGCCAGCGTGCCCGCCCGCCGCGACGAGCCCGCGACGCCCCGCCCCCACAGGGCGAAGGCGTCGGCGGGATCCCGCAGTGCCGGGTAGAACAACACCGGCGCGTCGTCCGGACGGAAGCCGTCGCAGCTGAACAGCGGCAACCGGCAGAACACCGACGGGATCAGCACGAGCCCTCGCCCGTTCAGGTGCACGTCGATCGTCTGCGGCGTGAACCGGGTGCGCACGTCCAGTGTCATGTCCCGCCAGACCAGGTCAGGGTGGAGCGTGGACAGCAGGCGTTCGGCGCCTCCCCGCGCCATGACGCCCGCGCGGGTGGCGACCTCCGCCTCCAGGTGCGCGCAGCGGGTCACGGTACGGGCCGAGCAGCGCGGTGCACGTCTCCCGCACGGCCGCCACGAAGTGCCCGCGCGCCTCGGTGTCGTCAGGCAACCGCCGCGACCAGGAAGGCAGATCTCCGTACTGCCCCCACGAGTCCAGCTCGGCCCGCACCGAACCGGCCAGCAACCGAAGCGAGTCACGGGGCGTCACCCCACGCCGCCACGGCTCGAACAGCGCCCCCGGCCGCCGCCTGGCCATGACGTTCAGCGCGAACCAGGACTCCATGACCGGGCCGGGCGACGCCTCGAACCGTAACCGGGCCAGATCCTCACCCGTGAAATGAAAGCGCCACATACTCCATCCATCGTCCGAAGCGAACGTTCACCAGCACGGCCAGGAGGCGAGCAGGCCCGCGGCGCCGCCGAGCGTCGTCCCGAGCAGCAACCCCGAATACCAGGGCACGTCGGTCGGCCCCACGACGAACGCGACGGCCACCCCTGTGGCGAAACCGGCGACGGCGGGACCCCCACTGGGCCTTCTCGCCATGAACCGGGTCAACCACGCGCCATAGCGGGTCAGCCTCTCCGGCCCCACGCGTCGAAGTAGCCGAAGTCCGCCACGAACGGAGCATAGAAGCGGGCCACGGCGACGCCTAGGTCTGTCGGTGCCTGGTTCTTGCCAGCAGGATGTTGTGAGTGGACCCTGGATGGCGCCTTTACATTGTAGATTCGTTGAGGATGCCGGCGCTCAGCCGGGCGCAGAGGTCCCACACCGCGTTCTGGTTGCGTTCGTCGAGAGCGCTGGCCGGCAGCGGCTTGCGGCGGCACCGGTCGTCGAAGTAGGCGCCGGTGAGGCCCTCCACCTCCGTGCTCGCGGCCAGATGGATGCTGGAGCGAGCCGATCGGGTCAGGTCCGACAGGAAGAGCGGCGCGACGACCTTCAGCACCAGGGGCGCGATCGGCCGGTAGAGCCGCGGGAACGCGCTGATCGGGGTCGCCCTGTTCATCGGCGTGTAGCCGTGCCCGGGGTAGACCACGTTGGCCGTCACCCCCGTGCCGCGCAGTTCCCGGGCGAGCCGGGCGGTCAGCGCCATCGTCATGGTCTTGGTGTGGTTGTAGTGGCTGAACGTCCATCCGAGGAAGCGCCGCTCCCCCAGCAGGTTGTCGTGCTCGATGGGGCCGCCGGGGATGCCGCCCGTCAGGTTGACGACCCGGGCGCGGCCGGCGCGCCTGAGCTGCGGCAGCAGCAGGTGGGTGAGGGTGAACGGCGCGAGGACGTGCGCGGCGAACATCTTCTCCACGCCGTCGTCGGTCAGCTCGCGGTGCGGCCGGTTCAGGCCGACGTTGTTGACCAGGACGTCCAGCGTGTCATGGCGCTCGGCGACCTGGGCCGCGATCTGGCGCAGGCCGTTGAGGCCGGTGAGGTCGGCGGCGAGGGCGTCCACGCGATCGTGTCCGGCGCCGGCGCGGATCTCCTGCGCGGCGCGCTGCGCCTGGATGCGGTCGATCCCCACCAGGATGACGGAGTCTCCCAGTCCGGCCAGGCCGCGCGCGGTCTCCATGCCGATGCCCCCGGTACTGCCGGTGATCAGGGCGGTCCTGCCCGTCATGTCGTTCGATGTCATCTGCGCTTGTCTCCTTTCGGTCGGGACGCCGGTGTCAGCGCGAGATCAGTTCCTGCGTGAGCTCATGGAGGCGTAGTGCGTCGTCCCGGTCGAAGGCGCGGCCGTCCAGCGGCAGCCGGCGCCTGCCCCAGTGGGCGGTGAAGGGCTCGGCCGGCGGGTCGTCCAGGAGCGCGATCATGGGCACCGTCGCCTTCGGCACCGATGTGGCGAACAGGGCGAAGAACGCCCGCGTCCCCGCCCGTAGCGGTTGCGGCAGGCTCGCGGGCATGCCGGTGGAGACCACGCCGGGGTTGTAGCCGACGTAGGAGACCCCGCTGCCGGCGTGCAGGACGCCGAAGGCGACGCCGAGGAGGTCGTTGGCCCGGAAGGACTGCAGGATGGCCTTGGTGCCGCTGTAGGCCCGGGTCAGCTGCAGGTCGTCCCAGTGGATGCGGCCCAGCGGCACGCCGGGTGTGCCCACGTTCATGACGACCGGGCGCCGCGCGGCCCGCAGCACGTCGTGCAGGCCGTGGCTCAGCAGGAAACGACTGAGGTAGGCGAGCGCGAAGTTGTGCTCGAAGCCCTCGCTGGTGGTCGCGCGGCCGCCGAGGAGCCGGTAGCGCTGGGCGCAGAGGATCAGCTTGTCCACGACCGGATGGTCCGCGGCGAGGCGTTCGACGACACCGCGGCAGGCGGCCGGCGAGGTGAGATCGGCGCGTACGAACGTGGCCCGTCCGGCCGCCAGGGCCTTGGCCTCCGCGAGCAGGGCCGCTCCCTTTGCGGCGGTGCTGCCGAGGGCCACCACGTGAGCGCCCTGCCGGAGGTGGTGAAGGGCCAGCCCCTTGCCGAGCCCGTCGGTGCCGCCAGTGATGATCACGGTCTGCATGTTCACCTGCTCTCATCGGCACATCCACCGAAGTGGATATGACATATCCGCTTACGTCAGGGAGCCTAACACGAAGCGGATATGATGTATCCAGTTAGCCGACGGACGGGATGCCATGAGCGAAGAGACACCGGCGCTGCGCCGCGACGCCGAGCACAACCGGCAGCGCACCCTGGCGGCGGCGCGGGAGGTGTTCGCCGCGCGTGGGCTGCAGGCCACACTCAACGACGTCGCCCACCACGCGGGGCTCGGCGTCGGCACCGTCTACCGCCGGTTCCCCAACAAGGAGGCCCTGGCCGAGGCCGTCTACGCCGGCAAGCTCGACGACATCCGCGCCGCGGCACGGGCCGCGCAGGCGGCACATGACGCCTACCAAGCCCTGCGAGCCTTCATCGAGCACGCCCTGGAACAGGCCGCGACCGACCGCGGGCTGCGCGAGCTGATGCGGCGGGGCGCGGGCGAGAGCGAGCTGATCGAGCGCGCCCGGGAGGGCATCGCCGAGTCCTGCGGTCGCCTCATCACCCGCGCCCAGGCCCAGGGCACGCTGCGCGACGACATCACGGTGGGCGACATCGCCCCCATCGTCTCGATGATCGACTCGGTGATGGACCTGCCGTCCTCCGGCGCCGCGCAACCGTGGCGCCGCTACCTCGCGCTCATCCTCGACGGCCTGCGGGCCGGGCGGAGCACACCCTGAAGGCCGGGTTAAGAAGGCCGCCGCGCCCTTAAGGACGGCCCACAAGTGTTTCCCAAGTCTCCTGGCACATCTTGACGGCAGAACGCCGTTCCCTGAGGAGAAGAGGAAACATGAGCATTCGACGTCTGACCGCGGCGGCCCTCGTCGCCGGTGGGCTCGCTTTCGGCGCCGTCACCGGCTCCGCCATGCCTGCGTCCGCCGTGTCCGCATCCGCTGTGTCCGGGTCGTGGCACTTCGCCGGGTACTACCAGTACCGCGACCAGTGCGTGCGGGCCGGTTTCACCGCCATCACCAGCGGGGGCATCGTCCAGGATTTCCGGTGCGAGGTGTCCGGTTCGCGCTTCGCGCTCAGTCTTTTCTACTGATCGACCTGACGGCGGCGGCCCGTTCCGCCGCCGCCGCGCAGGTACCGGTGGATGATCTCCAGGACCTGCTCCCGCCGGGGCACGAGGTAGAAGTGATCGCCCGCCAGGGTGTCGACGGTGAACCCGGCGCGGGTCAGCTCGCCCCACAGCGGCACCCGCTCCGGCACGACATCGTGGTCCGCGTCCCCGTGGAGGGCGTGGATCGGGCAGTCGAGCGGCGCTCCCTCCCGGTGCTCGTACGCCGCGACCGCCCGCAGGTCGCCGCGCACGTAGGACAGGACGATCTCCAGCAGCTCGGGGTCGGCCGGCAGCCCTGGGTCGGTCCCGTTGAGCGTTCCCATCAGGCCGGCCAGCGTCTCGTCGTCCGTCTCGGCGAGGGAGCCGAGCACGCCGGCCATCGTCTGGGGCGGGTTCGCGCCGGAGACGAAGAGCCGGGCCGGCACGACGCCCCTTCCGGCCAGCTCGCGGGCCACCTCGTAGGCGACGAGGGCGCCCATGCTGTGCCCGAAGAGCGCGACCGGCCGGTCCAGCAGCGGCGTCATGGCGTCCGCGATCCGGTGTGCCATGTCGCGGAGGTCGCCGATCAGGGGATCGGCCCACCGGTCGCCCCGGCCCGGATACTGCACGCCGTGAATCTCGACGCCCGCGTTCTCGGCCCAGGACCGGTAGAAGGCCGCCGAGCCACCCGCGTGCGGAAAACAGAACAGCCGGACCGCGGAATGCGGACGCATTTCCGGGCAACGCAACCAGTCAGCCATTCCAAATCCCCTCATCGGCATGTCCGGGCGAGCGAATTATTCAACACGCCCGGCCCCGGGAACAAGCGGAAGGGAATACCTGATGGACGATTTCTGGAACCACTGCCGGGTGCTCGTGAATGACGAGGGAGCGCATTCCCTGTGGCCCGCGTCCGCCGCCGTTCCCGACGGCTGGAGGGTCGTGTACAGGAACGACGTCCGGCGGAGATGCCTGGAATACATCACCGGACATTGGACCGACATAAGGCCGGACAGCCTGGTCGACGCGATCGTCCCGGCGGAGTGACGCACGTGGACGGCGCCCCCCGATACGAATTGCCCCTGTCCGCCGCCCAGCTCGGCCTCTGGTACGCCCGCCAGCTCGCCCCGGGCGGCCGGAACGACATCGTCGCCGAATACCTGGACCTCCGCGGAAACGTCGATCGGGAAATGCTGGAAATGGCTTTCCGGCAGGCCGTCGCCGAGACCGCCAGTATGCGCCTGTGGATCGGCGACGGGGACGAGGGGCCGGTCCAGGTCATCGAGGAGCACATCGAGTTCGACATCCCGTTCGTGGACCTGCGGGGCGAGGGGACGGCCGAGGAGGAGGCCCGGCGGTGGATGCGCGCGGAGTGCGGCCGGCCGATCGAGCTCGACCGTCCCCCGCTGTTCTCGGCGGCGCTCATCAGGCTGGCCGAGGACCGCTTCTTCTGGTACCAGCGCGTCCACCACCTGGCGATGGACGGCTACGCGGCGGCGCTGTTCGTCTCGCGCATGGGAGAGATCTACACCGCCCTCCGGGCCGGCGTCGTGGCCGCGAAGTGCGATTTCGAGCCCCCTCGGGCCATCCTGGAGGAGGACCTGGCCTACCGGGGATCGAGCCGGTCGGCGACGGACCGCGAACACTGGCTGTCGCTGTTCCCCGACGGCCCCGTCCCGTCGAGCCTGGCGACGCGACCGCCCGCGCCGCCCTCGTGGGACTTCCTCCGCGCGACGACCACGCTCCCGCCCGAGGCCACGGAAGGGATGCGCGCGGCCGCCCGGCGGCTGGGCACGAGCTGGCTGACGCTGGCCGTCTCCGCGGTCGTGCTGTACGTCCACCGCATGACGGGCGCGACCGCCGTCGTCGTCGGCCTGCCGGCCGCCAACCGGCGGTCCGCCCGCCTGCGCAGGACGCCGGGGAACGTGGTCAACGTGCTCCCCGTCAGATGCGCCGTGGACCCGGACGCGCCCCTGCCGGAGCTCTTCCGTGGCGTCTCGCTCGCCATGCGCCAGGCCCTGCGGCACCAGCGCCACAGGTACGAGGACATGCTGCGCGACCTGGGCATAGTCGGCGGCGAGGCGAGGCTGTTCGGCCCCACGATCAACATCATGGCGTTCGACCAGCCCCTGAGGTTCGCCGACCACGACGTCACCGTCGAGAACGTGTCCAACGGGTCGATCGACGACCTGTCCATCATGATCTACGACCGGCCGCACCGGGGCGACCTCCGGGTCGACGTCAACGCGAACCCCGCCGTGTACGACCCCGGCGACGTCGTCCGCCACGCCCGGCGCCTGACCGACCTGCTCGCCGGGATCCCGGCGCTCGATCCCGGCACGCGGATCGGGGACGTGGACGTCATGCCGGCCGAGGAACGGCGGCAGGTCCTCCTCGACTGGAACGACACGGCGGCCGCCGTCCCCGAGGCGACCCTGCCGGAGCTGTTCGAGGCCCAGGCGGCGCGGAGCCCGGACGCCACGGCCGTGGAGTGCGATGGGCGCACGCTGACCTACGCGGAGCTGGACGCGCGCGCGAACCGGCTGGCCCGTCGCCTGGCCGGCCTCGGGGTGCGGCCGGAGAGCACGGTCGCGCTGCTGCTCGGCCGCTCGGCCGCGCTGGTGGTGGCGACGCTGGCCGTGGTGAAGGCCGGCGGCGCGTACGTGCCCCTGCATCCGGGGCAGCCACCGGCCCGGCTCGCCCGGACGATCGCCGACTGCGGCGCCGCGGTGCTCCTCACGGACCGGCCCGGGACCGGAGCCGGGCTCGGCCAGGACGTCCACGTCATCGTCGTGGACGCCGGCCCGGCCGCGGAGCCCGGCACGCCGCCGCGGCCGGCCCGTGCGGGATGCCGGATCACTAGTCCCAGCTTTCGCTCCTGCTCGACCCGTCAGTCTCACAGTCAAGCTCCCTTGTGCACTTACACTCA
>NZ_JBEXYK010000066.1:0-57097 GCF_040630865.1 Nonomuraea sp. NPDC005730
GCCCTGCGACGGCACGCGCCCGACGACGCGGCCGTGTCCTGGCAGGAGGCGCTGGCGGCCGCCGAGCCGGCCGGCGCGAGCGCGGCCGAGCGGTTCGAGCTGGCCGTCGGGCTGGCGGAGAGCCGTTACGCCGCCGGCCGGTTCGACGAGGGCTACGAGGCGGTCGAGCAGGCGCTCGCCATGGCCGGCGACGACCTGGACAAAGCCGTCAGAGCCGCCGACATCGCGATGGGACACGGCATCTGGGTGCCCTTCCGGTACGGCGTCGAGGTGGCGGCCGTCCGCGACGCGGCGGACCGGGCCGCGCGTGAGCTGCCGCCGTCCACGCCCGCCTGGGCGACGGCGCAGGCCGTCAGGTCCGTCGTGCTCGCCCAGACCGGCCGCGAGGACGAGGTCGGCGCGGTCTCGTCGCGGGCCGTGGCGGCGGCCGAGCGCCTGGACGACCCCGCCCTGCTGCGGCGCGTGCTGCACCTGCGGCTCATCGCGCTGCAGGGACAGGACTTCGTCGAGCAGCGCGCCGGGACCGCCCGCCGCCTGCTGGCCGAGCCGGACCTGTCGCCCCAGCTCAGGGTGATCGCACAGCTCCACCTCGTTTCCCACCACGTGGAGCACGGCAGGGTGCGGCAGGCTCGCGACCTGCTGGCGGAGATCGGCACGCTGCTGCGCGACCTGCACAATCCCACGCTGGCGCTGCAGGCGGCGGTGGCGCACGTGGGGCTCGACCTGTTCCAGGGCGTCCCCGACCCGGCCCGGCACTTCGAGCCCGTCAGGGCGCTGTTGTCGTTCGCCGACCTGGCCTACTTCGAGCTCAGCGTGCTCGCCGGACGGGCCGAGACGATCATCCAGGAGGACCGCCTGGGCGAGGAGGCGGCCTGGATCGGGGAGATGGCCCGGCACACCGGCCTGGCGGGGCCCGCCTACGCCCTGGCGTACGCGCTGGCGGAGCTGGGCGAGCCCGAGCGCGCCCGGCGGATCCTGCGCGAGACGCCCATGCCGCCGCGCGACTACCACTGGGCGATGGCCGCCATGTGCCGGCTGCACGCGGCGATCCGGCTCGGCGAGGCGGACGTCGTCCGGGAGGTCTACGACGCGTTCCGTCCGTTCGCCGGGCTGCTGCACGTGAACGGCGCGTGCACCACCGTCGACGGCGCGTACGACGGCCACCTGGGCGAGGCGCTGCTGGCGCTCGGTGACCGCGAGGGGGCCAGGGCCCACCTGACCGAGGCGGTGCGCCAGCTGGAGCGGGCCGGCGCCGCCTACTGGCTGACAAGGGCCCGCCAAGCCCTCGCCAAGTGCACGTAGAGACGCGGCGCGCACGCTGTTCCCGACACGTGAGGGAACAGACTGATGATCACACCAGAACACCTGACCGGCTTCCTGATGATGCACGCCGGTTTCCGCGCCGAGTTCGGCCGCCTGGCCGAGGCGTGCGGCGACCCGCGTGACGACGCGCACGAGGAACTGCTGGAGGAGCAGCTCGCGCTCGTGCTGGACATGCTGCACGCCCACCACTCGCACGAGGACGCCACCCTGTGGCCCAAGCTCACCGGCCGCGCCCCGCAGGCGGCCGACGCGCTGGCCGAGCTGGAGTCCGAGCACTCCCTGCTGGACCCGCTGATCGAGGCCGCCGCCGACCGCGGGGTGCCCCTGGCCGGGCGCGCGGCGACCCTGCGGCGGCTGCACGAGCTCGTCAACGAGCACCTCGACCACGAGGAGCGGGTCGCCGTGCCGCTCATGCTCGCCCACCTCACCCCCGCCGACGTCGAGGCCGACCGGCGCCGGGCGATGGACGACTTCGGCCGCCGCCGGGTCCCCGTCATCCTCGGCTGGCTGGCCTCCGGCGCCGACGCCCGCCTGCTCGCGGCGTCGTACGCGGACCTGCCGGTCGTGGCCCGGCTGATGTTCCGCCTGTTCTGGTGGCCGGCCTACCGGCGGCGTTTCACCCGCCTGTACGGCACCACCCCCGCCGACATGATCCTGGAGCCGTGATGACCGCATCCGCACCGACCTTCTCGCCGCGCCGGGCGGCCGAGGTCTTCGGCCGCGCCCTGGTCTGCGAGTACGCCTCGCTCACCCGCGACGGCCGTCCCGTCACCTGGCCCGTCACGCCGTACGCCGGCGCGGGCGGCACGATCGACGTCAGCACCGGGCTCACCTACCCGGACAAGGCCGAGCGCGCCCGCCGGGACCCGCGCGTCGCGCTGCTGTGCTCCGGCGCGGAGGGCGGCGGGCCGGACCGGGCGCCCGTCGTCCTGGTGCAGGGCCGGGCGACCGTGCGCGACGCGGACCTGCAGGCCGGCACCGATCGGTACGTCCGCGAGTCGCTGGCCAAGACCGGCGCCGGGTTCGCCGGGATGCCGTGGTTCCTGGTGAAGCGGCTGGGCTGGTACTTCGCCCGCATCTGGGTGGAGGTCACCCCCGAGCGGATCGTCTGGTGGCCCGAGGGCGACCTGTCCAGGACGCCCGGGATCTGGACGGGCCCCCCGGACGTCGCCGCGCCCGCCTCCGATCCCGCACCCACCGGCGCCCGGCTGCCGGGCCGGTCGGCCCCGCCGGCGGACTGGCGGCCGTTCGCCGGCCGCGCCGCCCACCTGGGCGAGCCCGTCGTCACCATGGTGGCCGACGGCATGCCGCTGGCCGTGCGCACCCGCTCGGCCGTACGGACCGAGGCGGGCTTCGACCTGCGGCTGCCCGCGGGCGTCCAGGCGGCCGACGGGCCGGTGTGCCTGACCTTCCACCGGCACGGCCCGGCCATGGAGTGGCAGGAGAACGTCGTGCTGGTCGGGCGGGCCACCGGCGCGGGCGATCGGCTGAGCGTGCGGGTCGAACGGGCGCTCAACGACTGGAGCCTCGCCGGCAGCCGCCGCGAGCGCAGCCGCTCGTTCCTCGGCCAGGGCAGGCTGCTGAGGAAGCGCCTGGAGGCCGAGGCCGCCCGCCGCGGCCAGCCCGTGCCCCGCGTCCGCCGCCCGCGCGACTGACGCAGCCCGCCGGACCAGGTCCGGCGCGGCGCCGCTACGGGGTGAGGATGCTGATGCCCAGCATGCGGGCGCCCGTCTCGGTGCGCGGGCGATGCGTGCTGCCCGGCGCGAACACGACGTAACTGCCCGGCCCGAGCCGCTGCCCCCGGTCGATGAACTCGCCCGAGATCACGTAGTAGCGTTCCTCGCCGTCGTGCACGTCCACCTCGGGCCATTCGGTGCCCGGGGCGAAGTCGTACATCCAGCCGCGGGCCCGGTCGGTGGCGGGCAGCCGCCGCCGGACGATCCCGGGGACGACCTCGACGGGTTCGACCTCGTCAACATGCAGGATCTGGACGTCGTTCGCATCTTGCGTCATGACCCCATCGTCGCGGCGGACGTCGACCCCGCCCAGTGTCTGGATTGACGTCTGCGGGTATTTTCCTGCCATGAGTGTTCAGCGAGTGGTGGCGCTGGTCCTGCCGCCGCAGTCCACGTTCGAGCTGGCGTGCGCGGCGGAGGTCTTCGGCGTGCGCCGGCCGGGTCTGCCCGCCCGCTACTCGTTCCAGGTGTGCGCCGAACGTCCGGGCACCGTGCCGACCCTGGCCGGGTACGACATGGCGGTCGGGGCGGGCCTGTCGGCGCTGGAGGCCGCCGACACGGTGGTGATCCCCGGATGGCACCGCCGCGACGATCCGGCGCCGCCCGCCGTGATCGACGCGATCCGGCGGGCCCACCGGCGGGGCGCGCGGATCGTCACGATCTGCTCGGGAACCTTCCTGCTCGCCGAGACCGGGCTGCTCGATCAGCGCAGGGCCACCACCCACTGGCGGCTCGCCGCCGAGCTCGCGGACCGCTTTCCCGGCGTACAGGTCGAACCCGACACGCTGTACATCGACCTGGGCGACCTCGCCACCAGCGCCGGCACCGCCGCCGGCATCGACCTGTGCCTGCACCTGGCCCGCGCCGACCACGGCGCGGCCTACGCCGCGCACATCGCCCGCCACATGGTCATGCCCCCGCACCGCGAGGGCGGTCAGCTGCAGTACGGCACCGCGCCCTCCGGCGACCGCCGGCCGGAGTCGCTGGCGCCGCTCCTCGACTGGGCCGCCGAACGGCTGGACGAGCCCCTCACCCTCGACGATCTCGCCGCGCGGGCCGGGGTCTCCCCGCGGACCCTCGCCCGCAGGTTCGCCGGCCAGCTCGGCGTCAGCCCCGGCCGATGGCTGCTCCAGCAGCGCGTCACGGCGGCGCGGGCCCTGCTGGAGGAGACCGACCTCCCCGTGGAGACGATCGCGGCCAGGGTCGGCCTGTCCTCGGCCGCCAACCTCCGCAGACGTTTCCACTCCCTGGTGCACACCTCGCCCGCCGCCTACCGCCGCTCGTTCGGCCATCACGACGGCGACCTCTCCTCGCGACCGTCCCCTGTCAGGGGCGGGGTTCGCCCTCCCACGCCACCGGCGTGACCTCGCCGGTCGGGAAGGGGACCAGGTCGTCGACCTCGTCAGGGACGAACCGGAGGAACGCTGCTGTCATGATCCGGCCTTCCGACCTATCCCCGCGATCGGCCGGATCACCGTCCCTGCGCCTGCCCGGTGACACGCTCGACGGCCTGGACGGCGACGCCGGGCTGGTCGACGTAGATGTAGTGCCCGCTGTCCGCGGCCGTGCTCAGCCTGCTGCGGCCGGACAACGCGAGCCACCTGCGCTGGCCCGCCGCCCACGCCCGCTCCAGGCGCGGCCCGTACTCGGGCAGGGCCTCCAGGTACGGCTTGCCGTGTCTGACGACCTCGACCGGGATGTCACCGGCGGAGCGGACCGCGCCGTCGGCGATGACCAGCTTCTCCGGGTTCTGCCCCTGGAAGATCGCCAGGTTCTGCGCGCGCAGCTCGGCCGCCGGGCCCTTGGCGGACTCGGGGATCGCCTTCTCGATGTCGTTCATCATGGTGGGCGGGGTGGCGTCCAGCAGGACCAGCCCCTTGACCCTGTCCTGGTGGTCGGGGGCGTACCGGGCGGCGATCAGCCCGCCCAGCGAGTGACCGGCCAGGACGACCGGGGCCTTCCCGGCGACGCGGTCGAGCACACCGGTCAGGATCCTGCCGCTGCCGGCCAGGTCCTGCGGGCCCTCCGGCTGGTCGCTCGCGCCCGCGCCGAGCCGGTCGTAGGAGCAGACCCGGTGCTTGCCGCTCAACGTCTTCTGCAGGGACGCCATCTTGTCCAGCCCGTCGCCGCCGCCGTGCATCAGGACGACGACCGGCCCGCCCTCGACCGGCTCGCCCGAGCAGGACACGTTCACCGACCGGCCGGCCACGGTGATCTTCTCGGTGCCGGAGATCGGCGCGGCCCCGGACGTCGGCGTGGAGGCGGCGAAGGGGTCCCACTTCTCCATCGCGTCACCGTCGCAGCCGGCCACCCCCGCGCCGAGACCGATGCAGCACAGCGCGGCCGCGACGGGTGTCCTGATCCTGGCGAGCATGAGGTCCTCCAGTGAGCCGGCCGCCGCGAGGGCGACGCGCACGGCGGGGGTGCGAACGGGAAAGGCCGACGGAACGCCGTGGCCGCCCGGCAACGCTACGGACCGGACGGTGCCGGGATCGTCACCGCGGAGTGGACATTTCCCGGTAGCTCGCACGGGGGACAAAGCGGGCTTCTCGCCGCCCGCACGACCGTGGTCCCGCTACGCTCGCCCGGTGATCGATCTGGGGCGGGCCACGAAGGTGTGGCGGCGGTGCGACGTCGTGGTCCGGGACTTGCCGTTCGGGCTGCTGGTGGCCGTCGCGTCGCTCCTGCCGGGCCTGCACGACAAGGGCACGCAGGTGGGCGACCTGCCCGCCCGCCCCTTCGACGCGGTCGCCCTGGTGGCGATCGCCCTGGAGTGCCTGCCGCTCGCCGTCCGGCGGCGGTGGCCGGCGGTGTGCCTCGCGCTGGTGTCGGCCGGCTTCGTCCTCGACCAGCTGCGGGGCTACCACCTGTTCGCGAGCAACGTGCTGCCCGTCGCGCTCATCAGCGCGGGCGCCCATCTGGAGCGGTTCCGGCGCGCCGCCGTGATCCTCCTCTCCCTGGCGTACGTGCCGCTGGCCCTCGCGCTCGACCGGCTCGGCGCGGACGAGCGGGTGGAGGGATACGTGGTGTTCTACCTGGCGCTGGCCCTCACCTGGGGCATCGGGGCCTGGCTGCGTTCCACCCGCGCCGCCGAGGAGGAACGCCGCCGCCACGTGGCCGAGGCCACCCGCGCCGCCGAACGCACCCGGATCGCCCGCGAGCTGCACGACGTCGTGACGCATCACGTGACGGCGATGGTGGTGCAGGCCGAGGCCGCCCGCTACCTGACCGCCGTCCCCGAACGTCTCGACGCGACGCTGAACGCCGTCACCGACACCGGCCGGCGGGCCATCGCCGACCTCCGGCACATGCTCGACCTGCTCAAGGCCGATCACGACCCCGACGGCCTGCCGTCCGCCGCCGACCTGCACACCCTCGTGGAGCGGACCCGCCGGGCGGGACAGCCGGTGGAGTTCGCCGAGGAGGGCAGCCGGGCGGAATCGGCGGGCAGCGCCGAGTTCGTCACCTATAGGGTCGTCCAGGAGGCGCTGACGAACGCCCTGAAACACGCCCACGGCAGCCCGACCGCGGTCCAGGTGCGCTACGGCGAGAAGGAGATCAGCGTGGTGGTCAGCACCCACGGCACCGGCTCCCGGGCCGCCGCCCCCGGCGGGAGCGGGCGGGGTCTGGCCGGGCTCCGCGAGCGGGTGGACGCCCTGGGCGGCGAGTTCAGCGCCGGCCGGCAGGCGGGCGGCGCCTTCGTGGTGCGGGCCAGCGTCCCCGCGGGCGGCCCGGCGTGAGCGCGCCGATCCGGGTGCTGGTCTGCGACGACCAGGCGCTGATCCGCACCGGCTTCGCGACGATCATCGACGCCCAGCCCGACCTGGAGGTCGTGGGGGAGTGCGGCGACGGCCGCGCCGCCGTGGACCTCGCCCGCCGGCTGCGCCCCGACCTCGTCGTCATGGACGTGCGCATGCCGGTGCTCGGCGGCATCGAGGCCACCCGGCTGCTGGCCGGCGCGGGGGTCGACAACCCGGTCAAGGTGCTCGTGGTGACCACGTTCAACCTCGACGAGTACGTCTACGAGGCGCTGCGCGCGGGGGCCAGCGGGTTCCTGCTCAAGGACGCCCCGCCGGCGCAGCTCCTGCACGGCATCCGCACCGTCGCCTCGGGCGCCGCGCTGCTGGCCCCCGAGGTGACGCGCCGGCTGGTCGGCCGGTACGCGGCCCGCATCCGTCCCGCCCGGCCGCCGTCCGGGGAGACCGCGCTGACCCCGCGTGAGCTGGAGGTGCTGCGTCTCATCGCCGACGGCCGGTCCAACAGCGAGATCGCCGCCACGCTGGTGATCAGCCAGGAGACCGTCAAGACGTACGTGTCACGCATCCTGGCCAAACTCGGCCTGCGGGACCGCGTGCAGGCGGTGGTCTACGCCTACCGCCGGGGCCTGGCGACCTGATGCCTCACAGCGGCGCGGAGTCGAGGGGGATCGGGCGGAACATCTCCGGCTCGTCCTCGGGGGTCAGGGCCGTCGGCCCGAAGATCCAGTCGACGAACGCGTAGTCATGGACGTCGCGCTCCCGCAGCAGGGCGTTGCGCTGCAGTCTCCGGAGGCCCTCCAGGTGCCACAACGCGCCCCACGCCCGGGCCGTGCCGACCACCCGGCGGCAGTGCTCGGGCCGTACCGCCTCGTAGGCGGCCAGCGCCCGGTCCCAGTCGACGCCCACGCCGTCCGTGCGGCGGCCCTCGGCGCGCTGCGCGGCGACGTGCTCGCCGAGCACCCAGCCGTCCTCGATCGCCATGATCGCGCCCTGCGCCATGTACTGCAGCGGCGGGTGCGCGGCGTCGCCGAGCAGCGCGATCCGTCCGGTGACCCAGGTCATGATCGGGTCGCGGTCGAACATCCGCCACCACCGGTCGCGCCACATCAGCGGCAGGCCCTGCTGGACCTGGTCGCAGGTGCCCTCGAACGCCGCGTCCAGCTCGTCGGGGGTGCCCCAGTCGTCCTGGCCGGCCAGCGCCTTCGGCGACTCGAAGACGGCGACCTGGTTGAACGTCTCCGCGCCCCGCAGCGGGTACTGCACGAAGTGGCAACGCGGCCCGACGTACACGACGACGTCCTTGTCGTGCACGTCGTTGCCGGCGACCTGCTCGAACGGCACCGCGCAGCGGTAGGCGACATATCCGGAGTTCACCGGCTCGTCCCGGACCAGCAGTTCGCGGGCGATCGAGTGCAGGCCGTCGGCGGCGATCACCACGTCCGCCTCGTCCACGACGCCGTCGGCGAAACGCACGCGGGCGCCGCCGTCGACGTTCTCGTACCACGTGCAGCGGGCGTCGGTGAGCAGCTCGACGCCCGCCCGCTCGCAGGCGCGGAGCAGGATGCCGTGCAGGTCGCTGCGGTGGATCACCAGGTAGGGGTGGCCGTAGCGGCGTTCGACGTCGCGCAGGTCGAGCCGGGTCAGCTCGGCGGCGTCCAGGGCGTCCTTCATGACCATGGTCTCGGGCAGCACGCCGAGCGCGGACGCCTCGGCCAGCAGGCCGTAACGGTCCAGGATGCGGGTGCAGTTCGGGGCGAGCTGCAGGCCCGCGCCGACCTCGCCGAACGCCGAGGCCTGCTCGTACACCCGGACCCGCAGGCCCTGGCGGACCAGGGCGAGCGCGGCGGACAGGCCGCCGATGCCGCCCCCGACGACGATCACGTCGGCACGGGTGGAGGGGAGGGTGCCCATCAGATCTTCCTTCTCGTCACAGCCACGGAGGCAGGGTCGGTGCGGCTCCGCCGCCGGCGGCGGTCACGCCGCCCGCCGGGCGCCCGGCCAGGTAGGCGGTCACGTCGGGCAGCGACCCCTCGACGTCGGGCACCGCGCCGGGGCCGCGCTTGGCGCGGATGTCCTCCCGCAGCTCCCGCAGGAAGCCGTCGGGAAGGTCGGCGAAGGTGAGCCCGGTCGCCAGGTCCACCGCGTGCACCATGACCTCCCGGCCGCGCATCCAGGGGATCTCGCTGGCCGGCACGGTCCGTCCCTGCGCGGTCACCACCTCGGCCCGCCACGCCTTCTCCGGCAGTGCCGTCATGGCGGTGGCCAGGATCGCGGCCGACTCGGTGAACCACCGGGCCAGCTCGCCGGCGTCCAGCAGGGAGCCCCGCTCGATCCCGGCGGCGCGGGCCTGCGGCGAGGCGTACATCGGGGTCGGCTCGCCGGTGCGCGCCCAGCGGACCAGGTTGCCGATCGCCTCGGCGTTCGCCGCCAGGTGCGCCACGACGTGCTTGCGCGTCCAGCCGGGCAGGGCCGACGCGGCGTCGTACTCCCGCTCGGACAGACCGGCGATCGCCGACGCGCACAGTCCGGTCCCCGTCTCGACCCACGCGAGCGCGGTGGCGAGGTCGCGCGCCATCACGCGCCCTCGCCGACGACGCGGTTCTCCAGCCTGCCCAGCCCCTCGATCTCGGTCACGACGAGCTCGCCGCCGCGCAGGAAGACCGGTGGCTTGCGGGCGTGGCCGACGCCGCCCGGCGTGCCGGTCGCGATCACGTCGCCCGGGTTGAGCCGGATCATCGTCGAGACGTAGCGGACCAGGTGGACCGGGTCGAAGAGCAGGTCGCCGGTGTTGTCCGACTGCATCACCCGGCCGTCGACCTCGCATCGGACGTCGAGCGCCGGCCGCGGGCCGGTCTCGTCCGCGGTGACCAGGAACGGGCCGATCGGGGTGGTGGAGTCCCAGTTCTTGCCCTGCAGCCACTCACGAGTCCGGAACTGCCAGTCCCGGCAGGTGACGTCGTTGAGCACGGTGAACCCCGCGATCGCGGCGATCGCCTGCGCCTCGTCGGCCCGCCGCACCGGCCGGCCGATGACCACGGCGAGCTCGGCCTCCCAGTCGAACTGGTCGGTCTCCACCGGACGCCGGATGTCGTCCGAGGCGCCGATCAGGGTGTCGGCGAACTTGGCGAACAGCGTCGGGTGTTCGGGCAGGTCGCGGCCCATCTCCTTGATGTGGTTCTGGTAGTTCAGCCCCACGCAGACGACCTTGCTCGGCCGCGGCACGACCGGCGCGAGGTCGGCGCCGGCGAGCGGGTGACGCGGGCCGTCGGCCGCCGCGGCGCCCTCCAGGCCGCCGGGCGCGGCCAGCACCGCGCCGACGTCGGCCGGGCCCACCTCGACGAGCTCGTCGCCCTCGACGCGGACGGCGGCGGTGCGGTGGTCGTCCAGACGGACGGTGGCGAGCTTCATCGGCTGTTCTCCTCGGTGTGGCTGCGGTACAGGCCGAGCCTGGTGAAGATCGGGGCGTCGCCGAACTGGAACAGGTCGAGCGCGCCGGAGTCGGAGTCGGAGGCCGACGCCTCCGAGCGGATCGACAGCGGTTGCCAGGACGGCACGACGAACAGGTCGCCGCGGCTCACCCGCCAGGACCGGTCGCCGACGGTGACCCGGCCGGACCCGTCGAAGACCTGGTAGACCGACGAGCCGGTCTCCCGGTACGGCGCGGTCTCCACGCCCGTCGTGATCCGGTGGAACTGCGCCCGGATCGTCGGGAGCACGTCGCCGGCGGTCGTCGGGTCGACGTAGCGGACCAGGGCGTGGCCGGGCTCGACCGGGCCCGCGTGCCCCTCCCGCTCCAGCGCGAGCTGGTCGGCCAGCGCGGCGTCGGTGTCGGTCCAGCGGTAGCAGAGCAACGGCGTGCCCTCGTGCCGGCGCAGCTGGGAGACCGGGGCCAGGCCGGGGTGCCCCCAGAGCCGTTCGGCGCGCGAACGGTCGGGGGTGGCGTGCTCCTCCTCGGTGAGGGTGTCCCGGCCGAAGTCGAAGAACTGCGCCTCGACGCCGTACTGGAACGGGATGTCGAGCCCGTCGATCCAGGCCATGGGCGTGTCGGCCGCGTTGTGGTGGGCGTGCCAGTGCAGGCCGGGCTGGGGGAGGAAGTCGCCGCGGCGCATCGGCACCGGGTCGCGCTCGACCACGGTCCACACGCCCTCGCCCTCGACGACGAAGCGGAAGGCGTTCTGGCTGTGCCGGTGCTCGGGCGCGTTCTCGCCCGGCATCAGGTACTGGATCGCGGCCCACAGGGTCGGCGTCGCGTACGGCTTGCCGCCCAGGCTGGGGTTGGCCAGCGCGATCGCCCGGCGCTCGCCGCCGCGGCCTACCGGGACCAGTTCACCGGCGCGGCCGGCGAGGTCGAGCAGCGTGCCCCACTCCCACCGGTGCGGCTGCGCGCTGGAGCGTGGGTGCGGCGGCATCAGGTCGCCGATCTCCGTCCACAACGGGACGAGCAGCGCCTTCTCGAAGCCTCGGTAGAGGTCCTCCAGCTCGGGGCTGAGCGAGGGCTGGTCCGGCCGGTCCACGGCGGCGATCTTGACCGGCGAGCCGCCGGCGTTCACGTGGGGCATGGCCCCGACTATCCGCGCAGGCGACCGGGCTGGAAAAGAGGATTCTGCACAGTGGAATTCATGTGTCAGGATCGGTTCCATGGCGAAGCCCATGAAGACCCCGCCGGCCTACGCGCCCACCAGCGTCGACCATGCCCTGCGGCTCGCGCAGATCCTCCAGCTCGACGGGGTGGTCACCGTCTCGGCCGCCGGCGAACGGCTGGGCGTGGCCCGCTCCACGGCCCACCGGCTGCTGACCGCGCTGGTGTACCGCGATTTCGCGGTGCAGAACGACGACCGCAGCTACCGGGTGGGCCCGGTCCTCGCGCTGGCCGAGCGTGCGCAGTCCGACGTCGGCGCGCTGCGGGCGGCGGCGCTCGGCGAGATGCGGGCGCTGGTGGACCGGATCGACGAGACGGTGAACCTCAGCATCCGCACCGGCCGCAACGTGCGCTTCATCGCCTCGGTCGAGTGCGGGCAGGCCCTGCGGGTGGGCAGCCGGGAAGGGATGGTCTTCCCGGCCCACCAGGCCACCGGCGGCCTGGTGGCGCTGGCGGCCCTCTCGGACGAGGAGCTGGCGCAGCTCTACGCCGCCGACGACCGGGGTGACCCGGCCGAGGAGCTGCCCGACCTGGCACGGCTGCGGCGGGACCTGCGGTCCGTACGGCACAGCGGGGTCGCGCTCAACCTGGAGCGCACCGAGCGGGGCGTGGTCGCGGTGGGATGCCCGGTGAAGGGCCGCGACGGCGCGACCGGCGCGGCGCTGTCGATCTCGATGCCCAGCGTCCGCTACTCCCCGAAGGAGATCAAACCCCTCGTCGCCGCGCTCACGGCCGCGGCCGACGCGATCAGCCGCGCCCTCTGAGCCGCCCGCCCGCACGGCGTGTCCCTTCGCGGGCCCGTTCACCGGAGGAGGTCGCGCCGGGTGAGCGTGCTGCCGAGCGCGGCCGCCGCCGCGCGCACCGCGGCCACGTGCCCCTCGGGCCGGAACCGGCCGGTGGGGCCGGCCACGCTGATCGCGGCGAGCGGCTCGTCGGCGCGCCCCAGCACCGGCGCGGCGACGCACACCAGCCCGACGGCCGACTCCTCCGCCTCGAACGCGACCCCGGTCTCGGTGACGCGCCGCAACTGGCCGCGCAGGATGCTCGGCGCGACGACGGTGTGCGGCGTACGTCGTTCCAGCGGCCCGGTCAGCACCTCGCGCCGCAGGTCGGGCCCGGCGTAGGCGAGCAGCGCCTTGCCGATCGCGGTGCAGTGGAGCGGCATCCGGCCGCCGGTGCGCGAGGGCGCCCTGGCCTGGCGGTGGCCGCCGATCTTGGCGACGTAGACGACGTCGTGCCCCTCGCGCACGCCGAGGTGCACGGTCTCGTGGGTGCGTTCGTAGAGGTCCTGGAGGAACGGCATCGCCAGTTCGAGCAGGCTGCGTTCGAGCGAGGCGAGCATGCCGAGCTCGAACAGGCCGCGGCTGAGCCGGTAGCCGCCGTCGGCGCGGTCGAGCAGGCGGTTGGCGACCAGATCGCCCGACAACCGGTGGACGGTCGCCTTGTGCAGGCCGGTACGCCGCACCAGCTCGGCGAGGCTGACGACCCGGTCGTCGGGCCGGAAGGCGCGCAGGATCGTCACCGCCTTGCCCAGCACGGTGTCGAGGTCGGCCCGATCGGTCACCCGCACAGCGTATCGCTGAACGAGACGATGTGCTGGTTGGGGCGGCATCCTGCCTGCACAGTGGGGGGATGAACGAAACCAACGGGCCCGCCGCCGCGAGCCCGTCCGACATCGCCGCCGCGGTCGAGCGGCTGGCCGGGGCCGCCGGGTCCGGCGTGCCGTGCGCCCCCGTGCGGGATCTGATCGGCCGCGACGACCTGGCCGCCGCGTACGCCGTCCAGGCCGCGCTGGCCGCCGCCCGCCTGGCCGGCGGCGCGCGGGTCACCGGACGCAAGATCGGCCTGACGTCGGAGGCGGTGCAACGCCAGCTCGGCGTCGACCAGCCCGACCTGGGCGTGCTGTTCGAGGACATGGCCTACGCCGACGGCGACGCGATCCCGGTCGGCCGGATCCTCCAGCCGCGGGCCGAGGCGGAGATCGCGTTCGTGCTCGGTGCCGACCTGGACGACGGCCCGCTCGACGCCCCCCAGGTCCGCGCCGCGATCGAGTACGCCGTCGCCGCGCTGGAGATCTGCGGCAGCCGGATCGCCGGGTGGGACATCTCCTTCGGCGACACGGTCGCCGACAACGCCTCCTCGGGCGCCTACGTCCTCGGGACGGAACGCCGCACCCTCGACGAGTTCGACCCGGTGGCCGTCGTGATGTCGATGGGCATCGGCGGCGAGCAGGTCTCCACCGGCACCGGCGCGGCCTGCCTGGGCGACCCGATCGAGGCGGTCGTGTGGCTGGCCCGCATGGCCCGCGACCTCGGCGAGCCGCTGCGCGCGGGCCAGGTCGTCCTGTCCGGCGCACTCGGCCCGATGCGGCCGGTCGCCGCCGGCGACACCGTCACCGCCACCCTGTCCGGCCTCGGCACGGTGACGGTCCGCTTCACCGAAGGAGCAGCAGCATGAGCAGGACGAAGGTCGCGATCATCGGCTCGGGCAACATCGGCACCGACCTGATGATCAAGGTGTTGCGCGGCGCGCGTCATCTGGAGATGGGCGCCATGGTCGGCATCGACCCCGCGTCCGACGGTCTGGCCCGCGCCGCCCGGATGGGCGTCCCGACGACGGCCGAGGGCGTCGACGGCCTGATCGCGCTGCCGGGCTTCGACGAGATCGGGATCGTCTTCGACGCCACCTCGGCCAAGGCGCACGAGGTGAACGCCGCCAAGCTGCTCCCGCTCGGCAGGCGGCTGATCGACCTGACCCCGGCGGCGATCGGCCCCTACGTCGTCCCCGCCGTCAACCTCGACGAGCACCTCGACGCGCCCGACGTGAACATGGTCACCTGCGGCGGCCAGGCCACGATCCCGATCGTCGCCGCCGTCAGCCGGGTGGCGCCCGTCGAGTACGCCGAGATCGTCGCGTCCATCGCCTCGAAGTCGGCCGGGCCGGGCACCCGGGCCAACATCGACGAGTTCACCGAGACCACCTCGGCCGCCATCGAGCAGATCGGCGGGGCGCGCCGCGGCAAGGCGATCATCATCCTCAACCCCGCCGACCCGCCGCTGATCATGCGGGACACCGTCCTGTGCCTCGTCGCGGCGCCCGATCCGGCCACGCACGAGGAGATCCGCCGGTCGGTCGAGAAGATGGTCGCTGACGTCGCGGCCTACGTCCCCGGCTACCGGCTCAAGCAGCAGGTGCAGATCACCGAGGTGCCCGCCGACCAGCCGGTGGAGACGCTCCTCGCCGCCGGCGCGGCGCGGCCCACCCACCAGGTGTCGGTCTTCCTCGAGGTCGAGGGCGCCGCGCACTACCTCCCGGCCTACGCCGGCAACCTCGACATCATGACCTCCGCCGGCCTGCGGGTCGCGGAACGCATCGCCGCACGGAAGGCGGGCCTTCGATGAGCACCCCGATCTTCGTCCAGGACGTCACCCTGCGCGACGGCATGCACGCCGTCCGCCACCGCATCGGCCTGGAGGACGTCAAGCGCATCGTCACGGCGCTGGACCGGGCCGGCGTCGACGCGATCGAGGTCGCGCACGGCGACGGCCTGGCCGGCGGCTCGCTCAACTACGGTCCCGGCTCGCACACGGACTGGGCGTGGATCGAGGCGGCGGCCTCGGTGCTGGAGAACGCCCGCCTGACCACGCTGCTGCTGCCGGGCGTCGGCACCGTCCACGAGCTGAGGCGCGCCTACGACCTCGGCGTGCGGTCCGTCCGGGTCGCCACGCACTGCACCGAGGCCGACATCTCCGCCCAGCACATCGCCGCGGCCCGCGAGATCGGCATGGACGTGTCCGGGTTCCTGATGCTCTCCCACATGGCCCCGCCCGAGGAACTGGCCCGGCAGGCCAAGCTCATGGAGTCCTACGGCGCGCACTGCGTCTACGTCACCGACTCCGGCGGCCGGCTCACCATGAACGACGTGGCCGCGCGGGTCCGCGCGTACCGCGACGTGCTCGACGCCGGGACCGAGATCGGCATCCACGCCCACGAGAACCTCTCGCTGTCGGTCGCCAACTCCGTCGTCGCGGTCGAGAACGGCGTCTACCGGGTCGACGCGTCGCTGGCCGGTCACGGCGCGGGCGCGGGCAACTGCCCCCTGGAGGCGTTCGTCGCGGTCGCCGACCTGTCGGGCTTCGAGCACCGGTGTGACCTGTTCCAGCTCCAGGACGCCGCGGACGACATCGTCCGCCCGCTGCAGGACCGTCCGGTGCGGGTCGACCGGGAGACGCTCACCCTGGGGTACGCCGGCGTCTACTCGTCGTTCCTGCGGCACGCGGAGGCCGCCGCCGCGCGGTACGGCGTCGACGTGCGCGGCATCCTGATGGAGTGCGGCCGCCGCCGGCTGGTCGGCGGCCAGGAGGACATGATCGTCGACATCGCCCTCACGCTCGCCGCCGGGCGCGAGCAGCAGTCCGCCTGACCGTCAGCCGCCGGGCCCGCCCCGGCGGCCGGCGATCAGCGACTCGCCGATCCCCGCCAGGGCGTCGGCGAGCTGCTCCATGAACTCCTGGATCGGTTTGCCGTCCCCGGACTGGAGCGAGACGAAGGCGCCGTCGAATCCGGCCATGCCGAAGTGGGCGAGGGCGTCCGCGACCTCGGCGGCCTCGTTGCTCATCACCAGCACCAGCAGCAGGCGGAGGAACTCCTCGCGGTGCACGAAGACCTCGCCGGTCCTGCGCAGGTACCAGCCCAGGCGCTCGCGGGGGGCTCGCCCGCCCCGACCACCTGCGCAACTACGTGGACGGCCTGCCGAAGGGCGCCCCGCTGCCCAGGTGGGTGAAGCCGGAGTCGCTGCCGGGGATCCAGGTGCCGACCCTGCTGGTCCACGGCCGCGACGACCGTGTCGTGTCGTTCGAGACCTCCCTGTACCTGCTGGCCAACATCCCGGACAGCCGGTTGGTGCTGCTCAACCGCTGCGGGCACTGGGCGATGATCGAGCACGCCGACGAGTTCAACCGGCTGGTTGCCGACTTCATCGCGAACAACTGACCCCCGGGGGCGCGGGCCGCTACTTGCCCGCGCCCAGGGTGAGGCCGGCGATGATGCGGCGGGCCAGCACGAGGTAGAGCGCCAGCATGGGCAGCACGACGATCGCGACGCCCGCGATCAGCCCGCCGTACTCCGACTGGTAGGTGGCCGCGCCGTAGAAGGTGAACAGGGCGCGGGCCAGGGTGAAGCCCTCGTTCTGCTGGATGAACACGATGGCCAGCAGGGTCTCGTTCCACAGGCCGATGGCGTTGAGTATCAGCGCGGTGACCAGGCCGCCGCGGGCCAGCGGCAGCGTGATCGAGACGAACGTGCGCAGCGGCGACGCGCCGTCGAGGGCCGCCGCCTCCTCCGTCTCCTCAGGCAGGGTGCGGAAGAAGCCGGTCAGCAGGAACACCGTGAACGGCACCGACAGGGCCACGTAGAGCAGGTAGAGGCCGAACAGGCTGTCGGTCAGCCCGAGGTCGGCCAGGCCGACGAAGAGCGGGATGATCACGGTCTGCACCGGGACGCCCATGCCGAGCGCGAGGAACCCGGTCAGCGGCCCCGAGCCGCGCACGCCGAACCGGCTGAGCGCGTAGGCGGCGGGCGCGGAGACCACCACGATCGACACCGAGGCCGCCGCCACCAGCACGACCGTGACCAGGAAGGCGTGCCCGAACTCGGCCTGGTTCCAGGCGTAGAGGTAGTTGCGGAACGGGTTCCCCCGCGCGAACCAGGTGCGCGGCAGGCCGAACGGGTCGCGGAAGATCTCCAGCGGGGTCTTGAACGACGCCGCGACCAGCCAGTACAGCAGCAGCACGTTGAGCCCGGTGAACAGCCAGACGGCCGTCCTGCCGACGGTCCTGAGCATCAGAATTCGAGCCTTTCCCTGCGCATCACCCTGCGCAGCGCGGTCACCAGCACGCTCACCAGGACGATCATCACGACCGCGCAGGCGCAGGCGGCGCCGTACTCCGGCGTGCCCCGGGTGCCGAAGGAGCGGTCGTAGACGTAGACGGCCAGCGTCCAGGTCCTGCTGGGCGGCGAGTAGGTGCCGGGGCCGGCGAGCACGAACACCATCTCGAAGATCTTCACCGCGCCGATCGTCCAGAGCACGCCGGCGATGCCCACCACGTCCCAGGTCAGCGGCAGGGTGACGGCGCGGAACTGCTGCCAGGGGGAGGCCCCGCACAGTTCGGCGTCCTCGTACAGGTAGGGCGGGATGCGGTCCACGGCGGCCATCATGATGGTGATGTAGAAGCCCGCGCTCGCCCACACCAGCGCCCCCATCACCACCCAGGTGACGTTCTCCGGCCGCAGGAACCGGGCCGCGGGCAGGCCGAACGACTCCAGCAGGAAGTTGGCCGGCCCCTGCCGCCCAGGGTGGTACGTGAACACGAACCCGAAGAACATGCCCAGCGCGACCGGCGCGACGATGTTGGGGAAGAACAGGATCGCCCGGATCGTCTTCGAGGCCCGCATGCCGCGCAGCACCATCGTGAACAGGAACGCGAACACGAACGTGCCGGCCCCGCCGACCACGATGTAACCGAGCGTGTTGACGAAGGCGTCGCGGAACGACTCGCTGCCCAGCAGCCTGCCGTACTGCTCCAGGCCGACGAAGGTGACCGGCCCCGCGCCCGACCAGCGGGTGAAGCCGAGCACGACGGTCACCACGGCCGGGCCGACGAGGAAGACGACGTAGAGCGCGACGGCGGGCAGCGTGAACGGCCAGAACAGCCGCCGCCGGTGGCGCAGGTGGGGGGTGACGGCGGCGGGCAGGGCGCGCCTGCCCGCGGCCAGGGTCTGTGCCATCAGCCCTGTGTCCTCCAGAACGCGGCGGTCGCCGTGGCCAGCTCGTCCACGAACGCGGCGGGCGTCAGCCTGCCCTTGAGCAGGGCGTCGTCGGCCGGGTAGAACACCTGCTCGGCGAACTTGCCGCCGGCGACGCCGTCCAGCCCGTCCATGAACAGGGTGTGCTTCTTCGCCGGGTCCTCCAGGGCGGCCTTGAGGTCGGCGAGGTCGGACGGGACCGGCAGGTCGGTCCGCGGGGTGAGGCTGTCGGCGACCGCGGGCAGACCGGCGAGCAGGTCGCGGGTGAGGAAGTAGGCGATGAACGCCTTGGCCGCCTCGGGATGCCTGGCCTTGGCGGTGACGCCGAACGCCACCTGCTGCACCTCGATGACGTCGTGGGTGGCGCCGTCCGGCATGGGGAACTGGAAGGAGCCGTAGTCGATGTCCTGGCCGCCGCCCTGCTTGGCCAGGTACTCGCGGGTCTCGGCCGGCCCCCAGCTGCCATGAACAGGTAGGAGGCGTCGCCGTCGGCCCAGCGCTGCTGGATCTGCGGGAACTTGCCGGCGTCCCACCCGTCGACCAGGTGGCCGGCGATCCTGGCGGTGTGCTCGGCGGCCCGCAGGAAGCCCGGATCGGTCTTCCAGAGCCGCCCGGTGCGGTCCTGGGCGGCTTCGGCCAGCCTGCCGGAGCCGACGTACCGGGCGGCGAGCTGGTCGAAGTACCAGGCGGCGTAGTAGCCGATGTCGCCGTCGAGCGCGACGGACCGGTCGCCGAACAGCGCGTACAGGTCGTCCATGCTCCTGGGCGGCCTGAGGTCCGGGAGCTTCTTGCGGTCGTACCACCAGGCGTTGCCCATGACGATGTACGGCACCGCGAACGGCCTGCCCGCCGCGTCCCTGATCGCCGGGCTGTCCCGGTAGACGGCGGGCAGCACGTCGCGGACCATGCCGTCGCCGGTCCTCATCGCCAGCACGTCGTCGAGAGGACGGGTGCCGCCGGCCGCGGTGATCGCCGCCCTGATGTTGGTGAGGTCCTGGTCGAACAGGTCCGGGACGGTCTCGGTGTTGAGCGCGGGCAGCAGGTTCTGCCGCAGGTAGGCGCGGCCCAGCCACTGGACGGTGACCTTGACGCCGGTCTTCCTGGTGAAGCAGTCGGCGGCGTACCGCAGGACCTTGCCCTGCGGCTCGTCCTTGGTCCACATCGACCAGTAGGTCAGCTCCTTGTCCGTGACCGGCTTGGTGCCGGGCTCCGGGCAGGCGGTGGTGAAGTACGCGGCCGCGGTGGGCAGGGAGAACTCCTCCCCGGCGGGGGCGGCCGGGCCGCCGCAGGCGGTCAGCGCCAGCGCGAGGAGCGCGATGGACGTCCTTCTCATCTGTGCTCCTAGAAGACTTCCAGCTCGGCGAGTTGCATGTGGTAGGGGGCGGTGCGATGGGCGGTCCCGACGACCCTGACGTGCCGGGCCGTGACGGGCGCGAAGGAGAAGGTCTGCGCCGACGCGTCCGGCCGCGGGTAGCCGGTCCTGCCGGCGACCGTCGTCCAAGTGGAGCCGTCGGCCGAGACCTGGATCGTGAAGTCCACGGGGAAGCCGTCGCCGGTGCTCTCGCCGTCCGACCTGGCGTAGAGGTCCACCCGGGAGATCCTGCTCGGGCCGCCGAGGTCGACGGCCGCCCATTCGGTACGCCCGGCCACGCCCGGCTGGCTGCTCCAGCCCATCGAGTACCAGAGCGCCGAGCGGGAGCCGTCGGTGAGGTCGGCCCGCAGCCACCCCTCGTCGAGGTACTCGACCGAGCTGGACGCGGCGACCGGGCGGCCCGCCGCGAGGTTGCCGCCGGCGACCTCGATCTCGGCCAGTTGCATGTGGTAGTGGCCGAGCTGGTCGGTGCTGAGGTTCGTGCCGGTCACCCGGACGTGGCGGACGTCGGCGGTCGCGAAGGGGAACGTCTGCGCCCCCGCGCCGGGCCTGGGGAAGCCGGTCCTGGTGGCGACCGTCGTCCAGGACGATCCGTCGGCCGAGACCTGGACCGTGAAGTCCACGGGGAAGCCGAGGCCGGTGTTCGCGCCGTCGGAGCGGGGATACAGGTCCACCCTGCTCAGCGGCCTGACGCCGCCGAGATCGAGTTGCAGCCATTCGCTGTGGTTCGTGCCCATGTTCGCGGCCGAGCTGCTCCAGCCGACGCCGGTACGGGTGCCGTCCACGGCGGCGGCGGTGGTCCAGCCGTCGCCCTCGTAGGAGCTGGACGCCGTGACGGTGCGCCCCTCGGCCGGGTCGGTCTCCGGGTTGACCCGTACGTTGTCGAAACGGGCACTCGCGCCGCCGGTCACCAGGGCCAGCCCGCCCACCGGGTAGGCGTCGTCGGCGACGGTGAGGAGCTTCCTCGCCCCGGCGAACACGGTGAGGGTCCCGCCGCGGGCGGCCACCCGCAGCCTGGTCCACTGGCCGGGGACGTACCCCGGCACGGCGGCGGAGCCGAGCTGGACGCCGCTGCGGTAGACGAACACCTGGCCGTTGTCGCGCAGCGCGACCAGGTAACCGGTGTCCATGTCGGTGGCGTTGAGGTTGCGGACCATGAGACCGGCCCAGTTGGTGCTGCCGCCGCTCGGGTTCACCCCCGTGATCCGCACGTCCGCGCCGGCCACCACGTCGCGGTAGGCCCGGCCCTCCAGGGCGGCGGTGACGCCCCAGTTGGCGGAGGCGTCGGACTGGACGTACTCCCCGCCCGCCACCGACCAGGCGCCCGCGCTGTGCCGCCAGCTCGTCTCGCCCGCGCTGAAGTCGTCGGCGTAGGGGAAGCGCAGGTCGGGGCCCGGCGAGACGAGCGCGTCGAGGATCTGCCGGTGCCGGTTGTCGACCTCGGCGCCGCTCTGCTCGTAGGAGATCGAGTCGGTGACCAGGGTGCCCGCGATGGCCCGCGCGGTGACCGGCTTGGTCCTGGCCAGCAGGTTCAGCAGCTCCACGTCCTCCAGGCCGTCGAGCTGGGCCTCGCTGCGCACGCTGTCGTAGATGTCGTAGGCCGCCTTGTTCGGCCTGACCAGCCAGTTGTCGCCGGTCTGCCAGTCGTCGAAGGTGTCGGAGGGCCGGTTGAGGTCGCTGAAGTCCCACCAGAAGTTCCAGCCCCAGTGCAGGTAGCCGGTCCCGCCGATCTTCCAGGTGAGCCAGGGGGTGAGCCGGGTGGAGGCCAGGCGGTAGGAGATGAAGCGGTTCATCCGCCTGTCCTGCGGGACGATGCAGTTGTAGAGCCACAGGTCCGCGCCGCTCAGGCGACGGCGCTGGTAGTAGGCGACGTTCGCGTCGTACAGGCCGGTGTACGGCGTCGCGGTCGTGAGGTCCTCCTCCATCGTGGGCAGCACGGCCAGATGGGCCTCGTTGGTCAGCGGGCGGGGGAAGTACTGGCGGTACCTGGCGTAGAGCCACTTGGCCGCCCTGACCTGGTTGGCGGTGGACGGCTCGTCCAGCGCGCTCATGTAGAACAGGTCCGTCCAGCCCTTGGCGTCCAGGTGGGCCTTGAGGGCGGGGAGGAGCTGGCTGAGGTAGGCGTTGGTCTCGGCCGTGTCGGGGTCGGCCAGGACCCGCTGGACGACGCCGCCCACCTTCTTGATCATGTCCAGCTTGACGACGTCGCCCGGCAGGCCCTCCAGCAGGTGGGGGGTGTAGATGTACTGCATCGCCCCCGCGTCGGCGAAGGTCTGCACGAACCTGTCGAACGTCGTCCAGCCGAAGGTGTACGTGCCCGAGGCGTCCACGGTCGTGTCGGGGATGAGCAGGGCCTGGAAGTCGGCGAAGATCACGTTGTTGCGGTGCCTGGCGTGGTTGGCCGCGATGTTCTGGATCACCCGCCACCAGCCGGCGTCGTACATCTGCACGCCGTACTGCGCGGGAATGGCCCTGATCGTGCCGTTGTAGTCCCAGCCCGCCGAGGCGAACCAGTTGTTCATCTTGAAGGTCGACCGGTCGGCGGGCGGGATCGTGATGTCGTAGACCGTGACGGTGACGTCGAGCGCGACGTCGCCGCCGTCGCTCCTGACGGTGGCGGTGCCCGCGTACGTGCCGGGCGGCTGTGCGGCGGGCACCCGCACGCTGTAGTGGTAGGGCAGCGTGACGTTCGCCGCCACCGACTGCGGGGTGTTCTCCACCAGCGCGTCGTAGTAGGCGGTGCCGCCGTCCGGCGGGTTCTGGTAGACGCCGATCTTGGAGACGTGCGGGTGGTTGTACTCGCGTCTGACGGTGACGGCGGAGGCCGGGATCACGGCGCCGCCCGGACCGTTCAGCGCGCCGGCCGTGACCCGCACGCCGGTGGCGGAGGCGGACGGCCTGACCAGGATCTGGGCGGCCTCGCTCTCGCCGCGGGCCGCCCGCAACGCGATCGAGGCCGGGGCGCCGGACGGGCGGGTGGTGGAGGAGAACGCGCGGTCGGCGGCGCTCTGCACCCAGACCGACAGAGCGGCCGCCCGGGCGGGCACGGCCACGAAAAAGGAAGCGAAGAGGACGGATAACGCGACGAGCGGGACGGGTTTGACGGCCACTGGACGGCTCCTCACTGAGGTCCCCGAAACCTGGCGGTAAAACGTTTCAAAATCCGCTGACTGGACGATAGATGTGCGCATAGATGTCGTCAATCCCTCGTATTCGATCTGTTGCACGCAAATTTCAGGGCATTGACAAGGGGCCCCTACGATCCCTACCGTTCGCCGCAGATCGCCTTAAAACGTTCTGCGCGAAGGGGCCATGTCCGGATGAAGCTCACCATCGCTGACGCCGGGCCCGTCAGCCCGCTGCCCATCCTGCGGCCTCCCGCCGTGGCGATCACCGACTTCGGGCACCCGCCCTCGCTGCTCCCGTACGGCAAGCGCGACTCCTACGGCCGAGACCCCGCCGAGCGGGAGGTGCCCTCCGTCACCCTGGAGAACGAGCACCTGCGGGCGGTGTTCCTGCCCGGCCTGGGCGGGCGGCTGTGGTCGCTGGTCGACCTCGCCACCGGCCGGGAGCTGCTGCACCGCAACCCGGTGATCCAGCCGGCCAACCTCGCACTGCGGGACGCGTGGTTCGCGGGCGGCGTGGAATGGAACCTCGGCACCACCGGGCACTGGCCGTTGACCTGCGATCCGCTGCACGCGGGGTGGGTGGCGGCGCCGTACCCCGTCCTGCGGCTGTACGAGTACGAACGGATGCGCGGCCTGGTGGTCCAGATCGACGCGAGCCTTCCGCCCGGCTCGCCGGCGCTGGTCGTGTCCGTCACCATCCGCAATCCGCGCCCGGAGAGCGTGCCGGTCTACTGGTGGTCCAACATCGCCGTGCCGCAGACGCCGCGCACCCGCGTCCTGGCCCCCGCCGACCGGGCCGAGCACTTCGGCTACGCCCAGCGGCTGACCACCGTGCCGTACCCGGGCGAACCCGACGCCGGCTACCCGGGGCGCTGGCGTTCGGCCGCCGACTACTTCTTCCACATCACGTCGGAGGTCCCCTGGATCGCCGCCGTCGACGACGACGGTTACGGCCTGCTGCACACCTCGACGTCCCGGCTGAAGGGGCGCAAGCTGTTCGGCTGGGGCGTCTCCCCCGGCGGGACCCACTGGCAGAGCTGGCTCTCGGGCGCCGGGGCGCCGTACCTGGAGATCCAGGCCGGCCTGGCCCGTACCCAGCTGGAACACCTCCCGCTCCCCGGCGGGACCGCCTGGACCTGGACCGAGACCTACAGCCCTCTCACCCTGCGCCGCCCGCACGCCCCCTACGAGGACGCGCGCGCGGCGGTCGACGTGATCGCCAGGACGCTACCCCGGGAATCGGCGCAACTCGGGCCGTGGACTGACCACCCCGTCACCGAGGTGATCCACCGGGGCTCAGGATGGGGCGCGCTGGAACGCAGGGCGGGCGGCCTGCCGGAGTCGACGGCCACCCCGTTCGCCGACGACACCCTCGGGCCGGAACAGACGCCGTGGCTGACCCTCCTGGAGAAGGGGGAGCTGCCCGGCGAGGAGGCGGTGTGCGTGGTCGGCCCCCGCTGGCTGGACCTGCTCCGCCCGGCCCGCGACTGGCACGGCCGCTACCACCTGGGCCTCAACCTGTGGGCCGCCGGCGACCGGACGGAAGCGCTCGACGCCTGGCGCCAGGCCCTGGCCGGACGGCGTCACCCCCTGCTGCTGCGGGCGCTGGCCGAGGCCCACCGGATCGACGGCGACGACGCCGCCGCGGCCGTCCTCCTGCTGGAGGCGCACGCCCTGGCGCCCGCCGTGCGCCCGCTCACCGTCGAGACGCTCGCCGCCCTGGTCGCCGCCGGCCGCCCGGCGCGGGCCCTCGACCTCGTCGACCGCCTTCCGTCCGGGGACCGCGCGCACGGCCGCGTCCGCCTGCTGGAGGCCCAGGCCGCCGTGGCCGCCGGCGACCGCGTACGCGCCGGACGCATCCTGGCGGCCGGCCTCACCGTCCCCGACCTGCGCGAAGGCGAGGACGCCCTGCACGACCTGTGGTTCGCCCACCACGGCACCGATCACCCCCTCCCGCCCGCGTACGACTTCCGCATGGACTGATGCCGCCGATCACCCGCCCCCGGGCAGGAGCAGGCCGACGGGGAGCGGGATCCGGTTAGGGACACACCTTTCTGTACGGCAGTGTGGGTACGATCGTCCGCCACTGGGCCGCGCTCAGCCCGCCCGCCTTCGCGCACACCGCCGCCGCCAACGCCTCCCCGCCCACGGCGTACCGCCTGACGACGCCGTTGCCGTCCACGGTCAGCACCGCCGACCCGTCGGCGGTGAACGCCACGTCGAGCGGCTGCCCGATCTCCGGGTCCTGCCCGCCGCCCTGGTCGAGCAGCGTGCCCAGGTCCGTGCCCGACATCACGTCGACCAGCCGCACCCTGCCGCCCACCTGGAGGGTGGCGAGCAGGTCCTCGCGCGGCGAGTAGGCGGCGGGGTCGCCGAACCCGCGCGCGGTGGCGAGCCTGCGGCGCGTGGCCACGTCCCAGACCGTCATCCGTCGCCGCGCGTCGAGCACCACGACCGCCCTGCCGGAGCGGGTGAAATACGCGCGCACCCCCTCGGCGTCCCTGCCGCCGCCGCCGAACGCCGGCCCCGACGCCTTGCCGCCGGCCGTCTCCAGCAGGTGCAGGCGGTCGCCCGCCACCACCAGCGTCCGCCCGTCGGAGGAGAAGGCCGCGTACTTCGCCGCGCCCGCCTCGGCCGACCACACGCGCCGCCTGGTCTGCCGGTCCCACAGCTCGACCCCGCCCTTCTCGGTGACCACGGCCAGCCTGGCGCCGTCGGGAGAGAAGGCCGCCTGGACGGCCGACGTGCGCAGCGTGCCCTGGACGGCGGCCGAGGCGGTGTCCACGATCCGCACGCCGGGCCCGAACGTGGCGACGAAACGGGAGTCCGGGCTGAATACCGCGTTCTCCGCCGCCGGCAACGCGCCGGCGTTCCTCCCGCCGACGGCCGACAGCTCGCCGTCGCGGACCACGAGCCGCCCGTCGCCGCTCAGCGCCGCCGTGCTCACAACGTGATCGTCGTCCTCGGTGCTCAGGTCGGCCACGTCCACCGAGAAGACCTGGTCGCCCAGCAGGTAGCGGAACGTGCTGCCGTCGAAGGCCCCCTGCGTCGCCTCATCGTCCCCCCGTACCTGGACCGTGGTGAGCAGTTGCGTGTCCGACCTGCGCCAGAACTGGACGGACCGCGAGGTCACCGTCGCGACGAGGCGGGCGCCGAACACGGCCGCGCCGCCGTTCCAGGTGCCCTGGGTGCCGGCGCCGTCCTTGTCGCCGATGAAGTCTTTCGCCCCGGTCCTCAGGTTGGTCAGCTCCAGTTGGCGACCGCGCCGTGCGGCCCGCCAGACCCCGTCCCGGCTGAACGTGCCGGCGGGGGCGGGCCCGAGCGCCTTGGCGGCGCCGGTCCGCAGGTCCCAGCGGGTACGCCGGTCAGCCTCCTCGAGCAGGACGGAGCCGTCCCGCTCGAACACCACGTCGACCCACTCGGTCGTGAAGTCCTTGGCAGTGGGGAAGGCGTGGTCGCTGATCGGCCTGCCGCTGACGAGGTCCACCGCGGTGGCGCGCCTGGCCGTCACGGTCACCAGCACCTTGCCCGACGGGCTCAGCGTCACGCTGTCCAGCGGTTCGGCCGGCCGGGTGCCGAGCGTCCGCAGGAGCCGGCCGTTCCGCACGTCCCACACGCGCGTCGCGGTGGAATCGGCGCTGATCAGGGTGCGGCCGTCGGCGCCGAGCGTCCGTACCGTGTCGCCCGCGGTCGACGGGTCGCGGAACATCGCGGTCTCGCGTTGTGCCAGCGAGGCCACCAGGGCCGCCCTGGTGGCCGGCGTGCGGTCCAGCCGCCAGGCCGCCAGGCTCGCCAGCATCGCCCGATGCGGGTCGCTCCCGCGCGTCGCGGTCGCCGTCCCCGCCAGCCTGGCCGCCTCCGACCTGGTCAGCTGCCCGGCGATCTGCTCGGCCCGGTCGTCGGCCACCGCGCTCTGCTGTACGGCCAGCCCGCCGGCCACCAGCGCGATCACCAGCAGCCCGCCCAGGCTCAGCGAGGTCAGCCGGGCCCGCTTGGCCCTGTGCCTGGCTAGGCCGGCCGCCGCGGACAGGAAATCGCGTTCGACGGGCGACAGGGTGATGTCGCGGCGGGCGGTGGCCGCCCACTCCAGAGCGTTCTCCAGGCTGCTGCCCTGGAACAGGTCGCCGTCCCGGCGTCCCGCCACCTCCCAGCGTCGCGCCGCGGCGAGGATCTGCCGGTGTACGGCCAGGCCGTCGCGGTTGGTCTCGATCCACCGGCGGTACCGCGGCCAGGCCTGGGGCAGCGCCGGCCTGGCCAGCCGTACGCCGCTGTCCTGCCTGGCCAGGAGGTAGCCGAACACGGCGAGGATCCTCCGCACGGCGGCCACCTCGTGCGGCGCCCGCCCCTCGACGAACTCGGCCAGGTCGGCGTGCCGGGCCGACAGCTCGCCCGCCTCGTCCACCGTCACCAGGCGCAGGAACACCTCGGGGACCAGCTCGCGCTCGGCCGGATCGAGCATCGTGTACGCCTGCTCGGCCAGCGTGCCGAGCGCGGGATCGTGCCCCTGCGCGCCGATCCCGGCGGCCCGGTGGCCGCCCTGGGCGAGCAGGCGGGCGGTGTCGAGGTCGCCGTCGCCGCTGACCAGCGCCAGCAGCAGCTCGCGGGCGGTCGGCCGCTGGGCCGGCTCCTTGGCCAGCGCCGAGGAGACCAGCCGGCGCAGCGTCCTGGGCAGCGCGGACAGGTCGGGGGTGGCGGACAACACCTGGTGCATGACGCTTCCCAGGTTCTCGGCGTGGAACGGATCACGGCCGGTGGCGGCGAAGACGACGACGGCTCCCCAGGCGAACACGTCCGCCGAGGCGTCCGCCCGCTGGCCGATGAACACCTCGGGGGCCATGTAGGTGGGCGTGCCGCTCACCACGCCGGTCGCGGTGAGCGACATCTCGGCGGTCCTGGCGATGCCGAAGTCGATCACGCGGGGACCGTCCGGGCCCAGCAGCACGTTGTCGGGCTTGAGGTCGCGGTGGATCACCCCGGCGTCGTGGATGGCGGTCAGCGCCGTCGCGATGGCGGTGGCCAGGCGGTGCAGGTCGTCGCCCGCGAAGGTCCTGCCCGCCGTGCGCAGGCTCGGGCCCTCCACGTACTCGCTGACGATGTAGGGGCGCGGGCCCTCCAGCCTGGCCTCGATGATCGGCGCGGTGCAGAACGAGGCCACCCGCTGGGCGGCCGCCGCCTCCCGGCCGAGCTGGGCCACCTGATCGCCGTGCAGCACCTTGATCGCCACCCGGCGGCCGTCCTCGGCGTAGGCCTCGTACACCACGCCCTGGCCGCCGGCGCCGAGCCGTCCGGCCAGCCAGTAACGACCGAGCCGCTGAGGGTCTCCTTCGATCAACACGCTGGGTTTGATGCGCTCATCACGGATGAAGTTCCGACCAAAATGCCTATTTGCGCATCATTAAAAGTGTCGAACCCTTCTTGATCCGGACGCATCCAACCCTGACATGAACAAGATTCAGAAGCTTGCCGCCCTGGCCGTGCTCCCCGTTGCCGCAACTCTCGTGGCCGTCCCCGCGCGGGCGGCGGAGCGTCCGAGTTGTCCCGTCCCCTCCAAGGCAGAGGCGCGGCGCTCGTCAGCGGGCAAGGTCGACAAGCCCGCGAGGGGCGCGGCAGCGATCAAGGGGGTCCGCGTCGGCCGCCTCCCGAAGGGCTTCACGTACGGGCAGGTCGTCGTCAACAAGCACGACGGCATCGTCGAGTACGGCTACCAGTGGTCGGACGACCGCGACGACGTGAGCCGCCGGCACCGGGCGCTGTGGGTCAGGGTGGCGTGCTGGCCGAAGGCGACCTCGTTGGCGCAGCTCAAGAACGCGCCGTTCGACATCGGGACCTTCTCCGGTGACACGAGCACCACGAAGATCGGCGATCGCCAGGTGCTCCGCCAGGAGGGTGACGGCGCGCTGGGGGCCGGTGTGTACACGGGCTGGGTCGAGCGCGCGGGCGTCGTCGTCACCGTGATGGCGAGCCCGCCTCTCGTGCCGGGGCTGGCGGGGATCATCAAGGGCATCCGGCTCTGATCCTGCTCCTCGAAGGATCCGTCCTCACCCCTGAACGCCGATGAGCCCGGACGACGAGCCGATGTGACAGGGGCGCAACGCCGTTCGCGAAGCCGACCGGCTGTGACGCTCTGGATCGGACCGCGCACCGATCAGGTTTCCGCGCCGCGCCCGTCTGTACATGTGAGATCGACTCACAGGAGGCCGGCAGAATGCGCAAACTGATCTTCGCCATGAACGCGACCCTGGACGGCTACATCGCCGCGCCCGGCGGCGACCTCGGCTGGAGCGGCGGGGAGGGACCGGACGCGTCGCCGGGCGACGAGCTGTTCCAGTGGTGGTCCGACCGGGTGGACGTGACGAGCCTGGCGCTGTACGGGCGCAAGCTGTGGGAGACGATGAGCTCCCACTGGCCGACCGCCGACGAGCAGCCGGGTGCCACACCGGCGGAGATCGCGTTCGCCCGCCGCTGGCGGGACATGCCGAAGGTGGTGTTCTCGTCGACGATCGACAAGGTCGACTGGAACACCCGCCTGGTCACCGGCGACGCGGTCGCCGAGATCGCCCGGCTCAGGGCCGAGGACGGCGGCCCGATGGACATCGGCGGTGCGACGCTCGCCGGGGCGGCCATGCGGGCCGGGCTGATCGACGAGTACGCGATCGTCACCCACCCGGTCCTGGTGGGCGGCGGCACGCCGTTCTTCGCCGCGCTGGACAGCTGGGTGAACCTGAACCTGGTCGAGACGCGGACATTTCCCGGCGGCGTGCTGCTGACCCGATACGAGAGGAGGCGATGAGCACGGGCCGCGTGCTCGGCTCGTAAGGTCGGCTCGCGATCCTTCCTGGCGCGCTCACCGTGACCCTCGGCGAGCGTTCGAGTGCGCCGTGGACCGCCTCGCCTGCCCGCGCGCTGGACTCGTCGACGAGGGGGACTCGTCTGATCACAGCGTCGCGGGCAGGCCCAGCCATGGCTTGTCGGTGGCGTCGAATCCGGTGAGCTCGGCGATCTTCCCGTCCACGATGTGCAGGACCGCGATGTTGAACAGACGATGTTCCGGGTCGTCGGGGGTGCGGCGGTACAGCACGGCGGCAGGCATGAGGTTGACCGTCGTGGGGATGCAGCGCCAGTCGTCGTAGCCACGCTGGAAGAGCCCACCGGAGACCCAGCCGTCCACCGCGTCCTTGGCCGTGACGACCAAGGTGCCCGGATCGGGCAGCATCGCGAAGCGCAGGTCGTGGCGCAGCAGGGCCATCAGCCCGTCGAGGTCGTTGCGTTCATGGGCGTCCATGTACGACTTCACCACGCCGCGCTCGTCATGCGACAGCTCGTGCGTGGCAGGGCTGCGCCAGTCGAGGCGGCGGCCGGGCAGCTGCTCGCGCATCGTCACGCGCGCCCGCTGCAGTGCGCTGGTCACCGAGGCGACGGTCAGCTCCAGGGCGTCGGCGGCCTTCGACGCCGGCCAGCCGAGGACGTCGCGCAGGATGAACACCGCCCGCTGCCGCGGCGGCAGATGCTGGACGGCGACGATGAACGCCAGCTCGATCGTCTCCCGCGCCACCACCGATTCCTGCGGGTCCTCCGGGAGCATCCGGTCCGGGTAGGGCTGCAGGTAGTGCACTTCCGAGCCCGCGCCCGGCAGTTCGGCAGGCACGGGTATGCGGTCGTTGCGCTTCTCCAGGAAGTCCAGGCAGGCGTTCGTCGCGATCCGGTACAGCCAGGTCCGCGGCGCAGCGTGGCCCTTGAACGACTCCCGCTTGTTCCACGCCCGCAGGAACGTCTCCTGCGTCAGGTCCTGGGCGTCCTCGTAGTTCGCGAGCATCCGGTAGCAGTGCACCTGGAGCTCATGCCGGTAGCGCTCCGTGATGAGCGCGAACTGTGCTGCGTCGTTCGAGTGGGCCGCCGCGATGAACGCGGCCCCGTCGTCGCCTGGCAGTCTGGCGTCGGTCATGGTCGTCAATCCTTCCGCGGGTGGCAAGGGGCCATCACAACTGACGACGTGGCGGAGGATTTCTGAGCGGTGAAGCCGCTCACACCGGGCCGTTCGCCAGGCGGGACGGGGCGGGGCGATCCAGAGGACGGCGTTCCAGGTCGTCCCTGCGCAGCCGGCTCGGCCGGGCCGTGCCGTCCAGGCGGGTGGACACGATGCCGCTGTGCCGCAGGACGTTGACGTGATGGGACACCGTCGAGACCTTCACCGGCAGGTCGAGCGCGGTGCAGGTGGACTCCTCCACCTGGTCGAGCTGCCGTCGGGAACCCAGAAGGACGAAGTCACACGCGGTGGGTCCCGTCAAGGATCACGGAAGGTGACGGGGGAGGGGCGGCGCGTCCGAGGGCGGGGGCGTGGACGGCTCATCAGGCACGGCCGGCCACCGGCCGGCGGGGGCGGTGAGGACCGTGGACAGTGCCTGTCGTCCGATCGTGACCGTGTGCCGATCGCGGGCCCTTCGCCGGTGCTGTGGCCGGCCGGACGTGGTCCGGTGCGCGGACCTCCCTTCTTCGCCGCCCGTGGATGGAGTCGCCAGGCCGGGCTGAGGCGAGGGCGTGGAGGTCGGCTCCGTGCTCCGGACGCCCGCCTCCCCGAGGAGAACCGGCGCGGACTCGGCCGAATCCGTCGAACACCAGCGAACGGCGTGGCATCCCCTCATCAGCCCAGGCTCGCCCGCATACTGGGGCTACCCCCCTCCCGTCGTCAATCGCTTCACTTGCCCGCCGAGAGGGAGATCATGAGGGTTGTAGCGACATTCGGCCTGCTCGCGGCCCTTGTCGCAAGTCCCAGCACGATCGCGGCGGCCGCCCCCGTCCTGCCGATGCCCGACCCTCCGGTGGAGGAGGGCGACAGTGCCGATGACCAGACCGACCCGGAGGGAGCGGCGGACCGGCCCGCGGCGCCGGCGGGCATCGGTAACTGGACGGGGGTCAAGATCAGGCCGCGTCGCCCGCGTCAGGACAGTTACGTTCGCGTACTCGTCCGCTGCCCCGCCAAGGCCACCGACGCCATCGTGGCCGCCAAACCCTTCAACCCGCCAGGCTCGAGGCGGTTCCGCACCCAGCTGGGCGTCGGGATGAGGGACAACCGGGGCTTCGACAAAATGTACCTCGCCTACGACGCGCTCCTCGGCCGGCGCAAGGTCACGCTGAAATGCGTGAAGGTCACCATGCTGGAGCAGCGGCGCAGGAGAGTGGTCGAGCTGGTCAGCCGATCCCACACCTACGTATTCGTCCGAAGGTTCGAGCCCGGCAAATTCTGACCGGTTGTCCTCCTTCGGGCGCCACAGGACGCCCCGAAGCGCGATGGCCCATGCGTCCCTCGCCGGCACCACCGGGTTCGCGGTCGTCGCCCTGATGAACGCGGCGAGCTTCGCCCTGGCGGCCGCCTGACTGATGCTCTCGGGACGCCGCGCGCCCGCACCGCCGCCCCGGAATCCGGGCGGTTACCGGCAGGTGCTCGCCGACCGGCCGTTCGTCACCCTGGTGGCGGCCGAGCAGGCATACACCCTGATCCACCTCATCCTCCCCGTCGCCCTGCCGGTGTACGCGGTCACGGTGCTCGGCGTCCCGCCGGCCCTGCTGGGCGTCCTCTACGCGATCAACACGGTCCTCGTGGCGGCGGGCCAGCTCCCGGTCCGGAGGTGGCAGCGGCACGCCCGCCGTACGCACGCCATGGCCCTGAGCGGCCTGATCATGATGGCGGCGTGCGCCGCCTACGCCGCGACCGCGCTGCTCCCCGCCGGACTCGCGCGCGTCGGCGGGCTGCTTGTCGCCACGCTCGTCCTCACCTGCGGCGAGCTCATGCACACCGTGCCCAGTTGGGCCCTCGCGGCCGCCATCGCACCACCGGCCATGCGGGGCCGCTACCTGGCGATCTACCAGCAGACCTGGGCGCTCGCGGCCGTCCTCGCGCCCGCCGGCTTCTCGGCCCTGCTCGGTACGGCGCCACCGCTGCTGTGGCTGACGCCGGCAGCCCTCGTGGGGCCGGCCGCACTCGTGCTGCTCCGCCTGGCGCGCCGCCTGCCGCCCGAAGCCGTGGCCCCACCCCGAGCTTGAGCCGCCCCTGGGCAGAGTCCCCGTCAGGAACCGCCGCCTCCGCCGTCACCCGAGCCGCCGCCGTCCCAGCCGCCGCCCCCGCCGTCCCAGGTGCCGCTTCCGCTGTCGTCCGGGGTCCAGCCGACGGAGCCGCACTGGGCGCTCGGGCTGCTGGGTTCGGCCGGGTAGAGGTGACCGTCCGGGATGGACCGCTTGCTGAGCTCGGCCGACAGGTGCGGGTCGCCGAGGTGGCTCAGTCCGTACAGCGCGAGCGGCACGGCCACCGCGTCGGTCCCGGCCCCGTACGGGTGTGCCCGGCGTGCCTTCTCCAACTGGTGGCGGCCCGCGCGGCCGAGCCGGACCGGCCGGTTCCTGACGTACAGGGACCGGACCTTCCTGGCCGCCAGCCAGCTGCCGCCGAACCCGAACAGGGCAGCCACGCTCAGCGGCGGCGACTGCGCGACGATCATGTAGATCACGTCGGCCCCGGCGGCGACGACCGCGACCGTGGGGATCAGCTTCAGGACCTCACGGCAGACGCGGAAGCCGGGCACGCTCCGAGAGTCGACGAGCAGGCCCAGATCGGCGAGCCGGCCCCTGATCCCGGCGACCTCCGCACTCTCCGCCAGGCGGCGCTTGACCAGGACGACCGGCGGGCTCCTGCGCTCGGCGAGGATCGCGACAAGCCGCTCCTCCACGGGGTATCCCGCCGTCACGGCCGTGGCGACGCGATGGATCTTCCCGCCTCGGGAGACGCGGATCTCCCCTTCCCTGGCCAGCAGCCCGAGCGCGGTGTCCGCCACCCGTACCGGACCGCCCGCGAGATAGGCGAGCTCGTAGTGGCCGAGGTCGACGTCGCGCAGCCCGCCGAGCCTCAGGCGGGCGCGGACGTGCGCCACCTCTGCGGCGATGACCGTGCCGACGGTGACCGCCCCGAGGAGCACCGCCAGCCATACGAGGATCACATCCATGCCCACCTCCCGTGTTGTTGATCAACGTGTGAGGTGGACACGAAGGTTCCGGGGAGCGCCACTGCGCCGATTTCCGTGGACCCCGCCGTAAGAGGCGTGCGGCGGCAATCAGGCGACCCCCGGCCCTCGCGGCGAGGCCGGCCGGGCCCGTCCGGGCGCCGGCCGGCCGTGCGAGCCGCGGTCAGGGGTTGTCGTAACCGATCCACTGGATGTACCAGCCGAACTGCTGGGCGGTGCCCGGGGACAGCGCCGACGCGTCACGCCACTGCACGTAGACGCGGAACTTGGTGGCGGTGGCGTCGTAGACGGCGCTGGGGCCGACCAGGTTCCACTGGTTGCCGCCGGTGCTGCTGATGGAGGTCACGTAGACGGGACGCCCGGAGAAGCGCGCGGAGGTGGTGTCGACGTCGATGTAGATGCCGTTGGAGCCGTAGGCCTGCCAGCCCTGTCCAGGGGAGGTCTGACCGGCGGCGATGCGGGCGGTGGGCATGGGGGGGATCCTTCCGTCCGAGGAGTCTGTCACGCTCAGTATTCGATCCACCACCCAAAGTGTCGAGGTCAGGGATGTTTGTCCCACCGGGCACATGAATCGAGCCGAAAGTGGGTCTGGTCAGGCGTCAGGAACCGTGCGCAGACCGGCTGTCCCGGTGCGTCACCTGCCGCTGCCTGGTTCGGGTGGGAGGAGGTCGAGTGCGCGGGCCCTGCGCAGCGCCGTGACGCGGTCGTGCACGCCGAGCTTGCGGTACAGGTTCTCCTTGTGCTTGTTCACCGTCGCCTCCTTGACGGTGAGCCGGCGGCCGATGGCGTACGCGGTCAGCCCCTCGCTCAGCAACATCAGGACCGCCATCTCGCGCAGGGTGATCCCGTGCTCGGCCGGGTCCGCGAGCGCGGGCAGGCGGAAGACGGCCCTCTCGTGCGCTTCGACCGTGTCGAGGAGCGAACGCGCGAGAGCGGCGTATTCCAGGTCCCGGTCGCTGTAGCCGGTGCCGTCGCGGCTCATGATGACGCCGCGGATCTGCCCCGGCCGGGCGTCCAGGGGGAGGGCGAGCTGGCGGTCGATGCCGATCGCCTCCCGGCCGGCGTGGTAGGCCTCGCTCTTCCACCAGTCGCCGTCGGCGACGTCGTCCATGGCCAGCGGGGTGCGGTCGCCGGTCCGGGCGTAGTGGCGGAGCAGCGGGTGGGCGCGCATGTGGGAGTGGATGAGGGCGTCCAGCGGCGCCTGGTGCAGCCAGTCGGGCGAGCCGGTCAGCGCGTGCCCGGTGCCCGCCGTCCAGTCCAGGTCGATGAGCACCGCCAGATCTCCCGGCAGGTCCTTCGTCAGCCGTTCCATCAGCAGCGGCCAGACGCGTACGGGCGTTCTCGTCGTGAGGATGTCCATCGCCAGGTCGTGAATGCGTCGGCCATCGTCCCTGAACAATGACGTCATGGGCGCATTGTGCATGAACGGCTACCATCCGGCACGGCGAATCGGAAGTACGTACTTCTTCGTATTCATCGACCCGGCCGGCCGGCGGGACAGTTCTGTCTACGGATATGCGGGCGCGACTGGAGTGCGGCCGATTTCCGCCTTATCGTTACCGGGTGATGACGTTCCGTATCACTCTGGCTCCAGGCGGTGCGACCCAGAAGGAGTGACAGATGCCGTTCGACGACCACCAGCGGGAGAGCTCGCGGCGGATCGACCACCAGCGGGAGATGGTCCGGCGCTCCACCGACGATTCGTCGCGCCGACGTGATCGCGACGAGTGGCGGGCCCGCCGCGGCGGTGGCGACGAGCTGAGCCTGGGGACGCAGATCATCCTCGCCGTCGTCGCCCTCGCCGTCTTCTTCCTGGTGGTGTACCCGCAGTTGCCCCACCACTGAGATGTCCGGCTCTGACCAGACGGCGGAGGGTGGACGCATGCCGGCACAGGACGACTCGGGGTTCGGCCGGGCGCTGGCCCTGTACCGGGCGGGGCGGACCGCCGAGGCCAGGGACGTGCTCCTGGAGGTGGTCGCCGGGTTCCCCGGCGATCGGGTCTGCCGGTACTCGCTCGGCGTGTGCCTGAACGAGCTGGGCGAGTGGCGCGAGGCGGAACGGCACCTGGGCGCGGTGGTGGCGGCCGAACCCGCGCACCACCTGGCCGCCTACGAGCTGGGCGTGGCGCTCCAGGAGCAGGGCAGGCCCGCCGAGGCCGCGGTCGCCTTCCGCCAGTCACTGGCCGGGGACGTGGTGAAGGACGTGCGCAGCCGCCTGGCGGCCTGCCGGGCGGACGACGGCCCCGCGACGGGCGACCCGCCGCCCCAGGCCCCCACCCCGGCCCCGCCGCCCCCGGTGCCCGCCGCGCCGCGTCAGGTCGTGGTCCCGGACGATCCCGAGCACGCCGCCGCCCTGGAGTACACCCGCACCGTGGCGGCGGGGGTCACGCCGTACCGGACCATGGCCGACGACCTGGACGAACGGGCCGTCTACGACGTCGGCCAGGAAGTGTGGTCCACCAGGACGCAGACCCGGCACCTCGCGCTCACGCCGCTGGTGGCCACGGCGCTGGCGTTGTCCGTCTCCGTGCTGCGGGTGCCGCTGCTCGTCGTGGCGCTCGGGCTGTACGCCGTGGCGGCCTGGGTCGCCGCCGTCGTCTCCGCCCGGGTGACGTCGTACGTCTTCCACCAGCGCCGCGTCGACGTGGCCCAAGGCGTCAGGGACCGGAGCAAGCAGGTGATCCTGTACGCCTCGATCACCCAGGTCCGTTACGTGCGCACCCTGTCCTCCTACCTGACGAACACCGCCTCGCTGGAGCTGACCTACATGCTCGGGACGGAGAAGGAGTCGATCGTCCTGGCCGGGCTCGGCAGGCCGGGCCAGGTCGACAAGCTCTACCAGGAACTGCAGGGGCCGGTCGTGCGCGAGCGCCGCGCCATGAAGAAGATCCTCTTCTAGGGCCGGCGGATGCGCTTCTTCGCCCGCGCCAACCTGGTGATCGCCGTGCTGGTCGCGGCGGCGCTGGTCGTCCCCCGGATCGGGCTCGACGGGCCGGCCGTTCCCGGGATCGGCCTGCCCAGGCTGCCGTTCCTGGAGGCCGACGAGCCGATCAGGAAGAACGCGTCCGGGCCGCCGCCCTGGACGATCCACGGGTACGGCTGGCGGTTCACGGTGGAGCGGACCGCTCGGACGGTCAGCAGGTGGATGGGGAGGACCAGACCGTCGATCGTCGTCACCGCGTACGTGACCCGGGAGGAGCGGCAGTTCGCCTCCCGGATGATCTACCGCATCAGCGACCGGGCGAGCGGCAGCGAGCTCGGGTCGGTGCCGTTCCAGGGCGGCGGGGACGGCGACCCGCCGCTCGGTCAGCGCAGCAAGCTCGTGTTCACGGTGTGGGACACCTCGCCGAGGGCGTCCCGTCTCACCGTCACCCTGCACGATTTCCATTGGCCGGACAGGCGTGACCTGGTCCTCGGCGAGGTCCGGGTCCCGGCGTCCTGAGCGGGCCGGGAGGCCGAGATGATCGTCGACGTGGTGCGTGCCGCGATCTCCGTGATGCAGGTCGTCCAGGCGGTCCCGCCCCGGCCGCCGGGTTCGGGACTGCGCAGGAAGCTGATCGCCGCGCTCGTGGAGCAGGCCGGCGAGCTGCGGCCGGAGCCCGCCGAGCAGCCGCTGGCCGAGGCGTTCGCGACCTGGATCGAGCTGGCGGCCAGGCGGGAGGCCGACCCCGCGGCGGTCGGGCCCCGGCCGTACGCGCACGCGGCGGCCATCCTGGCCGCCGAGCTGGACCTCGCCCTGGCGGCCGGCACGCCGCCGCCCGGCGCGGGCGACACCGTCGCACGGGCCGGCCTGTTCACCCGGTCATGACGGACCTCCTGCCGCAGGCCCTGCGGGACGCCCTGCACCAGGCCGCGGACGTGCTGCGCGGCGTCGACGACGCGGCCCACAGGGCCGACGACGCCCTCCAGCACGTGGTCAACGTCTTCACGGTGCCCAACTTCCTGATGAACACCGACTTCGACAGGCTCGGCGGCAGCGCCCACGGCCTGGGCTCCACCGGCCCGTTCACGTTCTCGCCGCTGAACCAGGCGATCAGCGGCTACGGCCTGTTCGCCGGCGCGCGCGACACCTGGAACGGCGGGGTGAAGCTCGGCACGGGGCTGGGCGGCGACAACGGCGAGCAGGTGCTCGACGGAGCCGCCACCGCCGCGACCGGGCTCGCCGGGGCCTACTCCGCCACGCTCGGGCTGCTGGACGTCACCACCCCGGCCGGCGCGCTGGTCGGCGCCGCGCTGGCGGGCTACGGCGTGGGCACCACGGCGATCAAGGGCATCGAGGCGGCCACCGGCCACGACCTCGCCCACGACCTCGGCGACCTCCTCTTCCGGGCGACCCACGGGAGCGCCGACGAGGCCGCGTTCACCCTGCCGTCCGACGTCGCGCCGCCGCTGCACGCGCTGCCGGACCTGGCCGGGCCGGCCACGGAACACCGTCACGAACCCTCGGCCCCGCTGCCGCCGCACGGGATCGTCGCGTTCCAGGGCGGATGGTGGTACGAACCGGGCAGCGCCTGGCACGCGATCTCCTCGACCCCGGTCCCCGGCGCGATCACGCACACCGAGGGCGGCTACCGGGACGCGGCCGGCGCCTGGCATCACGTGTCGGCGAGCGACCCGCCCGGCACCGCGGGATCGGGATGGCGCGGACCGGAGGGCACCTGGCATCCCGTCGGTCCGGACGGCCACGCGATCCCGGGCGCGCAGAGCGTGGTCGACCTGGACTGGACGCAGGACGCCGCCGGTTCCTGGCATCCCGTCCCGCCCGCCGCGCCGCCCTCGGCCGACGCCGGTGGCGGCCCGCCGGGGGTCGAGCTGAACGCGGCCTGGTTCCTGGGGCACGACGGCGCCTGGCATCCGCTCCCGGTGCACGACGGGACGGCCGGCGACGGCGGCCAGACCGGGACGACGGAGCTGGTCTCGGCCGCCTACCAGTCGCCGGACGGCGGCTGGCACCCGCTGCCCGGGTCCCAGCCCGAGACCGGGGCCGCGGCGTCCGGCGACACCGGCCATGCCCATGGCGGTCCGGGAGCGGCGCAGCAGGCCCAGGCCGGAGCGATCCAGCAACACGACGAACCGGCGCAGGCCGCCGCCGTCCAGCCGGACCCCGGCGGGGGCGTCCCGGTGACCGGCGAACCGGCGCCGCAGGGCGACGGCGGCGCCGAGTCGGCGGCCGGGCATGTGTCGGGGTTCTGAACGACGCCGGCACGCCGCGCGCCGGGGTTCACGCGGGCGGGGTGTAGCCGCGGGAACGGACGAAGTCCAGGGTGAGCTCGGTGAAGGCGCGGGCGGCCGCGCTGCGGTAGGCGCCCTCGCGGTGCAGGAGGGTGACGGTGCGGCTGGGCAGCGGCGGATCCAGGGGGACGGGGGTGAGGTGCGGGTGACCGTGGGCGATGGCGTCGGGCAGGACGGTGGCCAGCGGGGTGCGGCGCACGATCTCGGTGAGGGCCTGGATGGAGTTGGCCTCGACCGCGATGCGGGGTGCGGCCAGGTGGCGGGTGAAGTAGGCGTCGATGTGGCCTCGGGTGGCGAAGTCGCCGCTGAGCAGGGCGAGCCGCTCGCCCCTGAGCGCGCGCACCGGTAGCGGGGCGGGCAGCGTCCGGGCGCGCGGGGTGCCGGTGACGAGGCTGAGGGTCTCGGTGAACAGCGCGGTGGGGGTGACGCCGGGCAGGTGGGGGCCGGCGAAGGCGATGCCGAGGTCGAGCTCGTCGGCGAGCAGGGCCGCCTCGACGCGGTCCTGGGTCGTCTCGGTCAGGGTGAGGTCGACGGCCGGGTGGCGCACGTGCAGCTCGGCGGTGAGCGGGCCGATCAGGTAGGCGGTGAAGGTGGGGGTGACGCCCAGCCGCAGGTGGCCGCGGGACAGGTCCTGGACGTCGTGGACGGCGCGTTCGGCGGCGGCCAGGTCACGAAGCGCGCGCCGGGCGTGGTCGGTGTAGACGGTCCCGGCGTCGGTGAGCCGTACCGTGCGGCCGGTGCGGTCCAGCAGTTGCACGCCCAGGGTCCGCTCCAGCTGCCTGATCTGCTGGGAGAGCGTGGGCTGCGAGATGTGCAGCTCCTCGGCGGCGCGGGTGAAGTTGCCGTGTTCGGCCACGGCGAGCAGGTAGCGCAGGTGACGCAGTTCGAGAGCGGCCATGGACAAACTATAGATGGAGCCAATGGTTTCCAGGCTGAACGCCTCTTGGACACTATAGGCCCAGGTCATGCATGCTGGATGTCAGCAGCCCGCAAGGGCCGGCCACCGCCGAAGGGAGTGACCATGCAGGACCTCGCCGAGGGCGTCGCCCGTTTCCAGCGGGACGTCTTCCCGGCCAAGGCGGAGCTCTTCGCCCGTCTGGCCACGCAGCACACACCGCACACGCTGTTCATCGGATGCTCCGACGCCCGCGTCGTCCCCGAGCTGATCACCGGCACCGAGCCGGGTGACCTGTTCGTCATCCGCACCGCCGGCAACCTGGTGCCCGCCTACCGTCCCGAAGCCGACGGGGTGGCCGCGAGCATCGAGTACGCGGTCGCCGCCCTGGGCGTGCGGGACGTCGTCGTCTGCGGCCACTCGGCCTGCGGCGCGATGACCGCGCTCGCCGAGGGGCACGACCTCAGCGGCGCCCCGACCGTCGCCGCCTGGCTGCGGCACGCGGACGCCTCCCGCGCCCGCACCGCCGCCCACGGTGACGTGCCGGCCCTGGTGCGCCAGAACGTGCTCGCCCAGCTGGCGAACCTGGCCACCCACCCCTCGGTCGCCCGCGCGCTGGCGGCGGGGAAGGTCGCCCTGCACGGCTGGGTCTACGACATCCCGACCGGCCGCGTCGAGGACCTGACCGCCGCGGGCACCGCGCTCACGGCCTGACCCCGGCCCCGGGGTTCCCGCTCGCGACCGCCCGCGGGGAACCGGCATCCATCCCGACATCACCTGAAGAGAAGGACGTACCGACAAATGGTGCACGCACAGTTCGACCCCGCCGCCCGCCAGGCCCTGGCCGCCGCCGCCGTCGAGGCCAAGATCCGGAAGAACCTGTCCTGGCAGCGGATCGCCGACGCCGCCGGCCTGTCGGTGGCCTTCACCACCGCCGCCGTCCTCGGCCAGCACCCGCTGCCGGAGAGCTCCGCCCAGGCCGTGGCCGAGCTGCTGGACCTCGACGAGGACGCGGCGACGCTGCTGCAGACCATCCCGGTCCGCGGCTCGATGCCGGACCGGATCCCGACCGACCCGACCATGTACCGCTTCTACGAGATGCTCCAGGTCTACGGGACGACCCTCAAGGCCCTGATCCACGAGCAGTTCGGCGACGGCATCATCTCCGCGATCAACTTCCGGCTCGACGTGCAGAAGGTCGCCGACCCCGAGGGCGGCGAGCGCGCCGTCATCACCCTGGACGGCAAGTACCTGCCGACCAAGCCCTTCTGACCAAGCCCTTCTGACCGGGCCCTTCTGACCGGGCCCGCTTCCCGTCCCCGCGGCGCCGCCCTTCCGGCGGCCCGCCCGACCACTTCCGGAGGACCTTCATGGACTTCGTGCAGCGCACCATCGACCTCGCCCGCCAGAACGTCGCCGAGGGCGGCCGCCCGTTCGCGACCGTCATCGTCAGGGACGGCGAGCTGCTGGCCGAGAGCGCCAACAAGGTCGCCCAGACCGGCGACCCGACCGCCCACGCGGAGATCCTCGCCATCCGCGAGGCCTGCACCAGGCTCGGCACCGAGCACCTGACCGACGCCACCATCCACGTGCTCGCCCACCCCTGCCCGATGTGCCTGGGCGCGCTGTACTACTGCTCCCCGGCCGAGGTCGTCTTCCTCACCACCCGCGACGCCTACGAGCCCCACTACGTGGACGACCGCAAGTACTTCGAGCTGAACACCTTCTACGACGAGTTCGCCAAGCCCTGGCAGCAGCGCCGGCTGCCGATGCGCCACGAGCCGCGCGCGGACGCCGTCGAGGTGTACCGGTTCTGGCAGGAGCGCAACGGCGGCGAGCGCCGCGTCGCCGGCGCCCCCACCACCGCGTAGGGCGGCGGAGCGGACCTCAGCCCGGCTCGCCGCTCCCGCCGAGCGGGAGCGGGCCGAGGTCGGCGGCGGTCCTGGCCAGCGCGCGGACGGCGGGACTGTCGGCGGTGGACGACCAGACCAGGGCGAACCGGAGAGCCGGGGCGTCGTGGAGCGGCACGAAGACGACGCCGGGCGGCCGGTTGTAGCGGGCGGCGATCTCGCCCAGCGGATGGACGCACTGCCCGGCGGCGACCAGGGCGAGGATCTCGTGGAACGTGCGCGCGACGGGCCCGCGGGGGATGCGGCGGCCCAGCGGCGTGCGGGTGGGGACCATGGAGGCGACCCAGTACTCCGGGGCGGCGGGGCCCAGGTCGACGACATGCTCGTCGGCCAGGTCCTCCAGCGACGCGCCGCCCCGCCCGGCGAGCGGATGCCCGGCCGACACCGCCAGCACCCGGCCGGTGACGAGCACGGTGGGGCCGACGGTCAGGTCGGGTTCGGCCACCGGCAACCACAACACGTGTGCGTCGGCGTCCCCGGCGCGCAGGGCGGCGAACGGGTCGCCGCCGGTGACCTCGCTGAACCGGACGTCGGCGCCGGGGTGACGGGCGCGGAAGGCGTCGACGAGCGGGCGCAGCTCGTAGCCGGCATGGCCGAACACGCCCAGGCGCAGGGTGCGGCCCGCGCCGACCCCCGCGGCCTCGGCCCGGGCGAGCCCCTCCTGGAGCAGGTCGTAGGCCTGCCGCAGATCCTCCCGCAGGCGGCGGCCGACCGGGGTCAGGGCCACGCGCCGGCTGGTGCGGTCGAACAGCGCCACGCCGATGCGCCGTTCCTGCCTGCTGATGGCCTGGCTGACCCGCGCCTGCGAGACGCGCAGCCGCCCGGCGGTACGGCCGAAGTGCAGTTCCTCGGCGAGCGTCAGGAAGATCTCGATGTCCCTCAGCTCCACGGATAACCCCCATGTTATGGATTGCCCCACGAACCCTACCTTGTTCGGCCTCCGACCGGCCTCGATGCTGGACGCACCACCTGAGCGAGGGGGAGATCCACATGAGCGACATGCAAGCCGTAGCCGACCGCGTCGAGATCGAGGCGCTGCGCGGCGAACTCACCGACGCGGTGATGACCCGCGACTACGACCGCGCCGAATCCCTGTTCACGTCCGGCGGCGTCATGCGGTGGCCGCACATCGGCAAGGAGTTCGTCGGCCGGGAGGCGATCCGCGCCGGGATCGAGTGGGGGCAGGGCCTCTGGGAGTTCTTCGTGCAGAACGTCCATCCGGGCGTCATCCGGATCGACGGCGACACCGCGACCGGCCGGGCCTATATATACGAGTTCGGGCGGATGCGCGACGGCGGCTCCCACGCGAACCACGCCCTCTACCACGACCGCTACCAGCGCACCGGCGACGGCTGGAAGTTCGCCGAACGCGTCTACGAGGTCAGGTACCTCGACGACAGCCCGCTGCCGGGCTCGGCCCCCGCCGGGGACCAGGAGCGACCGGCATGACGAGCAGCCTTCGCGACCTGACCGGCGACTACGTCCTCGACCCGGCCCGCACCCGGATCGGCTTCGTCGCCCGGCACACCGTCGGCCCCGCCGTACGCGGGTGGTTCGACCGGTTCGCGGGATCCGGCCGCCTGGACGGCGACGACCTGTCCAGGTCGAGCGTCGAGCTCACCGTCCAGGCGGGCAGCGTCCAGACCCGCAACCCGCAGCGCGACCGGTACCTGCGCGGCAAGTACCTCAAGGACGCCGACCACCCGGTCATCACCTTCACCTCGAGCCGGGTGGAGCGGACCGGCGAGACGGCCTTCCAGGTCACCGGGGACCTGAGCATCCGCGGCGTGAGCAACCCGATCACGCTGGAGCTGGAGCTGGCCGGCGACGGGGACGGCCGCCCGCTGCGGCTCAGGGGCGGCGTCACGATCGACCGCACGGACTGGGGCGTGAAGTGGAACGCCGCCGCCGGACTGGTCGCCAGGAAGGTGGCGCTGGAGCTCGACCTCGCCGCGGTCCGGCGGCCCTAGCGGCGCGGACGCGCCGAGAGCCCGGTTATCGACCGAGTTCCTGGGCCAGGCCGACGATGATCCCTTCGGGGCCGCGGACGTAGCAGAGCAGGTAACTGTCCTCGAACCGCTCCAGCGTTCCGACGAGCTCGGCGCCGTGCGGGCGCAGGCGGGCGATCACGTCCTCGACGTCGTCGACGGCGAACATGACGCGGCGGATGCCCAGCGTGTTCGCCGGCGGATCCTTCGGCTCGGGGCGGATCGGCTTCGGCGTGTGGAACATGGCCAGCTCGATCCCGCCGGCGCCGCCCGGGATCCGCAACATCGCGACCTCCTGCCGGACGCCGTCGAGCCCGATGACCCGCTCCGCCCAGCGCCCCTCGATCGGCCCCCTGCCCTCCAGCTCCATGCCGAGCTCAAGGAAGAACGCGATCACCGCGTCAAGGTCTTCGACGACGATGAGCACGTTGTCCATCCGCTGGATCGCCATGCCGGGCCTCCTTCGTCAACGCGGCCGCCTGCCGGCCGCCGATGTTCCCAGGACGGAGCCGGCGCCGCGTTCTCGACACGCCGCCGGCGGAATGCCGGTCCCACCTTGTCCCACCGGGCGGGCCGCCCACCAGATGCGGATGTCATCAGGCGGCCCGTGAATCTCCGGCCCCGCCGGTCAGGCGCTCGCCGGCGGGGCGAAGAACGCCCGCACGTCCGCCACCAGCAGATCCGGCACCTCCAGCGCCAGGTACGCGCCGCCGCGGTCGAGCTCGGTCCAGCGCCGGACGTCGGCGTCCCGCTCGGCGAAGCGGCGGATCGTCACGTCGTCCTTGGCCAGCAGCACGGCCGTGGGGACGGTCACCCGCGGCTTGGGGGCGTAGGCGCCCGGGTCGTGGCCGAGCTCGTAGTAGAGGTTGGCGACCGACCCGGCGGTCGCGGTGAACCACATGAGGCTCACGTCGGTCAGCACCCGGTCGCGGGAGAAGGCGTCCTCGGGCAGCTCGGCGCGGGAGTCGGTCCACTCCTTGAACTTCTCCACGATCCAGGCGAGCTGGCCCACGGGCGAGTCGGTCAGCCCGTGGGCGAGGGTCTGCGGGCGGGTCGACCTGATCTGGTTGAACCCCAGGCCCTCCTGCATGAAGGTCTGCATGATGCCCAGGCGGCGCTGCTCGTCGGCGGTGAACTCGCCCTCGTCCGGCGAGGGGAAGGCGACCCAGGCGTTGACATGCACGCCGACCACCCGATCGGGCTCCTGGCGGGCCAGCTCCAGGGCGGGGTCGGCGCCTCCGCCGCCGCCCTGCGCGCCGTACCGGTCGTAGCCGAGCCGGGACATCAGCTCGGCGAAGGCCGCTGATCCGGGTGCGCGCCTGCTCCGACTACGGAGAAGGACACCTCGCCGGAGCGCACGCGATGTTGTCGGCGGGCGTCGACCATCTGGCGATCACCGATCCGCGCTCGGCCGCCTGGCTGCTGCTCGACGCCGCGTCCATGATCTGGTTCGACGGCGACCGCGACATGGCCTGGCGCACCGCCGAGCAGCTCGACGCGCTCCGGGTGCCGCCGGACGACGAGGTCGTCCCGGTGCACCGGCGACACCGGCCAGCCCGCGTGGGCGTGCCAGGCCGCCGGGCTGCTGGACCGGTTCGCGGCGGTCCGGGGCGAGGCGCTGGATCCGGCCACCGCGCACCCGGGCGCGCTCGCCCTGCTCGACCTCGGTCAAGGACGTTCCGAGCAGGCCCTGCTCAGCCTGGAGTCGCTCGTCTACGGGCGCTCCCGCAACCGCATCCAGGCCATGCACCACGTCCCCGACCTGGTCGAGGCCGCGCTGCGCAGCGGCAGGATCGCCCGAGCCGCGGAGACCCTGGGCCGAGCGGGCGCGTACGGAACTGGGCGCCACGGGCTGGAGCGCGCCGCGCCGCACCGGCGCGGACCGCTTCGCGCGGCTCACCCCGCAGGAACGGCAGATCGTGCAGCTGGCCGCCACGGGGCTGTCCAACCGGGACATCGCCGCGCACCTGTTCCTGAGCCCGCGCACGGTGGGCCAGCACCTGTACAAGGCCTTCCCCAAGCTGGGCGTCACCGCCCGGGGCCAGCTCGCCGGCCTCACGCTCGACGATTGAGCCCGGGAGCGCCGCCGGCTCCCGCGGTGGGCGCGCCACCCGGCCGCGGCGCGGTTCGGGCGATCGGCGGTCTTGACCGGCGTCCCCGCACGGGGAAAGATCCAGGACTCGTGACCGAACACACGCTGCGCCCGGTCGGCCGCGTCGAGTCGACACTGACCGATCGCACGGCGGCGCCCCGGCAGCCCGACGAGGGAGCCCCCGACGCCTGGCTGGTCTTCGACGACCGGTACGCCCCCGCCCTCGACGGCCTGGCCCCGGGCACCGACGTCCTGCTGCTCACCTGGCTCGACCGCGCCGACCGCGACACCCTGTCCGTGCACCCGCGTGGCGACGCCGCCCGGCCGCTCACCGGCGTCTTCGCCACCCGCGCACCCGACCGGCCCAACCCGATCGGCCTGCACACCGTGCACATCCTGGCCGTCGAGGGCCGGCGGGTGCACGTCCGCAACCTGGAGGCGCTCGACGCGACCCCGATCCTCGACGTCAAGCCTCTGCTCACGCCCGACCGCTGACCGCCGGCGCCGCCCTACCAGCCGTCCGGGCGATCCGCCGGGCCCTGGTCGCCTGCGGTCGTCCGGCGGGACAGGGGGTGGCCGGGGCGGACGAGACCGGCGTCGTACGACACCACCACCACCTGCGCCCGGCTGCTCAGCCCCAGCTTGGCCATCAGCCGGTTGAGATGCGTCTTGACCGTGCCCTCGCTCACCGACAGCCGCTCGGCGATCTCCTTGTTCGACAACGCGTGCCCGACCAGCCGCAGCACCTCCGTCTCGCGCCCGGTGAGCCGGTCGAGGGAGGGGGAGGGGGAGGGGAGCGGGGCGGGCGGCTCGGTGAACGCCTCGATCAGCCGCCTGGTCGCGGCCGGGGCCAGCAGGATGTCGCCCGCCGCGACCGTGTGGATGGCGGCGATCAGGCGCTCGGGCGGGGTGTCCTTGAGCAGGAATCCGCCGGCGCCCAGGCGCAGCGCGTTGTAGACGTACTCGTCGAGGTCGAACGTGGTCAGGATGAGCACCTTGGGCGGCGGGTCGTGCGCGGCGGCCAGGATGCGCTCGGTCGCCGTCAGGCCGTTGACGCCGGGCATCCTGATGTCCATGAGGATCACGTCGGGCCGCAGCGTGGCGGCCAGGCGCACGGCCTCCTCCCCGTCGGCGGCCTCGCCCACGACCTCCAGGCCCGCGGCGCGCAGCAGCGCGGCCAGACCCGCGCGGATGAGCACCTGGTCGTCGACCACGAGGACTTTGATCTCGCACCTGCTTCACGGTCGTCACGGCGGCCGGTCGTCGGCACCGGGTGCGGGGAGCGGGAAGGTCGCCAGCACCTCGAACCCGCCCCCGGGCAGCGGCCCGGCGGTGATCGACCCCTGGTAGAGCCTGACACGTTCAGTCATGCCGATCAACCCGTGGCCGCCGGAAGGCCCGTCGGCCACCTGGACGGCGGCGCCGTCGTTGCTGACGCGTAACGTCAGCGTGGCCGGACCGTAGCCGATGTGGATCTCGACCCGGCCGGGATCGGCGTGCTTGAGCACGTTCGTCAGCGACTCCTGGACGATGCGGTAGGCGCACAGGTCGAGGCCGGACGGCAGCGGCCGGGCCCGGCCCTCGACGACGAGCTCGGTGCCGACGCCCGCCCCGCGCATGCGCTCGACCAGCGGGTCGAGGGCCAGCAGGCCCGGCGCGGTGGCGTAGAGGCCCTCGTCGTCGTCGTGGGCCTCGATGCGCAGGATCGACAGCAGCCGGCGCATCTCGGTCAGCGCCTCGTGGCTGGTGTCGGCGATGACGCCCAGCGTGGCGTGGGCGGTGGCCGGATCGCTCAGCGCCACGTAGCGCCCCAGCCCGGCCTGTACGGAGATGACCGACATGTGGTGAGCGACGACGTCGTGCAACTCGCGGGCGATGCGCACCCGTTCGCGGGTGACCGCCCGCCGGGCGGCGGCGCCCTGCTCCGCGCGCAGCTGCGCGGCGAGGTCGGCGAGCTGCGCGGTGCGCTCCGACAGCAGCCGCACGCTGGTGCCCGCGCCCACCCCGCAGGCCGCCACGATGCACGACTGCGCGGCGGCCGACCACAGCGCCAGGCCGGGCTGCTGCACCGAGGCGTAGGTCCACTCGACGACGATCAGCACCGAACCGGCCGCGCACCACGCCCACGACCGGTGCGCGGCCACGGAGTAGAGCGCCACCAGCGGCCCGATGCTGTTGAGCCCGAGGTGGTAGCCCAGCACGTGGTAGACCAGCGAGGCGCCCACCGACACCAGCAGCACGGCCACCGGTGTCACCCTGCGCAGCGCCAGCGGCGCGTTGACCAGCACGGTCAAGGTCACCGACAGGGCGTCACCGGGCCGGCCCCGGCCCGGCTCGAACATCTCCCACAGCCAGGTGCCGACGACGAGCGTCAGGGCCACGGCGCCGTCGAGCAGCAGCGGGTGGACCGCGAACACCCGCCGGACGAGGGACGGGGCGGTGAAGGGCACCCGTCACGCTAACCCCGGCGCCACCCCCGGCGCATCGAACCGGGGGTGGACATCGACTGCCGCAGAAGTTGCAGACCCCCGCTACCGGTGCCTGGCCTGGTACCAGCGCGAGCTGCGATGCTGCTGCGGATGACCTGGTTCAGCGTCCAGCACGCCGGGCAGGCCCCCGCGGTCGGCCCGGCGTGCTCGGTCGGCAAGGACGCGCGAGCACGCTCGCGATTGCCGCGCTCCAACGTCTTCTCACGGTTGCTCCTCGGCTGCGGCCCTGGTGGCAGGCATGACGGGATCCCGGCACGTTCCGGGACATGGCGATGCGGAGAGCTGCCAAGACGGTAGGACCCGCGGCCTGCCGGTGGCGTCAGCCCGTGGGTTGAGAAGATCGTCAACTTTGGCGGTACGAGCCCCGCGACCCCGCCCGCCGCCGGGGGCGTGCCGCGCGTCCCGCCCCGGGCTGATTTCCGCATCACCCTCACGAGTGACGAGACCGGGCCGGGCAGCGGCCACGATGGAGCGATGTCGCGAACCTCTCGTCACGAGGAGACAGCCGATGGGGAACGGTGCGGAGGGCTCGGACGGCAGGGCTCGGGCAGCGGGGCCGGGGAGGCGGGCGGCCGGGAGGAGGGCGTGCGGTTCCGGGTGCTCGGGCCGTTCGAGATCCTCGGCGCCCGCGGCCCGATCAGCCTCGGCGGGCCGCGGCAGCGTGCCCTGCTCGCCCGGCTGGTGGCCGCCGCCGGGACGGTCGTCTCCACCGACACGCTGATCGAGGACCTTTACCAGGGCAGGCCGCCGGTGACCGCGGTGGGCTCCGTCCACGTCTACGTGTCGAACCTGCGCCGGGTGCTGGAGCCGGCACGCGCGCCGCGCACGCCGCCCAGGCTGCTGGTGGCCCGCAGGCCCGGCTATCTCCTGGCCACCACGGACGTCGACGCGCTGCGCTTCGGCAAGCTGGTCACGGACGCCGAGCTGCGCCCGCCCGCGGAGGCGCTGCCCCTGCTGGAGGAGGCACTCGGGCTCTGGCGCGGCGTCCCCTACGGCGAGTTCGCCGACGAGCTGTGGGCCGCCGCGGAGGTGAACCGCCTGGGCGAGCTGCGCATGAACGCGATCGAGTCCCGCGCCCATGCGCTGCTGGACGTCGGCCGCCCGCAGCCGGTGATCCACGAGCTGGAGTCCGAGACGGCGGAGCACCCGCTGCGGGAGCGGCTGTGGTGGTTACGCGCCCTGGCTCTCTACCGGTCCGGGCGGCAGGCCGACGCGCTGGCCACGTTACGCAGGGCGCGGAAGGTCATCGCCGACCAGCTCGGCCTCGATCCCGGACCCGAGCTGCGGGAACTGGAGAAGGACATCCTCCGGCAGGCGCAGTCGATCACCCCGCCGCCCGAGCCGGGCCCCGTGCGGCTGTCCCTGGTCCGTCCCGAGGCCGTCGCGCCGGTGGCGGGCGGCGGCGCGGAGGTCGCCGGGGTACCCACGCACACCGGTGAGGCCGCGTCCGCGCGGGCCGATCAGGCCCGGCGCGCGGCGCGAGGACGGCTGATCGGCCGCGAGCGGGGGCTGGCGGAGCTGGCGGCACTGCCCGGCGCGGCGCACCACAACGGCGTCGTGGTCGCCGCGGTCAGCGGCGAGCCCGGCATCGGCAAGACCCGGCTGCTGCAGGCGTTCCGCGACGACTGCGGGGACCTGGGCCATCTGGTGCTGTGGGGCCGCTGCCGCGGAGGGGAGGGCGTGCCGCCGCTGTGGCCGTGGCTCCAGGTGCTGCGCGCGCTGGCCGGGACCGTGCCGCCCGCGGAGCGCCAGGCGCTGAGCGGGCTGCTGGACGACGACTGGCCCACCGGCGCGCCGGCGTCGCCGCACCGCAACCGGGCCGTCGCCCGGTGGCTCGTCGAGGCCGCACGCACCCGTCCCCTGGTGATCGTCCTGGACGACCTGCACTGGGCGGACTCCGCCACGCTCGAACTGCTCAGGGACGTCGCCGTGCTGTCCGAGGCGTACCCGGGCGAGCGCCCGCTGCTGCTGGTCACCGCCTTTCGCGACGCGGCGCACGACGACCGGACGATCACCCCGGGCGCCTCTCCCGGCGACGCCTTCAACCTCTCGGTGGGCGAGGTGCTGTACCAGCTCGCCCGCTACGACCTCGTGCGCATCCGGCTGAGCGGCCTCGACGCCGCAGATGTCGGGACGCTCGCCCGGGAGATGGGCGTCCCGGTGGACGGCTCCACGGCCGAACTGCTGACCCGGCGTACCGGTGGCAACCCGTTCTTCGTCCGCGAGAGCGTCCGGCTGATGGCGCAGGGGCAGGGCCTGGAGGTCGTGCCCGACGCGGTGTCCGACCTGATCCGCCGGCGGCTGGCCATGCTCGGGCCGCGGGCGACGGAGATACTCCAGCCGGCCGCCCTGATCGGCCGCAGCTTCGATCCCGGCCTGGTCGTCGAGGTGTTCCGGGCCTGCGCGTCGTGGCCGGAGCAGACCTACGAGCTGCTCGACTGGGCCGCCCAGGCAGGGCTGGTCACCAGCGGCGACGGGGTCATGACGTTCGTCCACGACCTGGTCAGGGAGACGCTGATCGCCGGCGTCCCGCCGCTGCGCAGGGGCGTGATCCACCGGGAGGTGATGAGGGCCCTGTCCGCCAGGCCGAGCACCGACGTGACCGTCATCGCCCACCACGCCGTGGAGGCCGGGCCGCTGGCGTACCGGGAGACGGCGCACTGGGCCCGCGCGGCGGCCGGGCAGGCGAGCCGGCGCATGGCGCACGAGGAGGCCGCCGCCTGGTGGGGACGGGCCGTCGCCGCTCACGGCGCCTGCGACGGCGACCCCGCCCAGCACGTGGAACTCCTGCTGCACCAGGTGCGCGCCCTGCTGGACGCCGGGGACGCCATGGGCGCGCGCGACCTGCGGGCCCAGGCCCTGCGCGTCGCCCAGCGCGCCGAGGCGGACCCCGCCCTGACCACCCGCGCGCTCACCGCACTGGACGCGCCGGCCATCTGGACGCTGCGCAACCCGTACGAACCGGTGGAACTGCGGCTGGTCGAGCAGTTCGAGGCCACGCTGAGCGCGCTGCCCGCGACCGACAGCGTCGAGCGGGCGCTGCTGCTCGGCGGCCTGGCGCAGGAACTGTACAACGGCAGCGACGACGACCTGCGATGCCTGTCGCTGTCGGCCGAGGCCGTCGCGATGGCCCGCCGGATCGCCGACCCGCATCTGCTCATGCGGGCGCTGAACGCGCGCGCGTTGTCCGTGCCGCAGGCGACCCACATCGCCGAGCTCATGGAGATCGCCGAGGAGCTGCACGGCCTGGCCGCGCGGACCCGGACGCCGGGCTTCGAGCTGCTCGCCCACATGATGGACACCCACTACCGGCTGGAGATGCACGACCTGGCCGGGGCGGACCTGGCGGCCGCCCGCTGCGAGGCGCTGCTCGACGACCTGCAACTGCCGTGGCCGCGCTTCCAGCACACCATGTGGCGGGCCAACCGGCTCACCCTGGCCGGCCGGTTCACCGAGGCCGACGCGGTGTACGGCGAAGCCGAGCGGCAGGCCAAGCGGATCGGCATGTGGTACGCGGGCGCCGTCGCGGTGAACGGCCGCCTCATGCTGTACTACCAGCGCGGCGCCATGGCCGAGGCCGGGCCGCTCATCGACCTGATCAGCGGCATCCACCCCACCGTGGAGCACGACGCCCGGGTGCTGGAGCTGTGCGCCCAGGGGCGCCGGAGCCAGGCCGTGGCCCTGGCCGGGCAGGGGTGGCCCGCCCCGCCGATGGACTGGTCGTGGCTGACCATGACCTGCCTCCAGGGCGCGGCCCAGGCCGCCGCCGGCGACGTGGCGGCCTGCTGGACGACGTACGAGAAGCTGCTGCCCTACGCCGGGCGCATCTCCGGGGGGTCGGCGGTGGCCTGCATCGGGCCGGTCGACCACTTCCTGGCCGTGCTGGAGTCCGTGCTGGACGCCGGCACCGGCGCCGCCGGGGCCTGACGGGCCGCCGGCCTGCCGTCACCGTGTCCCGTCACCGTGTCCCGTCACCGTGTCCCGTCGTCGTGCCAGCGGCCGACCAGGTCGGCGTACAGGGGGACCGGTCGATCAGTTCCAGGTGGGTGCCGGTGAGCACGGTGGTCCCGTCCATCAGCAGGACCTGGCGTGCTCTGGCGGCCGAGCTGATGCGGTGCGCGATCACGACCAGGGTGCCGGGGCGGGCCGCCAGCGCCAGCTCCGCGCGCAGCTCGGCGGCCGGATCGAGGTGGCAGCCCGCCTCGTCCAGGATCAGGACGTCGGCGGGCGAGGCGTGCACGCGGGCCAGGGCGACGAGCTGCCGCTCCCCGGCCGACAGCGCGGACGGCTCCTCGATCTCCCCGTCGATGCCGCCCAGCCGTTCGACGAGCGGTCCGGCGCCGACGGCGGCCGCGGACGCGTGCAGGCGTTCGTCGTCCGGGCTCTCGCCGGGCGGCCACAGGTACGCCAGGTTCTCCCGGACCGTCCCGGCGAAGACGTACGCCTCCTGCGGCACCAGCGCGATCCGGCGCCGCACCAACGCGCCGGGGATCGAGGCCAGGGGGCGTCCGCCGAGCCGCACCCGGCCGCCGGTGGGCCGGAGCAGCCCGGTCATCAGCAGGGCCAGCGTGGACTTGCCGACGCCGCTGGGCCCGACCACCGCGAGATGCCCGCCCTCGCCGATCGTCAGGTCCAGGTCCCGCACGACCGGCGTGGCCCGCGCGGCATAGGCGAACGTCAGGCGTTCGGCCCGCAGCTCGTGGCCGTTCGGGACGGCTGTCGCGGTGGCCGGGGCGGCCGGGTCCACCGGGCCGGGGACGGCGATCGTCTCGGCGATCCGCCGGGTGGTCGCCGCGAGCCCGACCCCCCACCCGCCGAGGGTGTCGAGGATCGTGCGCAGCGCCGGCTCCAGACCGGTGAACAGGTACGTCACCGCCCCCACCACCTCTCCCGCGCTCAGCCGGCCGCCCTCGATCAGGGGACGGGACAGCACGAGCAGGCCGACCAGCGGCGCGTGCGCGCCGAGCAGGACGGCGACCCGCCGGCCCGTGCCCGCCCCGGGCCACGGCGTCGCCCTCGGTCGCCACCTCGACCAGCCCGCGCACCCGGGTGTCCCACGAGCGGCCCGCGGGCGGCTCGTCGGAGCCGAGCAGCGGCCGGCAGGCCGTGGCCAGGTGCAGCACCGTCGCGCCCAGGGCGTACAGGTCCGCCTCGGCCCCCGCGGCCGGCCCGTACATCGGCCCGCGCACCTGCTCGGGCGGCGCGTAGCCGGCGGTGTAGGCCTTGGTGACGGGCGTGCCGGGGACGGCGGCCATCTCCAGGTCGACCAGCCGGCAGGAGCCGTCCGGGCCGACGATGACGTTGTTCGGCGTCAGGTCCCGCAGCACGAAGCCCCGCTCGTGCACGGCGGCGACCAGGCCGGCCAGCGCGCGCACCGCGGTCAGCGCCACGTCCGGCCAGCCGTCCGGGCCGGCGGCCTTCGCCTGCCCCGCCCAGGTGGTCAGCACGGCGCCGTCGAGGTGTTCCTGCGCCAGGAACAGGTTGTCCCCCTGCGTGAACAGGGCGACCTTGCGGCTCGTCACACCGAGCGGCCCGAACAGGTCCAGCATGTCGGCCTCGTGGCGGAGCCGGTCGCGTTCGTCCTGGCCCTGCAGGGTGGCGCTGATGTGCGGGCGCGCCTGCTTGATGACGACCTGGGCGCCGGAGAGCCGGTCCGCCGCCAGGAACACCCCGCCCTTGGCGCCGTGGCGGATCGCCTGACGCACCACGAACCGGCCGGCCAGCTCGACGGCCTCCGGCGCGGTGGTCCGCACCGGCGCCCGACCGGACTCGAACGGGCAGGCGGCCCACTCCGGCGGCGAGTACCAGGCGTTGCGCCGGTCCACCTGGCAGGTGCCGTCGGGGGCGGTCAGCGGCGAGCTGTGGACGCCGTCGTTGTCGAGCACGCTGCGCGCGGAGAACACGCCGTAGCGGTAGTGGACCAGGCTGCCCGGCCGGTAGGCCCGGTCGGACAGGACGGGCGGGCCCGGCAGGCCGTACGTGGCCCGGTGCAGGTCCTCGGCGATCGCCGTCGCCGCCTCGTCGTCCGGGGGGTAGACGGTGATGAACTTGCCGGCCGAGCCCCGATGGACGTTCCTGGACAGCAGCCCGGTCAGGTCGGCGAACGTGGCCGCATACTTGAACGGGCACCGATGCCGCACCAGCACCTCGGCCGCCCGCGCCAGCACGACGGGAGCCGACAGCGGCGTCGCCGACACGTGCAGCTTCCATCCCTGGTCCCGCGTCCCGGCCTGCCGGGGAGCCGCGTACGTCCACGGCGCGCGGTGGCGGACGTCCCACCCGCCCCCGGCGGCCCGTCGCAGGGCGGCCCGCACGAGGTCCTCCAGCACGTGGAGATCCGCGCTCACCTGCTCGTCGGTGCCTGTCGTGCTCATGCTCACGCCACAACCTCATGCCTGATCGGGTTCGGGACGTTCCCGGTGGCCGCCGGGGCCCGCCGGTGAACAGCGAACAGGAACGGTCTTATGGATCACTGATGGCCGCTTAACGCGCCCGGCAGACGCCTTTCAGGTCCGGCCACAAGACGGCTTCACCGCGACGGCCAGGTAGACGGGCATGGCGATGGTCAGCTCGCCCCTCGCGTCGGCCAGCTCCAGCGAGTGGAACCACGCGCTCCTGTCGATCTCCGGCACCAGGCCGGACTCCTGCCTGCCCAGCACGGGCACCACGGACGCCGCCTCCGCCAGGGAGGCGGACACCGCCTGGACCGCCCGCAGCTCGGGTTCGGCCAGTCCTGCCCGTACGAGCCTGCGGCGCAGGGTGCGCCCGACGGCCGGATGGGAGATCTTCTCCCTGAAGGCGTCCAGCACCCGCAAGGTCAGCGACTCCTCCACCCCGTCGATGACGAGCCCGCTCCAGTCGACGTCCACGACGCATACGCGCCCGCCGGGGGCCAGCGCCCCGGCCAGCGCGCGGACGGCGGCGTCGGGATCGGGCACGTGCTGCAGCACCCGCTCGCACCACACCACGTCGAACGCGTCCGCGTAGCCGAGGGCGGGCAGGTTGCCGAGCCGGTAGGCGACCGTTCCGGCGCCCGGCTCGGCGGCGGCATGCCTGCGCTCGGCGGCGGCCAGCATCACGGGATTCAGGTCCACGGCGGTGACCGTCCCGGCCGGTCCCACCAGCCGGGCGAACTCCCTGGACATCTCGCCGAGCCCGCACCCGGCGTCCAGCACGCGTTCGCCGGGGGCGACCGACAGCAGGTCCAGCGCCGAGGCGCGCACCGCGCGCACCACCTCGTGCCGGGAGATGCGGTCCAGGTAGTCCTCGGCCGCCGCCTGCGTCCCGTCACGGACGTCAGCCTGAAAGATCTTGTCGTCCACCGAGGTCTCCTCTCCTCGAAAGCGTCTCGGCCAGCCCGGCCGCGGTCGGTGTCTCGAACAACGCCCGGATCGGCAGCTCGACCCGCAACGACGAACGGATCCGGCCGACCAGCCGCGAGGCCGTCAGCGAGTGGCCGCCCAGGTCGAAGAAGGAATCGTCGACGCCGACCCGGTCCAGCTCCAGCACGTCGGCGAAGACGTCGCACAGCAGCCTCTCCAGCGGGGTGCGCGCCGCGCGCGGCTCGGCCCGCGGGGACGGTTCCGGCTCCGGCAGGGCCCGCCGATCGACCTTGCCGTTCGCGTTGAGCGGCAGGGTGTCCAGGATCACCACGGCCGCGGGCACCATGTAGCCGGGCAGCGACGCGGCCACGAACGCGCGCAGCGCGGCGGCGTCCAGGCTCGCGCCGGCGGCCGGCACGGCGTAGAGCACCAGCCGCCGGTCCCCGGCGCCGGCCGGCCGCGCGACCGCCGCCGCCCGCGCGACCGCCGCCGCCCGCGCGACCTCGGGGTGCCGCGCCGCGGCCGCCTCGACCTCTCCCGGCTCGACGCGAAAGCCCCTGAGCTTGGTCTGGTCGTCGGTCCTGCCGACGAAGTCCAGAGCGCCGTCGGCCCGCCACCGGACGAGGTCGCCGGTCCGGTACATCCGCTCGCCCGCCGGGCCGAAGGGGCAGGCGACGAACCGCTCGGCGGTCAGCCCCGGACGCCCCGGATAGCCGCGGGCCACGCCCGCGCCGGCGATGTGCAACTCGCCCACGACGCCGGGCGGCACCGGCCGCAGGGCGCCGTCCAGGACGTACACCCGGGTGTTGTCCATGGGGCGGCCGATGGGGAACGTCCCGCCGGTCGCCGGTGCGCGATGCCGGGTGGCGAACGTCGTGGTCTCCGTCGGGCCGTACCCGTTGACCACGACCGTGCCGGGGCAGGCGCCGGTGACCCGGCCCACCGCGGCGGGGGAGACCACGTCACCGCCCGCCCACACCTCGCGCACGTTCCCGAAGCACCCGGGGGACTCCTCGGCCAGCAGGTGGAACAGGCCCGCGGCGAGGAACAGCCCCGTCACCCCGCTGTCCCTGATCACCCGGGCCAGCGACTGGTGATCCGCCTCGCCCTCCGGCGCGACCACGACCTGACCCCCGTTGAGCAGCGGCACCCACAACTCGTAGGTCGAGGCGTCGAAGGCGGGCGGGGAGTGCATCAGCACGCGCCGGTGCGCGCCCCCCGTCCAGCACCGGTCGGACGCCAGCGCCACCACGTTGCGATGCGTGACCGCGATGCCCTTGGGCGTGCCCGTCGAGCCGGAGGTGTACATGACGCAGGCGAGCCCGTCGGGATGCCGGGCCGGCTCCGGCGGCCTGGTCACCCTGCGCTCCTGGAGTCCCGCCCAGGGCTACTCGGTGGACGGC
>NZ_JBEXYK010000067.1:0-55093 GCF_040630865.1 Nonomuraea sp. NPDC005730
GCCTATGGATGGGTGGCACCAGACCGACGCCGTGACCGCCGGGCTCGCTTCCCCGGGGCGGCGGGGGGGGGGGGGGGGGGCCGCCGCACCGCGCGGGGGCGTCCTGATCGTTCCCGGAACCTTTATGCCTGCCTTATACGTCTTCCCGGTACGCGGCCCGACGGGCCGCACGAGGGGAGGGCGTATGGATCTGTTCCTTCTCATCCTGGCGGTGGCGCTGGCCGCGGCGGCCGGGGTCACCGTTCTCGCGGTCCGGCGCGAGCACGCCGCCATCCGGGGGGCCGCCGTCGAGCCCCGGCCGCACGATCTCGGCCCCTACGAGCTGGCCTTCCTGGCGGGCGGCCCCAGGCGCGTCGCCGACACCGCCGTCGGGCTGCTGGCGGCCTCGGGGGCGGTACGCGTGTCCCGCGACGGACGGGTGCACCAGGTGGCCGGCGCGCGGAGCACCGGTGAGCCGGTCGAGGACGCCGTCCTGGACGAGGTCGAGCGCAACCCCGGCGCGTGGGCGAGCACGATCAGGGAACGCGTGAGCCAGGGCGAGACCCTGGACGGGCTCAGGTACCGGCTGGGCAGGATCGGCGCCGTCCACCCCACCGGCTCCTTCACCCAGGTGGACCGGCTGATCGTCCGGTTACGGGTGCTGGCGCTGCTGGCGCTCGCCGGGGCGGCCGTGGAGGCGCTGTCGGTGGCCGCCGAGGGCACCTCGCCGCTTCCCCTGGCCGCGCTCGGCGTCCTGGCCGGGACGGTCGTGGGCGCGCCGACCGCCATCGCCGGACACCGGCGCACGTTCCCCACCGATCTCACCGCTTCCGGGCAGGCCGCGCTCGACCGGGCCAAGCTGGACCACCCGCCGGGCACGTCCGCGGGCCCGGTGGCCGTCGCGCTGTACGGTCTCGGCGAGCTGAACGACGCCAACCTGGTCCTCGCGCTCGACGGCTCCCCGGCCCGTACGGTCGCCACCAGGCGGCGGCGTGCCGGCGACCAGTCGCACAGCGCGGGCGCGGGCGGTTGCGGCACGGCGGGGTGCGGCGGCGGGAGCGGCTGCGGAGGCGGCGGCTGCGGGGGCGGCTGCGGCGGCGGAGGGAGCTGACATGCCGGACCTGCCGGACCTGGGGGTGGGCATCGGCTGGCGGCCCGAGCTCGACCTGACGATCGAGCGGATGGCGGGCGTCGGGTTCGTCGAGGTGGTGGCCGAGAACATCGACCCCGGCGACCTGCCCGAGTCGCTGCGCGTGCTGCGGGCCAGGGGCATGCCGGTGATCCCGCACGGCGTCTCGCTCGGCGTCGGCGGCGCCGAGCGGCCGGACCCGGCCCGGCTCGCCCACCTCGCGGCCTGCGCGCGGGCCCTGGACTCGCCGCTGGTCAGCGAGCACCTGGCGTTCGTCCGCGGGGGCGGCGTGGAGGCGGGGCACCTGCTTCCGGTGCCGCGGACGCGGGAGTCGCTGGAGATCGTCGTGGAGAACGTGCGGCTGGCCCAGGAGGCGCTGCCCGTGCCGCTGGCCCTGGAGAACGTGGCGGCGATCTTCGGCTGGCCGGAGGACGAGCTGACCGAGGCCCGCTTCCTGGCCGAGGTGGTGGAACGTACCGGGGTGGGGCTGCTGGTGGACGTCGCCAACCTGTACGCCGCCCAGGTCAACCTGGGGCTGTCGGCCGTGGACGCGCTGGACGCGCTGCCGCTGGAACACCTGGCGTACGTGCACGTGGCCGGTGGGCACGAGCACCACGGCATCTGGCACGACACGCACACCGCCGCCGTGCCGCCGGCCGTCCTCGGCCTGCTGACCGAGCTGTGCGCCCGGACCAGGCCGCCCGGGGTGCTGCTGGAGTGGGACGACGACTACCCGGCCGACGCCGCGCTCGCCGGCGAACTGGCCCGCATCCGGGCCGCCATGTCCCCGGCCGAGCAGGCCGTGGCAGGGCGCGCGGGAACCGTGGGCGGGCACGGTGAGTGAGGAGGCGCGGGCGCGGCGCGGGGACGCGGTGAGTGAGGAGGCGCGGGCGCGGCTGGCGGAGGCGCAGGGGCGGGTCGTCGCTTGCCTGGTGGCCGGGGCGGATCCGCCGGCGGGCTTCGACACCGGACGGCTGCGCGTGCAGGCCTCCGCCCTGGTCGCCAAGCGGCGCGGCGTGGTGGCCAGGCTCCGCCCGGACGCCGCCCGTGCCGCCGGGCCCGCCCTGGCCGCGGAGTTCGCCGCCTACGCGGCGGCCCGTGCCGTCCCGCCGCCCGGCTACCGGGCCGACGCCGACGACTTCGCCGCCTGGCTGCGCGCCCGCGGGCTCATGGCGGCCGGGAAGCCGCGCGGGTGGGCTCGCCTGTTCTTCGTGTTCCGCCGGGATCGCCGCTAGGCTTGCTCGGAGCAAGCGCTTGGGAGGCGGTCCGGCATGCGCATCGTCAACATGGGCGACTGGCCCCTCGGTGAGCAGGACGAGCAGCTCCACCAGCCGGGCGACGACCCGCTGTGGAACGAGTCCTACTATCTCGACTTCGTATCCGACGACGGTGAGCTGGGCGGATACGTCCGCATCGGGCTCTACCCCAACTGGAGGCGCACCTGGTTCTGGGCCCGGCTCGTCCGGCGTGGCGGCGGCCTGGTGGAGATCACCGACCACGAGGCCCCGCCGACCGGCCTGACGATGTCCGCCGACGCCTACGAGGCCGACCTGGCCGCGCCCGACCCCCTGCGCACCGCCCGGCTGCGCCTGGCCGCCCCCGGCCTGTCGCTCGACCTCGAATGGCACACCCGCGGCGGCGTGTACGGCTACCAGCTCACCCCCCGCTACGAGGTCCCCTGCGAGGTGACCGGGACGGTCGACGGCCGCCCCTTCCACGGCCACGGCGAGCGCGACCACAGCTGGGGCGTCAGGGACTGGTGGTCGCTCTCCTGGACGTGGAGCAGCGGCCGGCTCTCCGACGGCACCCACCTGCACGGCACCCAGGTCAACCTGGGCACGCCGCTGCCGTGGCCGGCGTTCACGGTGCCGCCCGGCGGCGGGATCCAGCACGCGGACGGCTTCACGGCCGGCACCCGGTTCGACGGCGACCGCCCGGCGGAGACGCTGCTGAGCTTCCCGGGCCGCGCGGTGACCGTGCGGCCGGTCACGTTCGCCCCCGTGACGCTGGTCTCGCCCGACGGGGCGGTGGCCGAGTTCCCGAGGGCGCTGTGCGAGCTGGCGTCCGAGGACGGCGCCACCGGCTTCGGCTGGACCGAGTGGCACCAGCCGCCGGGCTGGCGTCAGCACGGCTGGCACCCCTTGCTCTGAAATATCGAGACATCCTAGGTTTGGGGAGTGATTGTCGATGCGCACCAGCACTTCTGGGACCTCGAAACCGGCGACTACCCCTGGCTCACCCCCGAGGCGGGCGTGCTCTACCGGACCTACGCGCCGCACGACCTGGCCCCCGAGCTGGAACGGGCCGGTGTGGACCGGACGGTTCTGGTGCAGGCCGCCGACTCCTACGCCGAGACCGACGCCCTGCTGGCCCTGGCCGACGCCCACGACTTCGTCGGCGCGGTGGTCGGATGGATCCCGCTGCTGCGCCCGGACGAGGCCGCCGGGGCGATCGCCCGGTACGCCGGCCATCCGAAGTTCCGCGGCGTCCGGCACCTGATTCACGACGAGCCCGATCCCGACTGGCTGGTCCGCGACGAGGTGCTGGAGTCGCTGGGCCTGCTCGCGGCGGCCGGGCTGACGTTCGACGTGGTCTCGCTGCTGCCCAGGCACCTCGACCACGTGGTCACGCTGGCCGGACGGCACCCGTCCCTGAAGATCGTCGTGGACCACCTGTCCAAGCCGCGCATCAGGGACCACGAGTGGGAGCCGTGGGCCGGCGGGCTGGCTCGCGCGTCCCGCTTCCCCAACGTGTACGCCAAGGTCTCCGGCCTGGTCACCGAGGCCGACCACCGGAACTGGACGGTGGAGGACCTGCGGCCGTACGTGGAGCACGCCGTCGAGTTGTTCGGCCCGGACCGGCTGATGGCCGGCAGCGACTGGCCGGTGGCCCTGCAGGCGGCCGACTACCGGACGGTCTGGGAGGTCACCGGCGCGCTGCTCGGCGGAACCGACCGGGACCTGGTCCTCGGGGACACAGCCAGGGGTTTCTACGGGTTTAGCTGACTTGGGGCCGGAAACGGGGAAGGGCGTGGGGGGACTACGCTGTGTCGATGGATCGTACCTGACCGTCACGCCCGTCGCGTGCACGGACACCGTCGGCACGCCGTACGAGATCACCCTTGAGCTTCATCGCGACGGCACGCCGTACGGCAGCGTGGGGGAGCGGTGCGGCTGGCTGCTCGCGCGCCTGGCGCGCGGGGTCGACGAGGCGCGGCAGGGAAGGGGGGCGGCCAGGCGGTGGAACGACCCCGACGACCGCTTCCCCGACGAGGAGCCGGAGAGCGAGCTGTTCTCCTTCCGCTACCGCACCCGCTCGGGGCTGGTGGGCGGCGGCGAGTTGCGCTGCCAACTGCGCACCATCCCCATCTGGCAGCCCGCGCCGGGTCAGTGGCGGCTGACCCGCAGGGCCTACGTCGAGGCATGGGGGGCCACCGGCGTGGGCATGAGGGCCGTCCTGACGTCGGCGGAGTTGTCCGATTTCGTCCGCGAACTGGTCCATGAGGCCGAGGGGTGCCTCGGCGGAAGAGATCTCGCCAGGAATCCGATTGGGGGAGCAGGCACGGGCGAAACGCGGTGATAATTGCCTGTTGGGTCATTCGACCAAAGGCACAGCACCGCTGGGGAGGCACTCCGTGGGCCTGCGCGACCTGGTCTACCGGCTGTACGAACACCGGCTGGAGACCAAGCTGTCCAAGGACAGCGTTCCCCGGCATGTCGGGGTCATCATCGACGGCAACCGCCGCTGGGCGCGCGCCATGGGCATGCGCGACGTGGCCACCGGCCACCGCAAGGGCGCGGACAAGATATCGGAGCTGCTCGGCTGGTGCCGGGAGACGGGCGTCGAGGTCGTCACCGTCTGGATGTTGTCCAACGACAACCTCAACCGGCCGCGCGAGGAGCTGGAGCCGCTGCTGCGCATCATCGAGGACGTGGTCCAGGAGCTCGTGGACGAGGGCTGGCGGATCAGCCCGGTGGGCGCGCTCGACCTCCTCCCCGACCGGACGGCCAATGTCCTGAAAAACGCAAAAGAAGCGTCATCACACCGTCCGGGCCTGATTGTGAACGTTGCAGTTGGGTATGGAGGAAGACGTGAGATTGCCGATGCGGTGCGCTCACTCCTCCAGGAGCATGCGAGTAAGGGCGCCAGCATCGAGGACCTTGTCGAGGTCCTCGATGTCGAACACATCGCGGAGCATCTCTACACTCGCGGCCAACCCGACCCGGACCTCCTCATCCGTACGTCGGGCGAGCAGCGTCTGTCCGGATTCATGTTGTGGCAGAGCGCTCACTCCGAGTTCTACTTCCACGAGGCTTACTGGCCGGACTTCCGCAGGGTCGATTTCCTGCGGGCGCTGCGCGATTACGCTGCGAGACACCGGCGTTACGGTTCTTGATGCGACATTCGGGTATCCAAGACGTAACGTTGGAAGTGTCCGGCCACAGGCCGGGCATCCCGGAGAGGGCCCGCCTTTGCACCGAAATCTGCTGAGGGGGGCCGGAGTCCGGCTCCGCCGGCAGGTTGCGGTCGGGGACGCGGGTCCGGTCCGGTTCCCACCTCGTCTGCAGGGTGCCCGCACCTATGGGCGCCCGGGGGAGAACGTGTGGCAGTGTCCTCGAGCAACCCTACTCACCAGCCGGCCAAGCGCACGTACGTGCTCGACACCTCGGTCCTGCTGGCCGACCCGGCGGCATTGACGCGCTTCGCCGAGCACGACGTCGTCCTTCCCATCGTGGTCATCACGGAGCTGGAAGGTAAGCGGCACCATCCCGAGCTCGGCTACTTCGCGAGGAAAGCCCTGCGCTACCTCGACGACCTGCGGGTTCAGCACGGCAGGCTCGACGAGCCGATGCCGACAGGGGATGGAACGATCAGGGTTGAGCTCAACCACAGCGATCCGTCCATCCTGCCCGTCGGGTTCCGCCTGGGCGACAACGACACGCGCATCCTGACCGTCGCGCGCTCGCTCGCGGCCGAGGGCTGCGACGTCGTGCTGGTCTCCAAAGACCTGCCCATGCGGGTCAAGGCGGCCTCGATCGGCCTGGCGGCCGAGGAGTACCGCGCCGAGCTGGTGGTCGAGTCCGGCTGGACCGGGATGGCCGAGCTGCAGGTGACGGCCGAGGACGTCGAGACGCTCTTCGACAAGGGCACGGCCGACCTGGAGGAGGGCAGGGAACTGCCCGCGCACACCGGCCTGCGGCTGCTGTCGGCCAAGGGATCGGCGCTCGCCAGGGTCGCGCCGGACAAGTCCGTCCGCCTGGTCCGCGGCGACCGCGAGGTCTTCGGCCTGCACGGCCGCTCGGCCGAGCAGCGCATCGCGCTGGACCTGCTGATGGACCCGGAGATCGGCATCGTCTCGCTGGGCGGCCGGGCCGGCACCGGCAAGTCGGCGCTGGCGCTCTGCGCGGGCCTGGAGGCGGTCCTGGAGCGCCGCCAGCACCGCAAGGTGGTCGTCTTCCGCCCCCTGTACGCCGTCGGCGGCCAGGAGCTCGGCTACCTGCCGGGCACCGAGGGCGAGAAGATGGGCCCGTGGGCGCAGGCGGTCTACGACACGCTCGGCGCGATCACCTCGCCCGAGGTGATCGACGAGGTGCTCGACCGGGGCATGCTGGAGGTGCTCCCGCTGACGCACATCCGCGGCCGGTCGCTGCACGACGCGTTCGTGATCGTGGACGAGGCCCAGTCGCTGGAGCGCGGGGTGCTGCTCACGGTGCTGAGCCGGATCGGCGCCAACTCCCGGGTGGTGCTCACGCACGACGTCGCCCAGCGCGACAACCTGCGGGTCGGCCGGCACGACGGCGTGGTGGCGGTGGTGGAGAAGCTGAAGGGCCACCCGCTCTTCGCGCACGTCACGCTCACCAGGTCCGAGCGTTCCCCGATCGCCGCCCTGGTGACGGAGATGCTGGAGGACATCACGATGTGAGCCGCGGCGGGCCTACTTGAGCTCCGGGCAGGTGTACGGCCGTCCCTCCGCCTTGGAGGGGCGGCCGTCGTTCTCCCGGACGATCTTGACCTGCTCGAACGCGGCGTCCTGCTGCGCGGTGCAGACGATCTGGGCCTTGCCGAGCCGGCTCAGCGGCCGGTCGCCCTTGAAGTACACGGTCAGCGTGGAGGTGCGCGGGAGCTGCATCTCGTCGCGCTGCACGGGGTCGAGCGAGTCCTTCATGCCGACGTACTCCAGGCCGTGCAGCTCGGTGGTGCGGTCGCCGAGTGGCTGGTCGGAGGCGGCGAAGAGGGCGCCGAGCAGGCTGCCCACGGTGCCGTTCTCGACGTCGGCGGGTTCGAGGGTGAGCTGCTTGTTCCTGATCAGGTAGATGGTCTTCGAGGGCGGCGGGAGCTTGATGGTGGGCGCGGCGCCCTTGGTCTGGACGTCGGTCGGCGAGATGCCGCAGGCGGCCACGGCCAGCAGGGTCGCGGCGGCGACGAAGACCCGCCGCCCCTTCATCGGTGCGGTCATCGGTGCCGTCATTGGTGCGGCAGCCAGACCGTGAACAGGGTGCCCGGCTGCTGGGCGCGTACGGAGATCGTGCCGCCGTGCAGGTGCACGTTGGCGCGGGCGATGGCCAGGCCGAGGCCGCTGCCCTGGCTGCGGGCCCGGCCCGCGCCCGCCTTGAAGAACCGGTCGAAGACGTGCGGCAGCGCCTTGGCGGGGATGCCCTTGCCGTGGTCGCGCACCTTCACCTCCAGGCCGTTCTCGGTGCCGCGCGCGGTGACCTCCACCGGGGGCAGGCCGTGCTTGAGCGCGTTGCCGACCAGGTTGGCCACGATGACGTCGAACCTCCTCGGGTCGAGATTGACGGTCAGGCCCTGGGAGGCGGTGACGTCCACCTCGTCGCTCCAGCCGCGCACCTCCAGGCAGTCCAGGATGGCGTCGGCGACGTTCACGGGCTCCACGTTGAGCGTCGCGGTGCCGGCGTCGAACCTGCTGACCTCGATCAGGTGCTCGACCAGCTCGCGCAGGCGCCCGATCTCGCGCAGCACCAGCCGGACGGCCTCCGCGGGCGCGTCGGGCAGCCGGCCGGCCTCCTCCGAGAGCATGTCGGCCACGGCCGTCATGGCGGTGAGCGGCGTGCGCAGCTCGTGCGAGACGTCGGCCACGAACCTGCGGGACATGGCCTCCAGCGAGCGCAGCTCCGACACGCTCAGCTCCAGCGCCGCCGCCGCGTCGTTGAACCTGGCGGTCAGCTCGGCCAGCTCGTCCTGGCCGTGCACCGGCAGGCGGGTGTCCAGCCGGCCCTGGCCGAGCGCCTGCGCCGCCGCGCTGAGCCGCCGTACGGGCAGCAGAACCTGCCGGGCCGACAGCAGCGCCACCACCAGCGCGATCAGCACGATCACCGCGCCGCCCTGGGTGAGCGTGTTGCGCAGCGTCGTGAGCTGGCTCTCCTCGTCGTGCAGCGGGAAGAACACGAACGCGCGCAGCCCGGTGGCCTCGGGAGCGACGCCGGGCTCGTACCGGTGGACCTCGGCGCCGACGATGAGCCACAGCTCGTTGCCGATCACCTTGCGCTGGGTGACGACGTTCTGCTTGGCCCGGCCGTACAGCTCGTTGGGGACGTCCTTCATGGTCATCGGGCCGTCGGCGGACAGCAGGTTGCCGTACTCGACCAGGACGCTGCGGCCGGGGCTGGACAGCGTACGGACGACCTGGTCCAGCTCCTTCATGGACGGCGCCGCCTCGCCCGGCCTGAGCTTGCCCACGGGGAAGGTGATCCGGCCGAGCTCCCGGGTCACCAGGTCCAGGGAGGTGGTCTCGGCCCTGGTCACGAGCGCGGTCTTGGCCAGCTCGAAGCCGATGGTGGCGACCAGCGTCGACGCGGTGACCGCGACGAGGGTGAAGGTGATGACCAGGCGCGCCCGCAGCCCGGTGGGCAGCGGGATCACGGAGGGCTGAACCGGTAGCCGAACCCGCGCACGGTGTGGATGAAGACGGGCTCGGCCGGCCTCGGCTCGATCTTGGCGCGGACGCGCTGGACGCAGGCGTCCACCAGCCGCGAGTCGGCGACGTGCGTGTGGTCCCAGACGACCCGCAGCAGGTAGCGGCGGTTGAGCACCTGGCCGGGATGCCGGACCAGCTCCAGCAGCAGCCGCAGCTCGGTCGGCGTCAGGTGGATCTCCTTGCTGGCCAGCGTGACCTTGAGCGCCCCCCGGTCGATCACGAGGTCGCCGAAGGTGATGCGGTCGGAGGTCGCGGACTCGGCCCTGCGCAGGATGGCCCGGATGCGGGCGTCGAGCACCCGCGGCTCGACCGGCTTGACCACGTAGTCGTCGGCGCCCGCCTCCAGGCCGACCACCACGTCCAGGTCGTCGCCGCGGGCGGTGAGCAGGATGACGGGGAGCTGGTCGAGCTTGCGGATGCGGCGGCAGACCTCGACGCCGTCGATGCCGGGCAGCATGACGTCGAGTATCGCGATCTCGGGGCGGCGGGCGCGGATGTGGTCCAGAGCCTCCTCGCCCGTCGCATAGGACGTGACGGAATGTCCCTGCCGCGTCAACGCCAGCTCCAAGGCTGTGCGGACGGAGGGATCGTCTTCTACAAGGAGGATGCCGGCCACGCGCACATTATTATTCCATGTCCCCTATACCCGGGTTGTGTCATCAAACTGTGACCGGGTGCGGATCAGATCCTGAAGATGGGGCGGAAGCCTGAAAGCGGCCTCCCTTCGGTGCGGGCGCTCGAAGGGAGGCGCCTCTCAACCTGTGACGAAACTCACAATTTTTCGTGAAAAAGGTTGTTACCTGCTGGTTGACCAAGAGAACGTCAACCGAATCCCGCGTTCCGGTTGCGGACCACCCCCCATGACAGGGCAAGCTCATGGATCGTGAGCCCCGGTCCGCAGTTGAGTGAGCGCCCCCCGAAGGATGACCTTCGTTCGGCGCGTCGCCGGCCTTCGCGTTTCACCCCCAAGCGCGTCGCCGTCGCCGTCGTGTCCCTGGTGGTGGTCGTGGGCGGTGGCGGTTACGTCGCCTACCGCGCCGTCGACAACGCCGGCAAGCCGCCGGTCGACCCGTTCACGGCCGAGCAGCTCGGCGCGCTCGCCGGAGGCAACCTGTTCGCCCCCGACCCCGAGACCGACGCGCTGAAGAACGCCGCCGAGCAGGCGTACCGGGCCGACCAGCTCAAGAAGGGCCGCGGCGGCACCACCAAGAAGCTCAACTGGGTCGTGCCGAAGAAGGCGCCGGGCGGCAGCGGCTTCCCGCCCGCGAACTTCCCGCCGGGCAGCGACCCCTCGCCGGGCAGCAACAAGGCCGTCGCCAAGTCGATGCTCGCCGCCAAGGGCTGGGGCGCCGACCAGTGGGGCTGCCTGGAGCTGCTCTGGCAGAAGGAGAGCGGCTGGAACGAGCGGGCGATGAACCGCTACTCCGGCGCGTACGGCATCCCGCAGGCCCTGCCCGGCAGCAAGATGGCCAGCGCGGGCGGCGACTGGCAGACCAATGCCAGCACCCAGATCGCGTGGGGGCTCGGCTACATCAAGGGCCGTTACGGCACGCCCTGTGGCGCGTGGGGGCACTCACAGTCCACAGGATGGTACTAACAGGTCAACTCTTCTTCTGTAATCGGCAAGCCGTCTCACCCGATCGTGTATGAGCGGCGCACGCTGGCCGCATGGGTGCGAAGGTCAGTGTGATCGTCAATGTCCACAACCCGGGTGACACCGCGGACGCGTGCATCCGCTCCGCGCTGGAGCAGACGCTGCCCGCCGCCGAATACGAAGTGATCTTCGTGGACGACGGCTCCACGGACGGCATCGGGGAACGGCTGGACACCATCGCCGATCTCCGCGAGAACGTCCGCGTGCTGCACCTGCCGCACACCGGGTCGCCCTCCCGCGGCCGCAACATGGGCGTGGCCGCGGCGGAGGGCGACTACGTCTACTTCCTCGACCAGACCGACCGGCTGGCGCGCGACGCGCTGGTCCGCATGCACGAGCGCGCCGTCGAGACCGACGCCGACGTGCTGATCGGGCGGCTGGCCCGCGACTACGGGCCGCCGATGGTGGCGTTCGAGCGCAGCACCGCCCGCGCCGACATCCTGCGCGAGCGCCTGATGACGCTGCTCGTCCCGCAGCAGCTCTACCGCCGGGCCTTCCTGGAGGAGCACGAGCTGGGCTTCGCGATGCCCGGCGGCCGGCTGGCCGAGCAGGCGTTCGTGATGCGGGCCTACCTTCACGCCAAGGTGATCGCCGTCCTGGCCGAGGAGGTCTGCTGCCAGCTCGGACCGCGGCCCGAGGCGCCCGAGGAGGACCCCCGGGTGATCGTGGCCGGGCTGAGCACGCTGCTCACCGACATCGACACCTACGTCGGCGCCGGCCGCCAGCACGACCGCATGTACGCCTACTGGTTCCGCTCCGCCGTGCTCAGGCCGCTGCTGACCGCCAGGTTCGCCGACTCCTCCGTGGACCGGGGCATGCACTTCCGGGTCGTCCAGGAGCTCGTCGGCGAGCGTTTCCCCGAGCGGATCGACCGCTACCTGCCGGTCCAGCTACGGGCGGTGGCCGCGTTCGTCCGGCGCGGACGCCTGGACCAGATCGTCATGTTCGCCAACTCCACCCGGCGCGCGGGCCTGCGCGCCGAGCTCACCGAGATGCGCTGGGACGCCCACATCCTGGTGCTCGGCCTGACCGTGGAGGTCATGTCCGGCGACGGCCTGCCCGACCGGTACCGCGTGGACGGCGAGCGCCTGCACTGGATCCCGCCGCGCTCGGTCGACACCAAGCTGCTGTCCGACGACGTCACCGACATCACGGCCGACGTCGAGCGGGCCCGCGTCGACGTCTACGTCCGGCACAGCGCGACCGGCGTGGTGCACTTCCTGCCGATGACCCAGCACGTCGAGCGCGGGCCCGACGGCCGCCGCCGGGTCCGCGTGCAGATCAGGGGCGAGGCCCACCTGGACGTGACCAGCGCGGCGATGGGCCGGCCGCTCAGCCCCGGGCAGTGGGAGGTGCACGTCCGCATGTTCAGCGGCGCCAACCAGGCCAGGAGCCGGGTCAGCCGGGCCGAGGGGCCGCTCAACTGCCTGGGCGTGCTGGCCCAGCGGCCCAGGATGCGGCTGGTGGTGCCGTGCTGGTCGGACAAGGGGGAGCTGGGCCTGGCCGTCGAGCCGCGCTCGTTCTCGGAGTCGATCGCGCTGGTGTCGCCCGGGGTGACCGTCCGTCAGCTCGACGGCCATGTGTACGTCGTGCTGCCGGTCCCGTACGTGCCGCCGAGCGGCGGGCCGCCCCTGGAGCTGGTGCTGCGCAGCACCGGCCGCCGGGAACGCGAGGTGTGCGCGCCCGCGCTGGTCGAGGCGGGGGTGCCGGGCAAGCTCGCCGGCCAGCTCGTCGCCAAGATCCCGGTCAAGCGGCACATGCCGAGCGAGGAGCACCTCGGGCCGGGCGCCTGGCTGTCGTCGTTGCGGTCGTCCGACGAGGAGATCGGGCTGCGGTTCGGTCTCCAGGTGCGCCGGGGCCGGGTCGAGACGCGCCCGGCCGTCGCGGTGGACCCCCAGCGGCGCTCGCCCATGGGCCGGGACACCGCGCTCCACCGCCTCGGCAGGCGCCTGCCCGGGGCGCGGCACATCGTGCGCTGGGCGCGCGCGGGCAGGCATCGCTACCTCAAGGAGTGACCCAGCCCTCCAGCTCCTGGAAGGCGTCCCTGAAGGCCGGGAGCATGGGCCTGAGCCGGTCGGGATAGACGTCGACGAGGCTGTCGAGGTGGTTGCCGCCCTCGATCCGGTGGTAGCGGAACGGGCGGTGCGGGCCGACCATCCTGGCGTAGACGTCGGAGTCGCGGGAGATCGGCAGCAGCGAGTCGAGCGTCCCGTGGATCGTGATCAGCGGCTTGGTGATCCGGCCGGTCAGCCCGATCCTGGCCATCGCGGCGTACGGCCGGCGCGCGTCGTAGTCGTAGTCGGCCGCCGCGCCCGTGTACGACGGGTCCAGCTCCTTCTGGTAGAGCTGCTGGGTGAGCTCCCAGTAGTACTGCCGGTGGAAGGGCCACAGGAACTCCGACCCCGGCGCGAACCCGGCCGCCCGCACGCCCGCCTCGTCCGGGTACGCCTTCAGCGCGGGCGGCAGGAAGTTCAGCAGGTTGTCGCCCTTGACCCGGAAGAGCGTGCCCTCCCAGTCCACGCCGCCGTCGTAGAGCCAGGCGCGGTTCTCCAGCTGCCACCTGACCAGGTAGCCGCCGTTGGACAGGCCGGCCATGAACGTACGGGCCGGCGGGCGGCCGTACCGCTGCCTGACCACGGCCTTGGCGGCCACGGCGAGCTGGGTGACGCGGTCGTTCCACTCGGCGATGGCGTCGCCGGGGCGGCGGCCGTCCTCGTGGAAGGTCAGGCCCACGTTGCCCTTGTCGGTGGCGGCGAACGCGTAGCCCTTGGACAGCACCCAGTCGGAGATCGTGTAGTCGTTGGCGTACTGCTCCCGGTTGCCCGGGGTGCCGCTGACGACCAGGCCGCCGTTCCACCGGTCGGGGAGCCGGATCACGAACTGGGAGTCGTGGTTCCAGCCGTGCGTGGCGTTGCCGGTGGAGGTGTCGGGGAAGTAGCCGTCGAGCTGGGTGCCGGGCACGCCGGTCGGGTTGACGGTGGCCTTGGAGTGCAGGCCGGCCCAGTCGGCCGGGTCGGTGTGGCCGGTCAGGGCGGTGCCGGCCGTGGTCAGGTCGTCGAGGGTGGCGCTGATCAGCTTCTCCGCGCCGGGCACGGTCAGCCCGTCCGCGGCGGGCGTGGTGAGCAGGCTCGCGACCAGGGTCAGGGCGACGAGCATCAGACCTCCTCCAGGTGCTCGGCCAGCAGGCGGCCGAACTCGGCGGGCCGCTCCAGGTGGGGGCTGTGGCCGCAGTCGTCCAGCACGACCTCGCGGTAGTGGCCGTAGCGGTCGAGGACCGCCCTGGTCTGGGTCACCATCGGCTGGGCCGGGGTGCCGGGGGAGCCGGGCACGACGCCGATCGCACCCAGGTGGGCCAGGTCGAACAGCGAGGTGTCGGAGACGATCACGTCGTCGGCCCCCCTGATCCACAGGACGGGCGGCCTGGGGCCGATCTCGTGCAGGTCGTCCAGGCGGAAGTGGGTGGGGGCGCACGCGTTGAGCACGCCGTGCTTGCCGGGGGCCACGCCGGGCCAGGCGGGGGAGCCGGCGGCGTCGCCCGGGTAGTTGGGCTCGCCCACGCGGGTGGTGAGCATGGACCGCAGGTAGAAGTCCTCGTCGGGGATCTGCGGGTGCTTGACGTAGCCGGTGCGGAGCACGTTGCGGGGGGACGTGGGGGATTCGTCGGACATGTCGCCCGCCTTGAGCCGGGCCACGAAGTCCGGGTTCGCCGCTCCGGCGCCCGATCCCGCGCCGTCGGGGTGGGTGAGCGTGCCGTCCGGGCCCTCGGTGCCGCCGAAGCCGTACGGGGAGATCGGGTTGACCAGCGTGACGCTTCTGACCAGCGCCGGACGGTCGCGCAGGAGCTGCAGGACGACGCCGCCGCCGAGGCTCCAGCCGACCAGGTGCACGCCGTCGAGCCCGAGCGCCTCGACCAGCTCGGCCAGGTCGTCGGAGAAGTCGCGCAGGCCCCTGGTGGCGTCCACCGGCTCGGGGTCGGTGTCGCCGAAGCCGCGCAGGTCGGGGGCGAGCGGGCGGTAGCCGGCGGGCAGCGCGGCCATGCTGTCGCGCCAGAAGGCGCCGGAGGAGACGTTGCCGTGCACGAACAGCACGGGCTCGCCGGACGTCCTGCCCTCGACGGTCAGGACGTGCTGCGTGAGGCGGGGGGTGGTGACCTTCATCGCGCGTGGATCCTCTCGGCCAGGTCGCGTCCCTGGGTCTCGCGGGCGGTGTACACGGCGACCAGCGTGAGCACCGCCGCCAGGCCAAGGTAGACCGAGATGGGCACGCTGCTGGAGTAGCTCTTGAGCAGCGCCACCGCGATCAGCGGGGCCAGCGCGCCGGCGACGATCGCCGAGAGCTGGGCGCCGATCGACACGCCGGTGTAGCGCGTCCTGGTGCCGAACAGCTCGGAGAAGAAGGCCGCCTGCGGGCCGTACATCATGCCGTGGAAGAGCAGGCCGACGGTGACCGCGAGAGTGATCGCCAGGAAGTTGCCCGTGTCCACCAGCGGGAAGAAGGCGAAGATCCACACGCCGATCCCGGCGGCCCCGGCCAGGTAGACCGGACGGCGGCCGACCCGGTCCGACAACGCGCCCCACATCGGGATCGTGACGAAGTGGATCGCCGAGGCGACCAGCACCGCGGTCAGCACCGTGGAGTTGTCGATCTTGGCGTTCTTCGCGTACGTGATGACGAACACCGTCAGCAGGTAGAACGAGATGTTCTCGGCCAGACGGGCGCCGATGGCGGTGAGCACGTCCTTCCAGTGGTGCCGCAGCACGCCCACGATCGGCGCGGTCGGCTCCGGCTCGGCCTGCTGGAACACCGGCGACTCGGTGATCGTCAGCCGGATCCACAGCCCGACCATCACCAGCACCCCCGACAGCAGGAACGGCACCCGCCAGCCCCACGACAGGAACGCCTCGTCGGACTGCCAGGCGGCCAGCATCGCCAGCACGCCCGTGGCCAGCAGGTTCCCGCCGGGCGCGCCCGCCTGCGGCCAGGAGGCCCAGAACCCGCGGCGCTTGGTGTCGCCGTGCTCGGACACGATCAACACCGCGCCGCCCCACTCGCCGCCGAGCGCGAAGCCCTGCACGAGCCGCAGCGCGGTCAGCAGCAGCGCCGCCGACGAGCCGAGCGTGGCGTACGTCGGCAGGCAGCCGATCAGGAACGTGGCGGCGCCCATCATCAGCAGGCTGACCACCAGCAGGGTCTTGCGGCCCACCCGGTCGCCGAAGTGGCCGAAGACCAGGCCGCCGAGCGGGCGGGCGACGAATCCGACGGCGTAGGTGAGGAACGACAGCAGCGTGCCGGTCAGCGGATCGGACTCGGGGAAGAAGAGTTTGTTGAACACGAGAGCGGCTGCCGAGCCGTACAGGAAGAAGTCGTACCACTCGATGGTGGTGCCGATCAGGCTCGCGGCGACGATCCTCTTGATGGAAGTGGCCATGCCGGTCACGGTAAAGAGTGACCGGCGTCACTTATATGGGGCCGGGACCCACAGTCTGTGGGGAGGATGTGTGGCCGAGCCGGTGCAGGCGGAGGGCGAGCTGGATCTCCAGCGCGCGTTCGGGCTCCAGCCAGCCCTCGCCCAGCAGCTTGCCGATCCGGTCGAGGCGCTGGGTGACGGTGTTGACGTGGATGTGCATGGCCTCGGCCGTACGGGAGGGTGAGCCGCCCGTGCCGAAGTAGGCCGACAGGGTGTCGGTGAGCGCGGTGCCGCGGCGGGCGTCGTAGTCGATCACCGCGCCGACCACGCGGCCGACGAAGCCACGCACGTCGCGGCCGTCGCCCACGAGCAGCCCGACGAAGCCCAGCTCGGCGGGGCTCGCGCCGTCGCCGGCCCGGCCGAGCGCGAGCAGCGCCTCGGCGCACCGCCGCGCCTCCTGGTACGCCTCCGCGACGTCCCGCGCCCCCGCCGCGCCGCCTTCCGGTCCGCTTGCCGCGCCCCCTCCTGAGCCGCCTGTCGGCGCGCCGGTCGAGCCGCCGGTCGAGCCGCCGGTCGAGGCTTCGGGGAGGCGGGCCGGGGAGGCGCCCGCCGTCGCCGGGCTGTGCAGCGACGCGCTCAGCTCGGCCGCCACCCGCTGGGCGAGACCGCCCGCGTCCATGCCCGGCAGCAGCAGCACCACCTCGTCGCCGCGCCCCGCCGCCAGCCCGTGCCGGACCGTGGCGTGCGAGGAGGCCCAGAACGCCGCCCGTTCCCGCTGGCCGCCGTGCCTGGCCACCACCACGACGTGCGGCGCGCGCAGATCCACGCCGAGCCGCCGGGCCCGGTCGGCCAGGCCCGGCGAGTCGGGGCGCGAGATCAGGTCCTCCAGCAGCTCGCCCCTGACCCGGCCCTCGGCCTCGGCCACGCTCCGCCTGAACAGCAGCAGCAGCGCGCACACCAGCGCCGCCCGCTCCAGGATGCGCTCGTCGGCGTCGTCGCTGCGCAGGATGAGCGTGCACAACGGCTCGCCGCCGACGTCCACCGACGCGATCAGCTGGTCGCCCCTGCGCACGGTACGCCCCAGCGCCCTGGACGCCTGCGCCGCCTCGAACACCCCCGCGTCCAGCTCGCCCACGTCGCCGGTGATCGGCCGGCCCAGGTCGTCGAGCACGGCCAGCGACCCGCCGAGCACCTCGGTCACCACGGCGGCGACGTCCTCGATGCCGCCGCCCCGCAGCACCAGCGAGGTCATCCGGTCGTGGGCCAGCGCGGCCCGCTCGACGGCCTCGCCGTGCGCCCTGGCGGTGCGGTGGGCCTGGGAGAGCTCCTCCAGGGCGTTCCTGGTCTCCTGGAGCAGCCGGGCGTTGTCGATGGCGACGGCGGCGTGCGCGGCCAGGCTCGCCAGCAGCGAGACCTCCTCCTGGTGGAAGGGCCTGGCGCTGCGGTTGGCCGCCATCAGCACGCCGATCACCCGCTGGCCCAGCCGCAGCGGCACCCCCAGGATCGCGACCAGGCCCTCCTCCTTGACGGCCTCGTCGATGTGGCCCTTGTGCCGGAACCTGGCGTCGGCGAAGTAGTCGGCGGTCGCGTACGGGGTGGCCGTCTGCGCGACCAGCCCGCCCAGCCCGGCGCCCATGGCCAGCCTGAGCGCCCGGAACTTGGCCGAGATCGACCCGTCGGTGACCCGCATGTACGTGTCGCCCTGCTCGGGGTCGTGCAACGTCATGTACGCGATGTCGGTCGCGAGCAACTGCCTGGCCCGGTGGACGATGGCTTCGAGCACGGCGTCGAGGTCGCGCAGCGCGGCCAGGTCGCCGGCGGTGTCGTAGAGCGCCGACAGCTCGGCCTCCCGCCTGGCCCGCCGCCTGAGCAGCGCCCTGACCTTCAGCGCCTCGACCTTGGCCTGCTCCAGCTCCTCGATCGTGGCCGGATCGGCGCCCTGCGCCCTGGCCTGCACGATCGGCCCCTCGAACTCGACCGCCGAAGCCTCCCGCGCCAACAACTCCAGGAAGTGCGTGCTCATGGCCTCACTCCGTGAGGCGGGCTCGGTCGCCAGATGCCGGTGGCTTCCCCCGCTCTGGTCGCTTCGCTCCCGCCGCCTGCGTTTGATGGCCTCACTTCGTGAGGCGGGCTCGGTCGCCAGATGCCGGTGGCTTCCCCCGCTCTGGTCGCTTCGCTCCCGCCGCTCCTCCAGCCACCGGCGCTCCCTCGCGTGCTCACTAATGGGCCGTCCAGCCGCCGTCTACGGGGAGGGAGGTGCCGGTGATGAAGGAGCCGTGCGGGCCGCAGAGGTAGGCGACCAGTTCGGCGACCTCCTCGGGCTCGATCAGCCGCTTGACCGCGGCCGGCTGGAGCATGATGTTCTCGACGACCTCGTCGCTGCCGATGCCGTGCACCCGGGCCTGGTCGTCGATCTGCGCCTCGACCAGCGCCGTACGCACGTACGCCGGGCACACGCAGTTGGACGTCACCCCGTGGGCCGCCCCCTCCAGCGCGACGACCTTGGAGAAGCCCTCCAGCGCGTGCTTGGCCGTCGTGTACGCCGACTTGTACGGCGAGGCCCGCAACCCGTGCACCGACGACATGTTCACGAACCGCCCCCACCCTCGGGCGTACATGCCGGGCAGCACCCGGCGCGCGATCAGGAACGGCGCCTCCACCATCACCCGCATCATGGTGGAGAACACCTCCGGCGGGAAGTCCTCGACCGGCGCCACGTGCTGGAACCCGGCGTTGTTCACCACGATGTCCACCGGCTCGTCGGGCAGCGACGCCGCGAAGGCCGGATCGCTCAGATCGGCCACCACCGCGACCCCGCCGACCTCCGCGGCCACCTTCCCGGCCGCCTCGCCCTGCCTGTCGACCACCAGGACCTTGGCCCCCGCGGCGGCCAGTCGCCGTGCGCAGGCGGCGCCGATGCCGCCCCCAGCCCCCGTCACCAGCGCGGTCCGCCCAGTCAGCTCCTTCGCCATACTCCGAACCCTAGGCGCTCGCCGCGCCGGGACGCATGGGTGCGGCCGACATAGATGCGAGCCGACCTATGTGGATCACCCCTCCGTCGGCGGCCGGGTCATGGACAGCACGTCGAGGGCGGCGTCGAGCTGCTCCTCGGTCAGGGTCCCGTCGGCCACGTGGCCGCGCTCGACGACGACCTCCCTGATGGTCCTGCGCTCGGCCAGCGCCTGCTTGGCTATCTTGGCCGCCTCCTCGTAGCCGACGTGCCTGTTGAGCGGGGTGACGATCGAGGGGGAGGACTCGGCGTACTCGCGCAGGCGCTCGACGTTGGCCGTGATGCCGGCGACGCAGCGGTCGGCCAGCAGCCTGGACACGTTCGCCAGCAGCCTGATCGACTCCAGGATGTTGCGGGCGATGACCGGGAGCTGCACGTTCAGCTCGAAGCTGCCCGAGGCCCCGGCGAAGGTGATCGCCGCGTCGTTGCCGATGACCTGGGCCGCGACCATGGCCGTGGCCTCCGGGATCACCGGGTTGACCTTGCCCGGCATGATGGACGAGCCCGGCTGGAGGTCCGGCAGGTTGATCTCGCCGAGCCCGGCGCGCGGGCCCGAGCCCATCCAGCGCAGGTCGTTCGCGATCTTGTTGAGCGACACCGCCACCACCTTGAGCTGCCCGGACAGCTCCACGATGGAGTCCTGGGCGCCCTGGGCCTCGAAGTGGTCGGCGGCCTCGCGGAAGGGGATACCGGTCGCCTCGGCCAGCTTCGCGATCGCCCGCTGCGCGAAGCCGGGCGGCGTGTTGATGCCCGTGCCGACCGCCGTCCCGCCCAGGGGCAGCTCCAGTACGTGGTTCAGCGCCGTGCGCACGCGGGTGCCGCCGTGGTCGATCTGGGCGGCGTACCCGCCGAACTCCTGCCCGAGTGTCACCGGCGTGGCGTCCATCAGGTGGGTCCGGCCCGACTTGACCACCTGCGCGAACTCGGCCTCCTTGGCGTGCAGCGTGTCGGCCAGGTGGGTGAGCGAGGGCAGCAGGTGGAAGGTCACCTCGATCGCGGCCGCCACGTGGATCGAGGTCGGGAAGACGTCGTTGGACGACTGGGAGGCGTTCACGTGGTCGTTGGGGTGCACGGGCCGTCCCAGCCGCTCCTCGGCCAGCGTCGCGATCACCTCGTTGGCGTTCATGTTGGACGAGGTGCCGGAGCCGGTCTGGAAGACGTCGATGGGGAAGTGGGCGTCGTGCTCGTTGTCGGCGACGTCGGCGGCGGCCTGCGCGACGGCCTCGGCCAGGTCTTTGTCGATCACGCCCAGCTCGCCGTTGACCTCGGCGGCGACCGCCTTGACCAGGCCGAGCGCGGCGATGTGGGACGGTTCGAGCGGCCGCCCCGAGACCGGGAAGTTCTCCACCGCCCGCTGGGTCTGGGCCCGCCACCGCGCTCCCGCCGGCACGCGGACCTCGCCCATCGAGTCATGTTCGATTCTGAACTCGCTCATGACTCCAGTCTGTCCCACGGCCGTGCGATCAGTCCGGGGCCGGCCCGCCCCGGGCGGGGACGGGCCGTCGTACCGGGGGCGGCACGCTCAGCTGGAGATGAGCGCCACGATGAGGACGGCGATCACGACCGCGGCGGCCGCCGCCACGGCCATGAGCACGAGCATGCCGTTGCGGTTGCCCGCCGGCGGCTTCTCGGGCGGCCCGGCGATGGCGAACAGGTCGGTCCCGAGGCCCTGGCCCTGGTGCGGGCCGGCGGCGGGCGGCACCGGCTGCCCCGGACGGTTCTGTCCGGGCCCGCCCGGCACCGGGCCACCCTGCTGCGGACCGCCCTGTCCCGGGCCCTGCTGTCCCGGGCCCTGCTGTCCCGGGCCCTGCTGTCCCGGGCCCTGCTGTCCCGGGCCCTGCTGTCCCGGGCCCTGCTGCCGCGCGGCGTGCGGCGGCTGCTGCGCCGGCGGGTAGACCTGCTGGCCGGGGGAGCCGCTCCGCGGCGAGGCGATGTGCCTGGTCGTGACGGTCCCCTCGTCGTCGGGGCGCTGCGGCGGACGGCCGCCGCCCTGCTCGGGTCCCGGCGGGAACGGCCCCTTGGGACGCATGACGCTGACGGTCCGATCGGGGTCGAAGTCGCCGTCGTCACCGGTGTCGCCCGCCTGCGGCGGCCGCGCAGGGCGCGCGCCCTGCGGCGGCTGACCGGGTGCGGTGCTCTGGGGCATCGTCGGCGCCCCCAGCGGGCTCCGGGCGGGCTCCTGCGCGCCGGACGGCACGGGCCCCGGCCCCTGAGGCCCTGGAGGCCGCGCCCCGGCGGGACGCACCGGCTGCGGGCCCGAGACGGGCGGGGCGCCCGCCCCGTACGCCTCCTGCGCTCCTGAAGGGCGCCCCTGAGGGCCGGAGGGACGTCGAGGGCCGGAGTCGGTGAAGGGGTCGGGCAACGCGGCCTCCTGGGCCATCAGGGCTTCCGCCGTGAGCGCCGGCATCTCGCTCGTGGGCGTGTCGGCGACCATCCGCATGAGGGTCTCCGCCTTGGCGGCGCTGAGCCGCTGCCGGTAGTCCTTGTTGAGCAGCCCGTTCAGCACCGGCCGGAGCCGTCCGGCCTGCGTGGGCGGGTCGGCGCTCTCGCTGAGCAGCGCCGCCAGCGTCTCGGCGATCGTGGCCCGCTCGTACGCCGGCCGCCCCTCGACCGCGAAGTACAGCGTCGCCCCCAGCGACCAGATGTCGGACTCGGGCCCGGTGTACTCGCCCCTGGCACGTTCCGGGGCCGTGTACCCGGGCGAGCCGATCACCATGCCCGTCTTGGTGAGCCGCGAGTCACCCTCGGCCTTGGCGATGCCGAAGTCCGTCAGGACCACCCGGCCGCTCTCGGTGATGAGCACGTTGCCCGGCTTGACGTCGCGGTGCGTGATGCCCTGGGAGTGCGCGGCGCGCAGCGCGCCGAGCAGGTCGACGCCGATCTCGGCCACGAGCCGTGGCGGCAGCGGCCCCTCCTCCTCGATCACCTGCTCCAGGGAGCGGGCCTCGATGAGCTCCATGATGATCCAGGGGCTGTCGTCCTGGATGAGCACGTCGTGGATGGCGGCGACGGACGGGTGGTTGATCCGCGAGGCGATGCGGCCCTCGCGGACCATGCGCTCGCGTAGCTCGGCCCGCTGGTCCTCGGTGAGCCCCTGGTCCTGGCGGATCTCTTTGACCGCCACCTCGCGCCCGAGCGCGCGGTCGCGGGCGCGCCACACGGTCCCCATCGTGCCCCGGCCGAGCGGGGCGATGAGCTCGTAGCGCTCCGCGAGCAGGCGTGTCTGCTGTTCCGGCATGAGAAGAAGATATCGATTCTCGCTTGGGAAGTGCTTTACCCTCGCTTGCGAAGTTCTCTTGGCCAGAACCGCCGAGGAAGGAACAACTTTATCACCGCAGCCTTGAAACGGACATAAGTGGACGGACTTGGACGTGGTTCGACCCGCCTGCGGTGGACGCCCTCACCCGGCCTGCGCTCCTGGCGCGGCGGCGGGACCGACAGCGTGGCGGCGGTGGCCTCCGCCCTGTGCAGCCCGCGGTGCGCGGGCCTGCGCGCGAAAGGGGGTGAGGTGCCCACGGGAACCGGGCGTACGGGCCGGCGCGGGGCCAGCGGCTCCTCCGCCGAGCCGCCCGCGGCCACCCGGGCCAGCATGAGCGAGGCCCGTACGGAGTCGAGCCGGGTCTGTGGATCGATCCTGAGCAGCGCGTCGAGCACGGGCGCCAGCGGGCCCGCCTTGCTCATCGGGATCGGCTCGCCACTGGTCAGCGCGGCCAGCGCGGCGGCGGCCGTACGGCGACCGTGCAGCCCCCGGCCCTCGACTGCGGTGTAGAGGGTCGCGCCGAGCGACCACAGGTCGCCCGCGGGGCTGGCCTTGGAGCCGAGAACCCGTTCCGGGGCGATGTAACCGGCCGATCCGAGCACGATGCCGGCCTGGGTGATGGACACGTCGCCTTCGAGCGCGGCCAGGCCGAAGTCGGTGAGCACCGCGCGGTCCTCGGTCACCAGGACGTTGCTGGGCTTCACGTCGCGGTGGAGGATGCCCTTGGCGTGGACGGCCCGCAGCGCGCCGAGGATCTGCCGGCCGATCTCGGCGGCCCGGCGCGGATGGAGCGGTCCGTGCTCCTGGATGAGCTGCTCCAGGGACCTGGCCCGGAGCAGCTCCATCACGATCCAGGGACGGTCGTCCTCGGTCACGACGTCGAAGACGGTGATGACCGACGGATGGGCCACCATCGCGGTCGCCCTGCCCTCGCGCTCGGTGCGGGCGCACAACTCCGCGCGCAGCTCCTCGTCGAGGACGGTGGGCAGCCGTACTTCCTTCACCGCCACGTCGCGGTCGAGCAACTCGTCATGCGCCCGCCAAACGGTGCCCATGCCGCCGCGACCAACCGGCTCCACGAGCCGATAGCGCGCGGCGAGAAGGTAACCGGAGGGCGCACGCATGCCAGGCAGCTTACCTATTTGTGTAAACCGACCAGTAGAGGCGGGGCCGATAAATTGTTGCGAACTTAAGTCAACCCGCCTGACTCGTTACGTCAGCGAACCTCCGGGCCACATCTGCCCAGTTGACGAGGCCCCACAGTTTCTCGACGTAGTCCGGACGCACGTTGCGGTACTGCAGATAGTAAGCGTGCTCCCACGCGTCGAACACGAGAAGCGGCGTGGTGTTCATTCCGACGTTGCCGTGGTGGTCGTAGATCTGCTCGACCACCAGCCTGCGGCTCAGTGGCTCCCAGGCCAGCACGCCCCACCCCGAGCCCTGGACCGACGCCGTGGCCGTGGTGAGCTGCTTCTGGAACGCCTCGAACGTGCCGAAATGCTGGTCGATGGCGGCCCTGAGCGCGCCGTCGGGGCGGTCGCCGCCGTCGGGGGAGAGGTTCTCCCAGAAGATCGAGTGCAGGACGTGGCCTGACAGGTTGAAGGCGAAGGTCTTCTCCAGGCCCACCAGGTTGCCGAAGTCGCCGCCCTCGCGGGCCTCGGCCAGGCGGTCGAGGGTGTCGTTGGCGCCCTTGACGTAGGCCGCGTGGTGCTTGGCGTGGTGCAGCTCCAGGATCTCGCCGGTGATGGCGGGCTCCAGCGCGCCGTAGTCGTAGGGCATGTCGGGAAGGGTGTAGTCCCCCATGGGTTCCGTCCTCTCGAAGTAGATCTCTGGAGGACACTATTGCAAGTAGTTCGCAAGTGCATCAGACTTGCGACCTAGGTCTCGCCTTGGCATCGTGGCGAGAGTCAGTTGGGTCCAGTTTGTGCGCGGGCGGCATGAGCCGCCCGCGCACAGGCGTCCTGTGGGGATTTCTTGGGGTGGGAATTACCCAGGTCAGGGCGCTGTTGTACCCATCTGTACGCGACGGCAGGGCAGCCGTGTCGAGGCGCCCCCGCAGATCTGTCGTCATCACCCATCGCAGGATTCACACCTGTGACCCGCCGTGCCTCATGCGCGGACGGTGAGCAAAGGAGCACCCCCCGATGGCCAAGCACGCCATGATGACCACGTCCCATATCGCCAAGCTCGCTCTCGGCGCGACCATCGCCGCGACCGCGCTGGGCGCCACTGCCGCCGTCAACGCCGAGACCGCGCACCGGACCGCCGCCCAGACCGCCGCTCAGCAGTCGGCCGCGCAGGGTTCGGCCCAGGGCCGGGTGAACGTCACCGCCGCCCAGGTGCTGGCGACCGCCCGCGCCCAGGTCGGCACCTCCGAGGACGCCAACGGCGGCGGCACCAAGTTCCAGAAGTGGTACGCCGACTCCCAGCGCGCCGGCGAGACCGTCGCCCGCGACGGCGGCAGCCGCCAGGACTACCTGAACGCCGCCTGGTGCTCGATGTTCGTCTCCTGGGTCGGCGAGGAGACCGGCGCCCGCCCGCAGGTCGGCTGGGACGCCTACACCGTGGCCCACGCCAAGTGGTTCGCCGCCAACGACCGCTGGGGCACCGAGGCCAGGCCGGGCGCCGTCGTCTTCTTCTCCTGGAGCGGCAGCAAGAGCCTGAGCGACATCCAGCACGTCGGCTTCGTCGTCAAGGACAACGGTGACGGCACCATCTCGACGATCGAGGGCAACACCGGCAACGGCAAGGTGGAGGAGCGCGTCCGGCCGACCTCCCAGGTCGTCGGCTACGGTTACCCGTCCTACGCCGCCTGACACATCGACACAGCGCGCATTCCTGCCCGGGATGCGCGCTTTGTGGCATTACCGCACGTCACAGCGACTGTGACGCTCGGCACACCCCTCTCCCCGATAAATGTGCATGATGCCTAGTAGGGCACTTTCCGGCGTACGGCAGGCTGAATGACAGGAACCACGGCACGCCGTCAGCAAGATGTAAGGGTGCCGAAAGGGGACGGGGGCATGGTTAGGACATGAGCGCAGGCGAGAACCCGCGAGCAGCTGAAACTGTCGGTGCCGGCCCTGAGACTGGGTAGGACGCCGAAGTTCCACCACTGACGACAGAAGTTGAAGGACGTGATGGAGATGCGCCAGACACAGGTTCGTCGCCGGCCGAAGAAGCCGGTCGGCGCCACCCTGGACCTTCGCACGCCGTCGGGGCGACAGTTGCCCTTTTGAACATCAGGAAGCAGGAGCGCCATCTGAGAGGTGCGCGATGATGTGCAGTCACTTTCCCGTATGCCCCAGTGCGGACTCGCCCGACCGTGAGCGTTCGCACGTGATCTCGGCCCACCCCGACCAGGGCTGGAGCCTCCTCTGCAACGGCGTGGTGCTGTTCGAGGACACGGGTCTGCTCCTGCCTGACGGCAGCGTCGTCGCCCCCCACCGAGCCCCCGTCGCCGCCTGAGACGCCCGAGGGCAACCCCCCGTCGTCCGGTGCCGAGGGTGGGCTTCGACCGCCGCCCGGCACCCTTCGACGCGCTCGGGCCCTACCTGCGCCCGATGCTCAGCACCGGCCCGGTGCGGTCGGTGAAGAAGTCGTCACCCTTGTCGTCGACGACGATGAAGGCGGGGAAGTCCTCGACCTCGATCTTCCACACCGCCTCCATGCCCAGCTCGGGGTATTCGAGCACCTCCACCTTCCTGATGCAGTCCTGGGCCAGCCGGGCGGCCGGACCGCCGATGGAGCCCAGGTAGAAGCCGCCGAACTTCTGGCACGCCTCGGTCACCTGCCTGGACCTGTTGCCCTTGGCCAGCATGACCATCGAGCCGCCCGCCGCCTGGAAACGCTCGACGTAGGAGTCCATGCGGCCGGCCGTGGTGGGGCCGAACGAGCCGGAGGCGTAACCCTCGGGGGTCTTGGCCGGGCCGGCGTAGTAGACCGCGTGGTCCTTGAGGTACTGGGGCATCTCGCCGCCGTCGTCGAGCAGCTCGGCGATCTTGGCGTGCGCGATGTCGCGGGCCACGACGAGCGGGCCGGTGAGGGAGAGCCGCGTCTTGACGGGGTATTTGGTCAGCTCGGCGAGGATCTCCGGCATCGGCCTGTTGAGGTCGACGCGGACGACGTCGTCGGACAGGTGCTCGTCGGTGGTCTCCGGCAGGAAGCGGGCCGGGTCGGTCTCCAGCTTCTCCAGGAACACGCCCTCGGCCGTGATCTTGGCCAGCGCCTGGCGGTCGGCCGAGCACGACACCGCGATGGCCACCGGGCAGGACGCGCCGTGCCGGGGCAGGCGGATCACGCGCACGTCGTGGCAGAAGTACTTGCCGCCGAACTGGGCGCCGATGCCGAGCTTCTGCGTCAGCTCGAAGACCTTGGCCTCCAGCTCCAGGTCGCGGAAGCCGTGCCCGGAGGGCGAGCCCTCGGTGGGGATGGAGTCGAGGTAGCGGGCGCTGGCGTACTTGGCGGTCTTGAGCGCGAACTCGGCGGAGGTGCCGCCCACCACCACGGCCAGGTGGTACGGCGGGCAGGCCGCGGTGCCCAGCGAGCGGATCTTCTCCTCCAGGAAGGCCAGCATGCGCTTCTCGTTGAGCACCGCCTTGGTCTCCTGGTAGAGGAACGACTTGTTGGCCGAGCCGCCGCCCTTGGCCATGAACAGCAGCTTGTACTCGTCGGCGTGGCCGTGGGGGTCCTCGGCGTAGAGCTCGATCTGGGCGGGCAGGTTGCTGCCGGTGTTCTTCTCCTCCCACATGGTCAGCGGGGCCATCTGGGAGTAGCGCAGGTTGAGCTTGGTGTAGGCGTCGTAGACGCCGCGCGAGAGGTGCTCGGCGTCGCGGCCGTCGGTCAGCACGTGGCGGCCGCGCTTGCCCATGACGATGGCGGTGCCGGTGTCCTGGCACATCGGCAGCACGCCGCCCGCCGAGATCGAGGCGTTCTTCAGCAGGTCGAGGGCGACGAACCGGTCGTTCCCGCTGGACTCGGGGTCGTCGACGATCTTGCGGAGCTGCGCCAGGTGCGAGGTGCGCAGGAAGTGGGAGATGTCGTGGACCGCGGTCTCGGTGAGCAGCCGCAGGGCCTCGGGGTCGACCTCCAGGAACGTACGCCCGGCCGCTTCGACCTTCCGCACCCCCTCCGACGTGATCAGCCGGTACTCGGTCTCATCGGCGCCCAGGGGAAGCAGATCGGTGTAGTCGAAGTCCATGTCCATAGAGGGTACGCCCCCCGTCAGGTGGTCATCCCGGGGCCGGGACGGGCTCCGGCGAGCGCCGCGCGGTGAGCCCCACCAGGATGCCGGCGATCACCAGACCGGCCCCCGCCAGGTCGTAGACGCTCGGCGTCGCGATGCCGAGCGCGAGCCCCGTCACGATGGCGCCGACCGGGATGAGCCCGGCGAACAGCCCGGCCGTCCCGGGGCCGAGCCTGGGCAGCGAGGTGTACCAGAGGAAGAAGGCCATGACCGTGACCACGACCGCCAGGTACACGAAGCCCAGCGTCTCGGCCGCGGTGGGCGTCCTGAACATGGTGGCGCCCTCCTGGACCAGGCCGACCACGGCCAGCATGGGCACGGCCAGCGCCGTCGAGTACGCCGAGACCCGGATCGCCCCCAGCTTCGGCAGCAGGGGGATGGCCAGCATGGAGAAGCTCACCTCGCCCACCAGCGCCCCGAGCGCCCACAGCAGGCCGGTCGGGTTCCCGCTGCCCAGCCCGGTCGCCAGCGTCGCGCCGGCCACCACCGCGGACGCGCCCACCAGCAGGCGCGGCGCCGGACGCCCGCCGGCCAGCGCCAGCGCCAGCGGCACGGTGCCGAGGACGGTGCCCACCAGCGCCGGCCCCGAGGCCCGGGTGGACTCGACGACGCAGACGTTGAAGACCACCAGCCCGAGCAGGGTGAGCCCGCCCAGGTACAGGGTCTCGCGCCCGGTCAGCCGGACGAAGCGCAGGCCGAGCGCCCTGGTGACGACCAGCAGGATGACCGCGGCGGCGAGGTAGCGCACGGCCTGGCCGCCGTACACGGGATAGGAGCCGATCAGGCCGGACACTCCGGCCAGGGTGCCCACCAGGAACATGGCGGTGGCGGCGCCGGCGATTCCGTTTCTCATGGGCAGGATCGTAGGGAGACAATGGTTCGTATAAACAGTCCAATAGGCCGCTATATGACAGGACCAATATGGCCGACCTGCACATCCAGATAGATCGGGACGCGGGAGGGATCGCCGGGCAGATCGCGGCCGAGCTGCGCGAGGGCGTGCGCCTCGGGCGGCTCGTGCCCGGCACCCGCCTGCCCGCCACCCGCGACCTCGCCGCCGACCTCCAGGTCTCCAGGGGCGTGGTGGTGGAGGCGTACGAGCAGCTCGTGGCCGAGGGGTTCCTGGTCTCGCGGGTGGGGGCCGGGACCGAGGTGGCCCCGCTGGGCGCCGTCCGGTCCGCCCGTCCCTGGCCGGTGGCCGACGGCGGCGCCTGCGGGCCGTACCAGGGGCATCGGGCCACGTCCCCCGATCTGGGGCACTTCCCTCGGGAGCGGTGGTCGTCGGCCCTGCGGCACGTGCTGGCCACCGTGCCGTCCGACGCGCTCGACTACGGCGACCCCGGCGGCGTCCCCGAGCTGCGCGAGGAGCTGGCCGGTTACCTGCGGCGGGTCAGGGCGGCCGACGTCCATCCCGACAATCTGGTCGTCGTGGGCGGCGTGGCGCAGGGGCTGAGCCTGGCGCTGCACGTCCTGGCCCGGCGCGGCGGCCTGCGCCTGGTCGTCGAGGACCCCACCAGCCGGCGCCAGGTCCCGCTGCTGGAACGGGCCGGGGCCCGCCTGGTGCCGGTGCCCGTGGGCTGCGAGGGCCTGGTCACCGGCGCCATGGAGGGCGACGCGGCGCTGGTCACGCCCGCACACCAGTACCCGACGGGCGTCGTGCTCTCCCCGGCCAGACGGGCCGCGCTCATGGAATGGGCCTGCGCGGGCGACCGGACCGTCCTGGAGGACGACTACGACGCCGAGTTCCGCTACGACCGCGACCCGGTCGGCTGCCTCCAGGGGCTGGCCCCCGACCGGGTGATCCTGACCGGCAGCGTCAGCAAGTCGCTCGCGCCCGGCCTCCGGCTCGGCTGGGTCGCCGCCCCCGCCCACCTGGCCGAGGCGATCCGCCGCGCACGGAGCGAGCTCGACCTGGGCTCCCCGGTCATCGAGCAGTACGCGCTGGCCCACTTCCTGCGCACGGGCGGCTACGACAAACACCTGCGGCGCATGCGCAGGGAGTACCGCCGCCGCCGGGACGCCCTGGTCGGGGCGCTGGCCGAGGAGCTGCCGGAGATCCGCGTCCGCGGCATCCAGGCCGGGCTGCACGTCTACCTCGACCTGCCGGACGGCTGGGACGAGCTGCGGGTCGTCCGCGCGGCCGAGGGCGTCGGCCTGGCCGCCGAGCCGGTCGCGCCGATGCGGTTCTCGCCCGGCCCGCCGGCGGTCGTGGTCGGGTTCGCCCGGCTGCCGGTGCATCAGGCGGCGGAGGCCGTGCAAGGCTTAAAAGTCCGAATGTCTGGACATATCATGGACTGAGGCGGAAAGCGGGACTGGAGGCGGCATGCGGGTGGGACTGCTGGGCCTGGGCCGGATCGGCGCGCTCCACGCCGCGAACCTGGCCGCACATCCCCTGGTCGACGAGCTGATCGTGGCCGACCCGGTCAGGACCTCGCCGTACGGCAGGCCGGGGGACCCGTTCGACGCCGACGCCGTGGTCATAGCCACGCCGACGAGCACGCACGCCGAGCTGCTGATCCGGGCCTGCGAGCTGGGCGTCCCCGTCCTGTGCGAGAAGCCGGCGGCGGGCACGGTCGCCGAGACGGTCAAGGTGCTGGAGGCGAGCGTGGGCCGGCGGGTGTGCATCGGGTTCCAGCGCAGGTTCGACCCCGGTTACCGGGCCGCCCGCGCGGCGCTGCGGGCCGGCGAGCTGGGGGAGCTGCACCGCGTCCACCTGGTGACGGCCGATCCCGCGCCGCCGCCCGCCGCGTACGTCCCGCTGTCCGGCGGCCTCTTCCGCGACTGCCACGTCCACGACTTCGACGTCCTGCGCTGGGTGACCGGGCGTGAGGTCGTCTCCGTCCACGCCGTCGGCGCGAACCGGGGCGCGGCGTTCTTCAAGGAGGCCGGCGACGTGGACAACAGCGCCGCGCTGCTCACCCTCGACGACGGCACGCTGGCCACGCTCCAGGGCTCCCGCTACAACGGCGCCGGCTACGACGTGCGCATGGAGCTGGCGGGCACGAAGGGCACCCAGGTGGCCGGGCTCGGCCCGCGCGCCCCGCTGCGCAGCGCCGAGGGCCTGCGGCCGTCCGGCCCGCCCTGGCCCGACTTCGCCGCCAGGTTCGGCCCCGCCTACGCGGCCGAGATCGACACCTTCCTGCGCGGCGGCGAGGGTCTGTGCTCGGTCGAGGACGCCCTGGCCGCTCTGTACGTCGCCGAGGCCGCCGACCTGTCGCTGCGCGAGTCCCGTACGGTCCAGATGGCCGAGGTGCGCGGCTGAGGCGGCGGCCCGCGCCTCACGCCTGCGCGGCGGCCCGCCTGGGCGCGAAGCCCGGCGCGAGCGCGATGATCACGCCCGCCAGCAGCAGCGGCGCGACGAACGCCAGCCGCCAGTCCGTGGCGTCGGCGATGCCGCCGATCAGCGCGGCTCCCACGATGAAGCCCACGTAGTTGAAGAGGTTCACCCGGGCGATGGCCACCCCGGTGCCCGCCGGGTCCAGCTTGCCCGCCGCCGAGAACGACTGCGGCGCGACCACCGACAACCCCAGCCCGGTCAGCCCGAACGCGACGATCGCCAGCGGCTGGTTCGGGGCCACCACGACGCCGAGGAAGCCCAGCGTGGCCAGCGCGCCGCCGAGCCGGACGATGACGGCCGGGCCGTAGCGGCGGACCGCGACGTCGCCGCCGAGCCGCACGGCCAGCGTCGCGCCCTGGTAGACGCTGTAGGCCAGCTTCGCCACGCTGTCCTGGGCCAGCAGGGCCTTGCCCATGAAGACGGTCGCGAAGTTCGACACCGCCGCGTCGCCGATGTAGAGGAAGCCCATCGCCAGGCAGAGCGGGATGATCGGCCGCCAGGGGAACTTCCCGGTCGCGGCCTCGACGACGTTCTCGACCTTCTCCTCGGCGATCGTGCACAGCTTCGGCCCGGCGTAGACCGAGCCGGCCACCGCCAGGACCATGGGGATCGCCATCGTGACCGCCAGCGAGACCCGGCCGGCCGCGAACACCGCCCACAGGGCCCCCGCCAGGCTGAGGACGCTCCACACGCTGTGGAAGCCGTTCAGCACGGCGGTGCCGTACCGGCGTTCGACGGCCACGCCCTGCATGTTCATGCCCGCGTCCACCGCGCCGACCGCCAGGCCGAACAGCAGCAGCGCGGGCACGGCCAGCGGCACCGAGGGCGCGAGGCCGGTGAGCACCACGGCGAGCGCCACCGCGGGCTGCGCGACCCGCAGGAGCAGCTTGCTGCCGTACCGGGCGGCGAACGTGCCCGCGCCGACGCTGCCCACGCCGGCGAAGACGGGCACGATGAGCAGCAGGAGCGTGAGGGCACCGTCGGTGAGCTCCAGCTCGGTCTGGAGGCTGGCCACCTGGACGAGCAGGGTTGCGAAGGAGAGGCCCTGCACGCCGTACACGACGTACGTGGCGGCACGGGCCTGGCGATCACGCGGGGACGGCACGACGGCCTCCTGATCGGGGGGGAATCAAACGTGAGGCGGAGTCAGGTTAGCGGCTGGTCAGGGCCGTACGCCAGCGGCAGATCCAGCGGTGGATAGGGTGCCTGGGTGAAACGGGGCTACGCGACCGGCGAGGCGCGCAAGGAGCGCATCCTGGCGGTCGCGCTGCTGGAGTTCGCCGAGCACGGCTACCGCGGCGCCTCGCTGGCCCGCATCGCCGAGCGGGTCGAGCTCTCCCAGGCCGGGCTGCTCCACCACTTCCGCAGCAAAGAACGTCTGCTCCTCGCGGTGCTCGACTACCGCGACGAGCTCGACCGGCGCCGGTTCGGGCCGGGGCGCGACGGGCACGACGTCGGCGGCGCCGACGCGCTGCGCGCCCTGGCCGACGTCGTCGACCACAACGCGCGGGTGCCGGGCCTCGTCCAGCTGTTCTCGGTGATCAGCGGCGAGGCGGTGACCCCCGGCCACCCCGGCCACGAGTGGGCCAGGCGGCGCTACCGGCGGCTGCGCGCCGACGTGGCCGACGCGCTGCGCGCGGGCGTCGAGCGCGGCGAGTTCCGGGCCGGCCTCGACGCCGAGGCCCACGCCGACCGCCTGATCGCGATGATGGACGGCCTGCAGACCCAGTGGCTGATCGACCCCGGCCAGGTGGACATGGCGGCCGTCTTCCGCGGTTACGTGGAAGACCTCATCGCCGCTCTACGGCCCGCCTGACCGCCCGCACGGGCTCGGCCTCCGCCAGCCGCCCGGCCGCCCACACCCCGAGGGCCAGCAACGCGGCCACCTCGGTCCCCGCCAGCCCCCGTTCGACCAGGCCGAGGGGCATGACCCGGTACCACGGCAGGCCGTGGCCGGCGCCGATCAGCACCGCCGCGCCGATGCCCACGACCCACAGCGCCGAGCACACCCCCAGCCCGAACGCCACCGTCGCCGACCTGCGGCGTTCCCGGTGCCGCCAGGGCCGGGCGATGACCAGCGCGGCGAGCGGCAGGCTGAGGAAGGCCACGAAACTGCCGACCCGGTGGATGCTGCCGCTCGTGCTCGGCCCGACCGCCCAGTCGTGCTTCTGGAACGACGCCGTCAGCAGCAGCCCCACGCTCCAGGCCATGAGCGCGACCGTGCCGACCGCCCCGGCCAGCCGCTTGCGCGCCAGCGAGACGCCGATGGCCGCCGACCCGGCCGCGAGCAGGCCCACGGCGAGCCCGAAGATCCACCCGTCGGGGCCGAGACCGTGCTCGCTGATCGTGCGCCTGAACGGGTTCGTCTCGTCGAGGCTGATCACGTCCAGGCCGACGATCACGGCGATGCCCACCCCCGCCGCACCGAGCCCCCATCGCGCCGGTTGATGCACGCCCGCCTCCCGGGATCAGCGGTCAGAAGCCTGTCGCGTGGATCAACGGCGAGAAACGCCGGACGATTCCGGCGTACGGCCACCGGCACGCCGACGCGAACGGAGAGCCAGTTCGGGAGATCGGCGCGTTGCTCGTGCGGATTAGCCGATGTGCGCCCTGTTGGTCCGCTCTTGGGCGAGCGAATACCCGGGCCGCCGGATATCGTCAGAAGTGTGAACGAACGCGCGGGATCGTGGTTGCCGAAGCTGCAGGAAGTCGGAGAGCGGCTTGCTGAGGAGTTCGTGACGTCCCGGCGCGCACCGGCCGCGTCCGGCCTGCCGCAGCCGCACGAGCTGCGCGCCTCCGACGCCGACCGCGAACGCATCGCGCAGGTGCTCCAGGACGCCCACGCCGACGGCCGGCTCGACCTCGTCGAGCTGGAGGAGCGGCTCGGCGTCGTCTACTCCGCGCGCACGCTCGGCGACCTCGCCGGGCTCACCGCCGACCTGCTCCCGGCCGAGGAGCAGCCGCTGAACCTCGACGGCCGGCCGGTGTCGGCCATCTTCAAGAAGGAGCAGCGCGGCGGGCGCTGGGTGGTGCCCGCCGAGCTCGACGTCACGGCCATGTTCGGCACGACCAAGCTGGACTTCCGTGAGGCGATCCTGCAGAACAGCCGGATCGTCATCAACGCCACCCTGGTCTTCGGCGGCCTGGAGATCCACGTGCCGGAGGACCTTGAGGTGATCAGGGTCGCCAAGGGGGAGACCGTCCGCCTGACCAAGCAGCCGGTCGAGCCCGGCGGGCCCGTGGTCGAGGTGCGCACCACGAACTTCGCCGGCGACATCAAGGTCAAGGAACCGCCCAAGCGCAAACGCCGCCGCTGAGGCGGGTCAGCCGGCCGTGTCGAAGTTGATCGCGCTGTAGGCGCGCAGCTTCCAGAGCTGGTGCTCGCTCTCGACCTTCCTGATGGTCCCCGACCGGCCGCGCATCACCAGCGAGCTGGTCACCGCCGCGCCCGACCTGAACCGCACGCCCTGCATCAGCTCGCCCTGGGTGATGCCGGTCGCGGCGAAGAACACGTCGTCCGACCTGACCAGGTCGTTCGTGGTGAGCACCTGGCTGAGGTCGTGCCCGGCGTCGATGGCCTTGCCGCGCTCGGCGTCGTCGCGCGGCCACAGCCGGCCCTGGATCACGCCGCCCAGGCACTTGAGCGCGCACGCGGCCACGATGCCCTCGGGCGTGCCGCCGATGCCCAGCATCAGGTCGATGCCGGTGCCCGCGCGGGCCGCCATGATCGCGCCGGCCACGTCGCCGTCGACGATGAACTTGATCCGCGCGCCCGTCTCCCTGATCTCCTTGACCAGCTTCTCGTGCCGCGGCCGGTCCAGCACGACCACCGTGACGTCGGACGGCGAGCAGTGCTTGGCCCTGGCCACCGCGTTGATGTTGTCGGCCACCGACGCCTCGATGTTCACCACGTCGGCCGCCTCCGGCCCGGTGACCAGCTTCTCCATGTAGAACACCGCGGACGGGTCGTACATCGAGCCGCGCTCGCTCACCGCGATCACCGACACCGCGTCCGGCATGCCGAGCGCCGTCAGCCTGGTCCCGTCGATCGGGTCCACCGCCACGTCGCAGTCGGGGCCGCTGCCGTCGCCGACGCGCTCGCCGTTGTACAACATCGGGGCGTGGTCCTTCTCGCCCTCCCCGATGACCACCACACCGTTCATCGACACCGTGTTGATCAGCTGGCGCATGGCGTTGACCGCCGCGCCGTCGGCGCCGTTCTTGTCGCCGCGGCCCACCCAGCGGGCCGCGGCCATGGCGGCCGCCTCCGTCACGCGTACCAGCTCCATCGCCAGGTTGCGGTCGGGGGCGTGCTCGCCCGTCGCGAGCGCTGCCGGTACCGACGTCTGATCGGACATGCTGAGCCTCCTCGTTGAGAACTCTCTCGATCGTAGTTGCCGGTCTATTCCCGGTCAGAGGGGGATAATCTGCCCAGCCCGGCTCAGCCCTCCGCGCAAGGGCCGCCGCGCGATGGTCAGGGACCGGCGAAAAGGGATATCTATATGGGTGCCCCGCATGACGGAGACCGGATTTTGCGCCATATCGCGTGCGCGTAGGAGATCTCGCCTCCACCATGGACATGCGCCCCCGCCGTGGAGGAGATCGAATGAGCGAAGTGGAACACGCGGTGACCCAGCCTCGCACGTCCGAGCGGGGGGCTGCGACGCGGAGCTCGCTGCTGGCCGCCGCGAGGGAGGTCTTCGTCTCCAAGGGGTTCGCCGAGGCCGGCGTGACGGACGTCGTCGCCAGGGCCGACGCCAGCGTGGGCAGCCTCTACCACCATTTCTCCGGCAAGGCCGACCTCTACCTCACGTTGTGGGAGGAATGGCAGGCCCGCCAGGCCCAGCGCACCAAGCAGGCCGCCCGTACGGCCCGCGCCGCCGCCGAGGGCGACCCCATGCGCGTGTTCATCGACGCCGCCCGCGCCTACCTCGAAGGCTGCCTGGAGGAACGCGAGCTGGCCGCCCTGTTCCTGCGCGGCGACGGCCCGCCCGGCTTCGAGGTGGTCATGCGCGACCGGCTGCGCACGTGGGCCCAGCGCAACGCCGCGCTGTTCGAGGGCGAGCCCGCGCTCGTCGTCGTGGTCACCGGCGCACTGGCCGCGGCTGTCAGCGAGATCGTCTTCTCCGGCGACCGCGCGATGGTCGACGACGTGCTGGCGATCATCGGCCAGATCAGGCCCGCCGCTTCGGCGACCGCGCCCTCCAGCGGGTAACCTCGCCAAGTGTGCGACGGTTCAGCCAAAGTTTCTACGGCTACGCGGTAGCCCTCTTCGTGTGCCTGGCGGGCGTGGGGCTCTTCATGCTCGTGGCCCCGCAGAGCCGCGAGGAGCACATCCCGCGGCTCGACTACTCCATCACCGTCGCCAACTTCGGGCACGACGTGCCCTACCAGGTGTGGTCCCCGCAGAAGGACCCGGCGGGCTGGGTGCCCAACAGCAACAGGATCGCCAAGGGCGAGAACGGCGCTCAGGTGCTCTACCTGGGCTACGCCACCGCCAAGCGGCAGCACGCCATGTTCGCCCAGAGCGACGAGAAGCCGGCCGCCGAGTTCGCCAACCGCATGACCGGCATCGCCAAGCCGTCCGGCAGCCAGCAGGTCGGCGGGGTGACCTGGGAGAAGCGGTTCCGCGAGGACAAGAACCAGCGCTCGCTCGTACGGGTGCTCCCCGACGTCACCCTCGTGGTCACCGGCACCGCCGACTGGCCCGAGCTGACCGAGCTGGCCGGGCTCCTGCAGCAGCGCGCCAAGGGGTGACCCTGGCCGGGCGCGGCGGCGTCTAGGGTGGTGGCCGTGGCAGACGAGAAGACACCTTCGTACGAGCAGGCCCGCGAGGAGCTGACCGAGGTGGTGCGCCGCCTGGAGACGGGCGGGCTCACCCTGGAGCAGTCGATCGAGCTCTGGGAGCGCGGCGAGAGGCTCGCGGCCGTCTGCGAGGAGTGGCTGCAGGGCGCCCGGGTCAAGCTCGCCGCCGCCATGGCGAGGCGCTCGGAGCCGGGCGCCGACGACGCCCCCTTCTGATCCGTCAGGAGGCGGTGCGGTTGAGCGCCACCACCGGGATGCGGCGGCTGGTCTTGGCCTCGTACTCCGCGAAGCCGGGGGCGATCTCGACCATGCGGGCGTAGAGCCGGTCGCGCTCGTCGCCCTCGACGAAGTCCGCCTTCACCTCGAACGTCTCGGTGCCGATCTCGGCGGTCGCCGTGGGGGTGGCGCGCAGGTTGTGGTACCAGGCCGGGTGGTTGTCGGCGCCCGCGTTGGAGGCGATGATCACGTAGCGGTCGCCGTCGGCCAGGTACATCACCGGCGTGGTCGTCAGCCGGCCGCTCTTGGCGCCCGTCGTCGTGAGCAGCACCAGCGACGCGCCCTCGAACGGGCCGCCCACCCGGCCCTCGTTGGCCCGGAATTCGTCAATGATCTGCTGGTTGAACGAGTTGGTCATCTCAGCTCCTGATAATCGGAGAGTTCTCCGATTCGGAGAATACCGGAGAGCTCTCCGCTCACAAGGGAGTTATGCTCCAGGCGTGTGCGCACGTCCCCTGCTGCCCGTCGTCGGGCAGGCCCAGCCCGAGCGGGCCGACGCCGCGCGCAACCGCCGGAAGATCATCGAGGTGGCCGCCACGATGATCGCCGAGCGCGGCGCCGAGGAGCTCTCGCTCGACGAGGTGGCCAAGGCCGCCTGCGTCGGGGTGGGCACCGTCTACCGGCGTTTCGGCGATCGCGCGGGGCTCGTCCTCGCGCTGATCGACGAGCGGGAGCAGCGGTTCCAGGCGGCGTTCCTGAGCGGCCCGCCGCCGCTCGGGCCCGGCGCGCCGCCGGCCGAGCGGGTCACGGCGTTCCTGCACGCGCTGGTCGATCGCATCGTCGAGCAGCAGGACCTGTTCCTGCTGCTGGAGAACGGGCCGGGCAAGGCGCGCTACAGCGGGCCGTACAAGGTGCATCAGGTGCATCTGGCGAGCCTGCTCGCCGCGGCCCGGCCGGGGGCCCACGTCGCCTACCTGGCCGACGCGCTGCTCGCGCCGGTCACCGCCTGGCTGATCAAGTTCCAGCGGGAGGAGCGGGGCATGACGGTGGAAAGCGTCAAGGCCGGCCTCGCCGAGCTGGCCGCCGCCGTCGTGCGGCAGCCCTAGTCCTCCGTACGGACCGTGAGCCGGTCGTCGCTCAGCCTGATCGTCAGCGGGGTGCCCGGCGGCACGTCCTTGGCCAGGCGCACGACCTCGCCCGACGGATGTTGCACGATCGCGTAGCCACGCTCCAGCGTGGCCGCGGGCGACAACGCGACCAGGCGGGCCCGCAGGTGCGTGAGGTCGTCGGCGGCCCGGTCGAGCGAGCCGGTCAGCGAGCGCCTGGCCCGCTCCCGCAGCGCGTCGACCTGCTCGGCCCGGCGTTCGAGCTCGCGCACCGGATCGGCCAGCGACGGCCGCGAGCGCACCGACGTCAGCCACGACATCTCGCGGTCGAGCCAGCCGTTGAGCACCCGCCGCCCGCGGTCGCGCAGCTGGCGGATCAGCGCGAGCTGCTCGCCCACGTCGGGGACGACCTTCTTGGCGGCGTCGGTGGGCGTGGAGGCGCGTACGTCGGCCACCAGGTCGAGCAGCGGGCTGTCCTGCTCGTGGCCGATCGCGCTGACCACGGGGGTACGGCAGGCGGCCACCGCGCGCACGAGGGTCTCGTCGGAGAACGGCAGCAGGTCCTCCAGCGAACCCCCGCCGCGGGCCACCACGATCACCTCGACCTCGGGATCGGCGTCGAGCTTGCGCAGCGCTTCGGTGACCTCCCCGACCGCGTACGGCCCCTGGACGGCCACCTCCTCCACCTTGAACCGCACGGCCGGCCAGCGGCGGCGGGCGTTCTCCAGCACGTCGCGCTCGGCGGCCGAGTCGCGCCCGCAGACCAGCCCGATCGTGCCCGGCAGGAACGGCAGCCGCCGCTTCCTGTCGGCGTTGAACAGCCCCTCGGTGGCCAGCAGCCGGCGCAGCCGCTCCAGCCTGGCCAGCAGCTCGCCCACGCCGACCGGCCGGATCTCCATCGCCGTGAAGGCGAACGAGCCCTTGTTGACCCAGAAGTCCGGCTTGACGTGCACCACGACCCTCGCGCCGTCGGAGGGACGCGGCTCGGCGGCCTCGTAGACGCCGCGCGGAGCCGTGACCCGGGCCGAGACGTTGGCCACCGGGTCACGCAGGGTCAGGAACACCGTGCCGCCGCGCGCGCTCAGATCGGTGATCTGGCCCTCGACCCACACCGTGCCGAGTCTGCCGATCCAGCCGCCCACCATCTGCAGGACCGTGCGGATCGGCAGGGGAGACTCGGGTGTGGTCTTCGAGGTCATGGCGGAAGACTACGGGTTCGCCACGACTACTCCCCGGTCTGCAGCTTGGCCAGCCGGTTCTCGAACATGCGCACGACCTCGTCGCGGGCCTGGGTGGCGCGCTCGTAGGCCAGGTAGTCGCCGATCTGCTCGGCGGACTTGCCGCGCATCCTGGCCCGCAGCGAGGCCACGGTCAGCTCGGAGTAGCCGGGCAGCGGCTCGGCCAGGTCGTCCGGGACGGCCTTGGGCTCCGCCACGGGGACGGCCGGCTCGGTGACGGCCTCCGCGGCGGCCTTGAGTACACCGTCCTGGGGCGCGGCGACGGGCGCGGGCTCCTCGGTGACCTCGGTGACGGCGGCGGGCTCGGCGGCGGCCTTGGCGGCCTTCGTCGCCTTCGCGGGCTTGGCGGTCGTGGCGGCCTTCGTGCTCTTGGCGGTCTTCGTGGCCTTGGCGCTCCTGGCGGGCTTCGCGGCGCTCTTGGCGACGGGCTCGGCCTCGGGCGCGACCTCAGCCTCAGCGACCGGCTCGGCCTCTGCGGCGGCCCTGGTGTCAGCGACCGGCTCGACCTCGGCGGCGGCCTTGCTCTCGGCGGTCGGCCTGACCACGGCGGCGGGCTCGGCCTCCGCCGGCGCCTCGGCCTTGACCTCGGCCTTGGCCGGCGCGTCGGCCTTCGCCGGGGCCTCCGTCTCGGCGGCGGCCTCCGGCTTGGGCTCGGTCGCGGTCTTGGCGTCGGTCGTCGGCTTGGCGTCGGTCGTCGGCTTGGGGTCGGTCGTCGCCTTCGGCTCGGTCTCCGGCTTGGTGGCGGTCTTGCCCGCGGGGGCGAAGATGACCGGGTCCGGCTTGCTCTTGGCCGACCCGTTGGGCGCGGCCTCCGGACGCGGCGTGAAGATCACCGGCTCCTTGCGCGCCGGCTTCTCCTCCTCGGCCGGGGGAGCGGCGACCTGCGCGGCGGCGGAGGGACGGGACTCCTGCTCCTCCTCCTGCTCCTCCTTCGTGCCGAGCCCCTTGATGGAGTTCTTCACCCGGTCCACCACCAGCAGCGCCTGCCCGGCCGCGCTGAGCGTGGTCTGGACGACGAACAGCGGCAGATCCTTGGCCTTCTCCTTGAGTTCGTCCTTGTTGGTAACGGTTCTGGCGATGTTGCGTATCACGTCGCTGAGGGACATGACGTCTCCCTGGGAGGTCTGTATTGGACGGCCAGTCTGGCAAACGGCGGGCGACCACGCACGCGCAGCCCTGATGGCCGCTCCACGTAGCATAAGAAGTATGGAGCCCCAGACCCCCACTTCCCGCCGAGTACTCGTAGCCAAGCCGCGCGGCTACTGTGCCGGAGTCGATCGAGCCGTGGTAGCGGTCGAGAAGGCTTTGGAGCAGTACGGCGCGCCGGTCTACGTCCGCAAGCAGATCGTGCACAACACCCACGTCGTCAGGACGCTGGAGGCCAGGGGAGCCATCTTCGTCGAGGAGACCGATGAGGTGCCCGAGGGCGAGATCGTGGTGTTCTCGGCCCACGGCGTCTCGCCCGCCGTGCACGAGGAGGCCAGGCAGCGGGGCCTGCGCACCGTCGACGCCACCTGCCCGCTGGTCACCAAGGTGCACAACGAGGCCAAGCGGTTCGCCGCCCAGGACTACGACATCCTGCTCATCGGGCACGAAGGCCACGAAGAGGTCGAGGGCACCTCGGGCGAGGCCCCCGACCACATCCAGCTCGTCGACGGCCTCGACTCGGTCGAGAAGGTCCAGGTGAAGGACCCCGACAAGCTCGTGTGGCTGTCGCAGACCACCCTGTCGGTCGACGAGACCACCGAGACGGTCGCCCGCCTCAAGGAGCGTTTCCCCACGCTGATCGACCCGCCGAGCGACGACATCTGCTACGCCACCCAGAACCGGCAGGTCGCGGTGAAGGAGATCGCCGCCGAGGCCCAGCTCGTGATCGTGGTCGGGTCGGAGAACTCGTCCAACTCCAAGCGCCTGGTCGAGGTGGCCAAAGACTACGGCGCCGAGGCCGCGTACCTGGTGGACAACGCCGGCTTCATCCAGGACGAATGGCTCGAAGGCGTCACCACGGTCGGCGTGACCAGCGGCGCGTCGGTGCCGGAGGAGCTGGTCGACGAGGTGCTCGCGCGGCTGGCCGGCCACGGCTTCGGCGACGTGCACGAGGTCGAGTCGGTGCAGGAGAGCATGCGCTTCGCGCTCCCGCACGAGCTGCGCAAGGACCTTCGCGTCGGCTAGTCGTCGCTGCGCGGGGTGCCGTAGACCTTGGGCTCGAAGTAGCCCTCCGGCTCGGGCACGAACGGCTGGCGCGGGCGCGGCATCTCCGCGCCCGCCTTCAGCTCCTCGCGCAGCTCCCGCACGTTGTCGCGCAGGCCGCGCCGCCAGGCGACGGCCAGCACGACCGCCGAGCCGGCGAACAGCCAGGGGGCGCCGCGGGTCAGCGAGCCGTACAGGCCGAGGGCCAGCGACTGCACGATCGACACCGAGCCGAACGCGCGCCCGAGCTCGACGAAGAGCGTCGCGCAGAAGAACACCAGCGGCGGCGTGACCACCAGCGACAGCAGCTCGCGCTTATTGACCAGGAGCACGCCGAGCAGGCTCGACGCCACGAACGCGGCCCCCACCAGGTAGGACAGGCCGAGCACCGCGGCCAGGACATAGCCCGCCAGGGTGGCGACCAAGGTGAGCGCGATGGCGCCGCGAGCGGTCAGCCTGACGCCAGAACGCCTGCCCTTCTCTGCCACTGTCCCACCCCCGTTTACGGCGACCCGCCTGCCAACTTACCGTTCGAGTGCGAAATCAGAGACGTGGTTTCGAGCAGTTCGGGCGAGGCCAGGGGTCTCGGCAGCCCTTCGAGCATCTCCGGGGCGTCCAGGTCGCCGTCCACGACGCCCAGATCGTTTAGTTTGCGCGCGGTGACCAGGACGCGGCTTTCGAGCGAACCGACCGACTTGTTGTACGCCTCCACCGCCCGCGTCAGCGCCTTGCCCAGCGACTCCACGTTCCTGCCGAGGGACGACAGCCGCTCGTACAGCTCCTTGCCCAGCTCGAACACCGCCCGCGCGTTCTCGCTCAGCGCGGCCTGCTGCCAGGCGTAGTGGGCGGTGCGCAGCATCGTGATCAGCGTGGTCGGCGTGGCGATGTGCACCCGCCGCGCCATGGCGTACTCCAGCAGCGCGGGGTCGCGTTCGAGCGCGGGCGCGAGGAACGCCTCGCCCGGGATGAACAGCACCACGAACTCCGGCGACGGGTTGAACCCCTGCCAGTACGCCTTGGCCGCCAGCCGGTCGACGTGCTCGCGCACGTGCCTGGCGTGCGCGTCGAGCCGGACGGTGGCCAGCGACTCGTCGCCCGCCTCGGCCGCCTCCAGGTAGGCCGCGAGCGAGACCTTGGAGTCGACCACGATGTTCTTGCCGCCGGCCAGCCTGATCACCATGTCGGGCCGCATCGCGCCCTCGACGACCTGCTCCTCGAAGTCGCAGTGGCGCTGCATCCCGGCGATCTCGGCCACCCGGCGCAGTTGCAGCTCGCCCCACCGTCCGCGCGCCTCGGGCCGTTGCAGGGCCCTGACCAGCGCGGTCGTCTGCGAGCGCAGCTGCTCGTTGCTCTGCTGCACGAACTCCATCTGCTTGGCCAGCTCCGCCCGCGCCGCCCGCTGCCCGGCCTCGGTGTCGCGAAGCTGCGACTCGACCCGCGCGAGCGCGTCCTTCAGTGGCTCGACCAGGTGCTCGACGGCCTGCCTGCGCTGGTCGAGGTCACCGGCGGCCTCCGCGCGGCTGGCCGAGAGCCGGGTCTCGGCCAGTTCGAGGAAACGCACGTTGTTGACGTCGAGGGCGCGTGTGGACAGGGCCTGGAACCGTTCGGCGAGCTGCTCCTCGACGTAGACCAGCTTCTCGGCGGCCGACCTGGCCCGCGCGTCGGCCTCGGCCACCCGCACCGCCGCGCGGGTCCTGGCGACCAGGAAGCCGACGAGGAGTCCGAGGGCGAGTCCGATGAGCAGCGAGACGACATCCACTCCAAAGATGATTGCAGCACATCGCGTCTGGATCTTCCCGACACGCTTGCGGAATCCGCTTGTGCGCCGACTGATCCGTCACGCACAGTATTGAGATGGCTACCGGTACGAGTGTCGCCGTCGCCGTGTCCGCGGTGTCGGTCGCCCTGATCGCCCTGGCCGGAGCCGTGATCACCGGGCCCGGTGCCGACGAGCCGGCGGCCACCCGCCCGACCCTGCGCTGGACGCCCGGCGCCTGCGTCACCGACCGCTACGCGCTGATCCCCTGCAACGGCGGCGACTTCGAGGTGCTGGCCATCGCCCACGATCCGCCGCGGCCCGCCGACTGCCCCGACGACACCGACGACGTGCTCCGCATCGGCCTGGGCCGCACGGCCTGCGTACGGTCCTTCCTGGCCCCGCACGCCGGTCTGCCCGGCGGTGGCGGCGGCGTGCTCAGGCCCGGCGACTGCGTGGCGCTCGACGGCCGGGAACGCCCGTGCACGGGCACCGGCTGGTACGGCAGATCCATCGCGATCGCCTCGACTGCGGACGAATGCCCCTCGACCACCCTCGACACCCTCGAAAGCGGAGCGGATGTCGTCTGCCTGGGCCCCGGCGGTCAGGTGCTCGCCGCGGGCGCGTGCGTGGCCAGACCGGCCGCCGAGGTCGTCGCCAGATCGGCCGTGACCAGGGCCGCCTGCGACTCGTCCACGGCCTGGGCCCGCGTCGTCTCCTTCGAGACCACGCCCGCGGCCTGCCCGGCCGGCGTGCAGCGCTACCTGCGCGCGGCGCCCGGGACCTACCGTCCGGTGACCTGCCTGCACCTGCTCAGCAAGTAAACTCGCTGTCCGTGAGCCTTTCCATCGGCATCGTCGGCCTGCCCAACGTCGGTAAGTCCACGCTCTTCAACGCGCTGACCAAGACCGGCAACGCACTCGCCGCGAACTACCCGTTCGCCACCATCGAGCCCAACGTGGGGATCGTGGGCGTGCCCGACGACCGCCTGCCCAAGCTGGCCGAGATCTTCGGCTCGGCCCGCGTGCTGCCCGCCAAGGTCGAGTTCGTCGACATCGCGGGCCTGGTCAAGGGCGCCTCGGAGGGGCAGGGCAGGGGCAACCAGTTCCTCGCCAACATCCGCGACACCGACGCGATCTGCCAGGTCATCCGCGTCTTCGGCGACCCCGACGTCACGCACGTCGACGGCGAGATCTCCCCCAAGCGGGACATCGAGACCATCAACACCGAGCTGATCATGGCCGACCTGCAGACGGTCGAGAAGGCCGTGCCGCGCCTGCAGAAGGAGGCGCGCAACAACAAGGACAAGAAGGCGGCGCTGGAGGCCGCCGAGGCCGCGCTGGCCGTCCTGGAGACCGGCAGGACCATCTTCGAGAGCGGCCTCGACCGGGAGGAGCTGCGCGAGCTCCACCTGCTCACCGCCAAGCCCTTCCTCTACGTCTTCAACCTCGACGCCGACGAGCTGACCGACACCGCGCTCAAGGAGCAGCTGTCGGCGATCGTCGCGCCCGCCGAGGCCGTCTTCCTCGACGCCAAGATCGAGTCCGAGCTGGTCGAGCTCGACGAGGAGGAGGCCCTGGAGCTGCTCCAGTCGGTCGGCCAGGAGGAGTCGGGCCTGCGCCAGCTCGCCCGGGTCGGCTTCGAGACGCTGGGCCTGCAGACCTACCTGACCGCCGGCCCGAAGGAGACCAGGGCCTGGACGATCCGCAAGGGCGCCACGGCGCCCGAGGCGGCCGGCGTGATCCACACCGACTTCCAGCGCGGCTTCATCAAGGCCGAGGTGGTCTCCTTCGACGACCTGGTCGAAGTGGGCTCCATCGCCAGCGCCCGATCCGCGGGCAAGGCCCGCATCGAGGGCAAGGACTACGTCATGCGCGACGGCGACGTGGTGGAGTTCCGCTTCAACGTCTGATCCGCGCTAGCCGAGCAGCCCGCCGAGCAGTGCCGCGGGGCCGCCGCTGAGCGCGCCGCCGCCGCCGCTGAGCGGCCCGCCGCCGCCGTTGCCGGCGGGCTTCTTGTCGAAGTGGATGAGCTCGTTCGCGTACGTGCCGCCCTGGCACACGGCCTTGCCGCGGCCGACGGGGGAGACCTTGCCGCCCGCCCTGGTGCACTCGCTGTCGGTGACCCAGGAGGGCGCGGCGGCGGCCGGGGAGGGCGCGCAGAGGGCGAACGCGGCGAGCGCGGCGGCGGGCAGGAGGGCGGCGGCGAGGCGACGCATCACATCAGTCCAATCACGGTGGGCTAACTTTCGCTACGCTAGGTTACCGGCGGATCGCCGTCGAAAGCCCATCGTCCGGATGACGAACGCGCAGGCCCTTCCGGGATTATGTGATTCCGGGACAACTGACGCGTCAACCACTTTGGGTCCCTACGCGTCGAATCGTCACGGCGATCACGCTGACTCGGGAGGCCCTCATGATCCGACGCATCATCCGGAAACGACGTCCGGCGCCCACCCTCGCGGGCATCAGCCTGGAGGAGGAGCTGGCCCTGATCAGGGTCGAGCTCATGTACGGGCTGCGCGTCAACCGTGAGGCATACCTGCGCAGGAAGGTCGACGAGCGCAACGAGCTGGCCAGCCGCATGCGGGAGCGGGACGCCGCCTCGATGCTCGCCGACCTGCGGGGGTCGCTGGAGCGCGCGGTGTCGCCCACGGTCGTCGACCTGCACAGCCGTCGCCGGGCACGCGCGAGCCAGGACCCCGAGCCCGCCTGAGCCGAGACTGTCGTACCCCCAGAAGTGGTGCATAACACCCTCTGTCCTCCCTCTCATGCCAAATGCGCAGGTCGTGAGCATCTATGCCTGTTTTGGACAGGAACTCATGTCCGCCGCGCTAGGCGGAAATGGGCGTCTGGCCTGGTCAAATGGTGATTCCGCCAGTAAGTGACGGGAAGCGGCACTGACGCCTGCCATACGGATCCGGTTTGCCGTCAGGGCGGTCATGCCTGCAGCATGGGCGTGGCTTTCCTGGAAGAATGGCGGGACCGGATAGGGTGACTACTTCACCGCGGATGATGGGGATCGGCAACGGACGACACCGCGCCAACCGGGGGGATCGGCGCGAGCGGAGGCGTGATGGCTCGTAGGTCTACCGTCCAGCACGATCCTCGGATCGCTGGCGAGCCTGAGCTTTCCGCGCGCCCGGACATGGCTGACTTCGACGCGCCGCCCTCGCGCAGGCCACGTCGGGGTGGCTGGTCCGGTGGCGGCGGACGGTGGCTGGTCTGGGCCGGCCGCATCATTCTCTGGGCGCTTATTGTGGTTATCGTGGTGAATGGGATTCGTGCCCCATTTGAGCGGTTTACCCAGCAAGAGCCCACGACGACGAATGGCGCCGCCGTGGCGCACAAGGGATTCCCCGCCGACCAGGGCATGGCTTTCGCCGCCCAGTTCGCGGGGGTCTATCTGAATTTCAGCCCGGAAGACGCGGCCAGCCGCACCAGGAAGCTCGCCGCGTTCCTGGCCGAGGGCATGGACGCGCAGATGTGGTGGGACGGCTTCGGCAAGATGGCCGCCGTCGCCATCCAGCCGTACGACATCGACGCGACCGACGCCCAGAACGCCGTGGTGAGCGTGGCCTTCCAGTCCGGGCCGCGCCGGCTCATGCTGTCGGTCCCGATCTACTACTCCGGCGACGACAACGGCAGGCGGTTCGTCATCTCGGGCCGTCCGGCGATCCTTCCCGCGCCGGCCCCCGCCGACCTGCCGCAGCTCGCGAAGCCGGAGACCGACGACGCGGCGGCGGCCGAGCTCAAGCCGCAACTGGAGGGCTTCTTCAAGGACTACGCCTCCGGCGACACCGCCGGGCTGCAGCGCTACGTGGCCGCCGGGAAGAACCTGCCGAGCTTCGGCAGCGCCTTCACCTTCGCGGAGCTGAAGGACATCGTGGTGCCTGTGGGGGGTGCCACCCGAGAGATCCAGGCGGTCGTGGTGTGGATCGTGCCCAACGGCGACGCTCCGGCCACGCCGAGTGCCACCGACCCGGCCGCCGTCGGTGGGCGGCTGGAGCAGGCCTACCGCCTCACCGTGGAGAAGCAGGGCGACAAGTGGTACGTCGCCGACATCCGCGGCGCTGGTCGGGCCGTTGGATAGACGCACGGCCGCGCTGTTGTTCGGTACCCCCCGGGAGGACAAGAAGTGACGTTGAAGACCGTAGTGCTCACCTTGATCGAAATGTCGCCGTCGCCGTCGCCGACCGGCATTGACACCGGAGGGCTCGCCAACTTCCTGCGTGCCTTCTTCGCCCCGTTGTTCCTGGTAGTCGTCTCCGTGGTCGCGCTCTTCTTCCTCTTCACCCGCGAGATCACGCGTTTCGTCCAGTTCCTCATCCTGGCTGTGGCCATCGGAGTGATCTTCTACGTTCCCAACATCATCGAGGTGACGGCGAAGGCGATCGCGGGCGCTCTCGGCATCAAGTAAAGGGTTGAGACCGCTCCAGGGCGGTCATGTACGAGCGGGTGGAGAGGAGGACTGCGTGGACCTGCCCACGTATACGAACATCTGGCGCATCGAGAAGCGGCTCTACAAGCTCTACGACCTTCGCCTCCCGATGCCGCTCCCCATCGTCTGGATCGGCGTGTTCGTCGGGGTGTTCGTGCCGTGGTCGCTCCTGCTGATCCTGGTGGGCGTGCCGGTGGCCATGCCGTGGCACGTGTTGTTCCTGGTCCCGCCGGGGATCGTGACGTGGTTGTCCACGCGTCCCGTCATCGAGGGCAAGCGGCTCACCGAGCTTCTGGAGTCCCAGCTGCGCTACCTGGGTCAGCCCAAGGCCTGGTACCGGCTCGCGCCCAGCTCCGAGCCGGAGGCGGTCGCGTTCTCGGGGCGCATCTGGCGTACCACTCCGGTCCGGGTCAAGGCGAAGGCGGCGCGCAAGTCCCGCCAGCCGCAGCGCAGGCGCGAGGGGCAGCGGATCACGGGTCCGCGCCAGGTCCGTCCGGCCGTGGCCGCCGCGGCGGCGGCCGCCCAGCAGGCGCCGGTGGCCGAGGCGCGTACCGGGTGGGGGTCGCGTACCAGGCGGGGCACGGCGCCCGCGCTGGGGCCGCAGGCCCGCCGTCCCGCCCCCGCGTTCGGCCGGGACGTGCCGTTGGCCCTGGTCCCCGGGGATGAGAACGGACCGGCGCTGCCGCCGGTCGAGCATGACGTCGCCGCCGGAGAGCTGGCCAGCCGCGAGCTCACCGGCGGCGCCCTCCCGGCCCGCCCCCGCCGCGCCACCCCCGACCGCCGCCCCGAACGCGACGCGACCGGCTCCGAGACCGCCGTTCCCGAGTCCGCCGCTCCCGAGCCCGCCGCTCCCGAGGAGCGGGCTGCCTCGGAGGCGGCGCAGCCGAGCGGGCGCGGGGGCGCCACGGGCAGGGCGTCGGGCGAGCGTACGGGCTCCGCTGCGGGCGAGGTGCAGGGTGGCCGTGGGGCGGTCGTGCCGATCCGGCCGGCGGAGGGGCTCAGGCCCGTGGCCGGCAAGCCGATCGACACCGAGGCCCTGCGTCGGTTGCGGCGGCTCGCCGCCACCGCCGACGCGCCCGGTGAGGCGGCGGGTCGCGCGGAAGGCGAGCGCGGCGCCGCAGAGCGCCGCGACGACGTCACCGGACGTCGTGAGAGCACGGACGAGCGCCGCCAGGGCGTCACCGGCCGTCCCGAAGGCGTGGGCCGCGAGGACGAGAACACGACCGCCCGCGACCAGCACAGGAAGGGACAGCCGCCGCGGGTCGCGCCCGGGACGGTGATCCTGGGCGCGCAGCGTTCCTGGCCCCCGGTCGACCCCGACGCCAAGCCCTTCTCCGGCCCGCCCCTCCGCCTTGAGGACCAGATCCCCAACCCCCAGCCCCCCGCCGACACCCCACCCGCAGCGGAAACCGGGCACGTGGGCGAGGGCGCGCACGCGGGAGAAAGCGTGCACCTGGGAGAAAGCGCGCACGTGGGCGAGCAGGCGCGGCCGGGCGCGGGTGTCCCGGCGGGCGAGGGCGAGTCGGCAGCCGAAGGTGCTCCTGTCGGGGAGACCGTTCCTGCCGCCGGCCCGGACGCTCCGAGGCCCGACGCGCCCGACGCCGAACGGTCCTTCGAGACCGCGCACGAGGCCGCCGCCGAAGCCTCCGCCCCTGCCGAAGCCCCCGTTGATGGCGAGCGGCCCGTCGCCGGCGAAGTGCGCGCGTCCTCCGGGCAGGCTGTCACCGGCGAGGAGGATGCCCCCGCTGGGCAGGGCACTCCCGACAGGAGGGCCGGTGCCGGGAGGCGGGCCGTTGCCGAGGGCGAGGATGCCGCCACCGAGCGGAGGGCTTCCGCAGAGGTTCCCGCCGACCCGGCCGCCGAACGGCCTGGGGTCGCACGTACGGAGGCACCGGCCGACCGGTCCGCCGGCGATGGACCCGCACCGGACGAGCAGCCCAGACCTTCCGAGGCGTACGGCGAGCCCGGACGGGACGTGGCGGCGCGGCGGCGGCCCGGTGGCGGCAGGCCGGGGGACAGGGCCGGTGGGTTCGTGGCGCCCGTGCCGGTTCCCAGGCCCGGTGAAGGCGGCAGGCCGGCCGAGGGACGGGTGCGCAGGGTCGAGTCCGTGGTGGGCCGGGACTCCGGCGGATGGCGCAGGATCGCCCAGGTCGTGGTGGGCGGAGGCGGCGTACGCACCGACGGGTCCGAGATCGACGAGGCCAGGGCCAGGGCAGTGTTCGGCGGGAGCCGGCGGATCGTGGTGCTCGGCTGCACCGGCGGCGCGGGCCAGTCCACGACGGCGCTCATGCTCGGCCACACCTTCGCCACCTACCGCGACGACCGGATCGTCGCCGTCGACGCCAACACCGGCGGCACCACGCTGACCAGCAGGATCGAGCCCGAGACGCCGGAGACCCTCACGTCGCTGCTGTCCGGCCTCGACCAGGTCAGCGGCTACCTGACGATGCGGGGCTTCACCACCCGCACCGCCTCCGGCCTTGAGGTGATCTCGGCCGACACCGACGCGGGCGCCGAGCAGCGGCTCGCCGACCGCAGCTTCTTCTCCGACCACCGCCTGGGCGAGTCGATGCGCCTGCTCGACCGCCACTACAAGCTGTCGGTCATCGACCCGGCCGCCGCGCTCGCGGCCCGCATCCTGCCGTACGCCGACCAGCTCGTGCTGGTGGTCCCGGCGAGCGAGGAGGCGGCCGAGGCCGTGGCGATGACGTACGAATGGCTCGACGGGCACGGCTGCGGCGAGCTGCGCAGGCGTGCGGTGATGGTCGTCAACGGCGTGAGCAGGCGGTCGATGGCCGACGTCGAGCAGGCGGAGGCGGTGGCCAGAGGCAGGTGCCGGGCCATCGTCCGGGTCCCGTGGGAGGACGGCCTGGCGCCCGGCGGCGCGGAGATCGTCGACCCCGGTCAGTTGCGCGCGGCCGGACGGCGGGCCTACCTCGCCCTCGCCGGGGTCGTGGTTGCAGGCTTCGCGGTACAGGCACACGGACAGGCCGTCCGACCGAGCGAAGAGGAGTTGGCGAGTGACCCCCCGGGCACGAGAATCGGTGAGCGTTAAGTGAACATGCGAGCAGGTCTGGCCCGTTCATGCGCCGAGGGGGCGGCATGAGCAGGGCGTCCCGAGCGCACCAGCGTCTCGCGGTCCGCTACTTCGACGACCGCATCCTGCTCACGGACACCTGCGCGTGGGCGTACTTCCGGCTTCCGACGGTCAGCTACGAGTTCGTCACGCCGGAGGAGCGCGAGGCGCTGGCCACCAACGTCACGATCGCGCTGGCCGCGATCAGGATGCCCGACGCCGAGGTGCACCTGCGGGTCGCGCACCGCACCTACCCGGCGGCCGAGTGGGCGATGGCGCTCAACGCCACCTCCGACGAGGGACCGGGCTGGCGCGACTACCTGGAGGAGATGTACCGGCACGTCTGGGCGAAGGACTTCTGGTCGAAGGAGGTCTACCTGGGCGTCCGCCTCGGGCCGCGTGGCAAGCAGCTCGGCAGTGGCGTGCTCGCCCAGCTCCTCGGCTTCTACCAGAAGACCGAGAGGGCGCTCGGCATGGAGGACGACCACGTCCCGGACAGCGAGATCGGCCGCTGGACGGAGTCGGCCGAACGGCTGGGCAGAGCGCTGGCGTCCAGCGCCCTGTACGCCAGGCACGCCACGTCCGTCGAGGTGGCCTGGCTGTTCCAGCACGCCGCCGCCGGAGCGGTCGGCGATCCGCCGTCCTCGGCCAGCCCGAAGCGGCGCTGGGGCAAGGGCGAGATCGAGTCGCTGGTCGAGGGCGAGATCCACAACGGCAGGTCGTTGTTGCGGATCGTCCAGCCGCAGGGCGACTCGTACGTGGCCCACCTGTCGTTCGCCCGCTTCCCCGACCTCATGCCGTTCCCCGACGGCGAGCCGTGGATGCACTTCGCCGACCAGCTGCCCTTCCCGGTGGAGATCTCGTCCAGGATGCGGCTGATCCCGCCGGTCAAGGCGTCGAAGGACGTCGCACGCAAGCTGGCCCACGCCCGCGACATGGACCACCACATCCGCGAGGCGGGCGCCGAGGCGCCGATCGCGCTGGCCGAGCAGATCGACGCGGCCCGCATGCTCGAACATGGCATCACCAAGGAACGACTGCCCTTCGTGTACGGCTGGCACCGCCTGATCATCTCGGCCCCCACGGAGGACATCTGCGTGCAGCGGGTCGAGGCGGTCGTCGAGCACTACCGCGACATGGGCATCGACGTGGTGAACTCGACCGGCGACCAGTTCTCGCTGTTCTGCGAGACGCTGCCGGGCGAGAAGGTGCGCGTCAACGCCTACGCCCAGCGCCAGCCGCTGCGGACGATCGCGGGCGGCATGGCCACGGCCACCGTCGACCTCGGCGACCGGCTCGACGACGGCAGCGAGGGCTGGCTCGGGCCGTACATCGGGGAGACGGTCGGCAGGGCGCGCAGCATCGTGCACTTCGACCCGCTGCTGGCCGCGAGCCGCAACCGGCCGACCGCCATCGCGATCACCGGCGAGCCGGGCGGCGGCAAGACCACGCTCGCGCTGCTGATGATCTACCAGATGGCGCTGCGCGGGGTCACGGTCGCGGTGATCGACCCGAAGGGCGACGCCGAGTCGCTGGTCCAGCTCCTGGAGAAGCGCGGGCGCAAGGCCAGGGTGATCCCGCTGGGCTCGGCGGCGCCGGGGCTGCTCGACCCGTTCTCGTTCGGCGACGACATCGCGGCGAAGAAGACCATGGCGACCGAGACGCTGCGGCTGCTGCTGCCCCGCATGTCGGAGGAGCGCGAGTCGGCCATGATCCAGGCCGTGGCCGCGGTCTCCAACGGCCCCGACCCGTCGCTGGGCAAGGTGGTCGACTACCTGGAACAGGCGGACGACCCGGCCTCCAAGAACCTGGGCGCGGTGCTGCGTTCCATGTCGGAGATGCACCTGGCCAGGCTCTGCTTCGACCCCTCCGGCGGCGACCAGATCGACAGCGAGGGGTGGACCACCGTGTTCACCCTGGGCGGCCTGACGCTGCCCGACGTCGCCACGACCAGGGACGACTACTCCTACGAGCAGCGGCTGTCGGTGGCCCTGCTCTACCTGGTCTCGCAGTTCGCCCGCAGGCTGATGAACGGCCTCGACCGGCGGGCCCCCAAGGCGATCTTCCTGGACGAGGCGTGGGCGATCACCTCCACGCCGGAGGGCGCCAAGCTGGTCCCCGAGGTCAGCCGCATGGGCCGATCCAGGAACACCGCGCTCGTCCTGGTCTCCCAGAACGCCGGAGACCTGCTGAACGAGCAGGTGACCAACTGTCTGTCCTCGGTGTTCGCGTTCCGTTCCACCGAAAGGGTGGAGGTGGAGCACGTCATGTCGCTGCTCGGCGTGGAGCCGTCGGAGGAGCACAAGGCCGTGCTCCGCTCGCTCGGCAACGGTGAATGCGTATTCCGTGATCTGGATGGCAGAGCCGGGCGCATCGGAGTAGACCTGATCTCCGAAGAACTGCTCCGCTGGCTCGACACGAACCCGACACACGACAAACCAGACGGTGGCGGGCATGATGATCTTCGAGGGGGCGTGGGCAGGGCGCAGGAGGTACGGTCATGAAGATCCGACTATCCCGACGACTGGCGCTGGCGCTCGCGCTCGTCAGTGCCGTCCTCGTGGTTCCGCTGGTGGTGGGCGGTTTCTCCACGCCCGTCGCCGCGGCGCCCTGTGACCTGTCGGGGCCGCTCAACCCCGAGATGATCGGCGGCGGCACCGACGGCATGATCCAGCCGCCGCCTCCCGCGGGCGGCGTCCAGGCCCCGACGACGAACTACGGCCAGTTCGGCATGGCCGGCCAGTTCTGGCAGACCCACGGGCTCGGCTGCTCCGACTACGTCGCCGTGCTCGGCAACATGTGGGCCAACGGCGTCTTCACCGCGGCCAAGGCCATCGACCGGCTGACGATCACGACGTACCAGGCGGCTGCGACGGAAGGACCGCTCCAGTCGATCAAGGACGTCGTCGACGACATCGTCCAGAACCTGTCCGAGGCCATGTACTGGCCGTTCCTGCGGCCGATCGTGATCCTCGGCGCCATCTGGCTCGCCTGGTACGGCCTGATCCGCAAGCGGGCCACCACCACCGCCGAAGGCGTGATCTGGATGGTCCTCGCGGTCACCGTGGCCGTGTGGTTCTTCAGCAGGCCCGGCGACTTCACCGGGCTCGGCAAGGTCGTGACCGACAAGACGGGCGAGGTGGTCAACTCCGCCTTCTCCGGCCTGCCGGGCGCCGGTGGCGCGTCCTGCCTGCCGCCACCCGGCCAGACGAACCCGCAGGTCAAGCCGGGCGGTTACGGCCAGGTCGGCACCGCCGGCGTCGACCAGAACGCCGACGCCCTGTGGTCCACGCTGGTCTGCAAGCCGTGGCTGGTGGGCATGTTCGGCACCTCCGACCCGCAGCAGCCGATCGTGCGCGACTTCGGGCGCAAGATGCTGGAGACCCAGTCGATCGCCCCCGCCGTGGCCGGACAGCCTGCCCCCGACATCGCCGCTCACCAGGCCGAGTACGCCAAGGTCGCCGAGCTGCTCAAGAACGACTCCCGCTACACCGTCTTCTCCGGCCGCGACTGGTCGAGCAGGCTCGGCGTGGCCGTCGGCGCGCTCATCGCGGCGGTGGTGGCCGGGTTGCTGATCTTCCTGGTGGCGGTCTCGCTGCTGGTGCTCAAGGTGGGCTTCCTGCTGCTGCTGATACTCGGGCCGGTGTTCCTGCTGGTCGGCGTACATCCGGGCAGCGGGCGCATCATCGCCATGCGGTGGGTGGAGATGCTCGTCGGCACGCTGCTCAGGCAGGCGGTGCTGACGCTCGTGCTCAGCGTCCTGGTCTACGGGTACGCGCTGATCATCTCCACGGCCATGCCCTGGGGGCTCCAGGTGCTGTTCATGGCCCTGCTGACGATCGCGGTGTTCTTCTACCGGCGTCCGTTCCAGCACCTGTTCGCGTCCCTGAGCGGCCACACGGTCACCACCCGCATGCTCGGCGACGCCGCCAGCTCGCCCGTCCTGGAGCGGGCCGCGAACGTGTTGCCGCCGGTCGCCGGGGCCAAGCTCGGCCGGTGGGGCCTGCGCAAGGCCGAGCCGCTCATCAGGGCGGCGGCGGCCGGCAGCGGCGCGGGCGCGGCGGCCGGGGCCGCGGTCGCCCAGGCGCGGATGCGCGGCGAGGAGGGCGAGGGCGTCTCGGCCGGCACCCGCATGCCGGTGGCGGCCGCGCCGCTCGACACCGACCAGCACGGCGGCAAGGCGGGGGCCCGGCCCCCGCTCGAACCCCGCAGGGGCACCGCGCCCCCGCTCAACCTCGGCGGCCAGCCCGGCAGGACCTGCCCATCACGACGTGACCGAACGGCGGCAGTTCCCGCAACGTCGTGGAGTC
>NZ_JBEXYK010000068.1:0-54665 GCF_040630865.1 Nonomuraea sp. NPDC005730
CGCAACTGGGACCAGGCCACCTCCTCCGGCCCCTTCTTCTTCCTGTTCGACTCCATGCGCTCATGGATCCAGTACCAGTGGCAGGTCTTCACCTTTCACAGCGGGGTGCACGACTATCACCAGTACATGTCCGACCCCTGGACGTGGCCGCTGCTCATCCGCCCGGTGTCGTTCCACTACCCCGCGAACCTGCCGCCGTCGGCGTGCGGGGCCTCGGCGTGCGCGCAGGCGATCCATGGGGTCGGCACCCCCGCCCTCTGGTTCGGCGCGCTGCTCGCGCTGGCGGGCACGGCCGTCCTGTACGCCAGGAGACGCGACTGGCGGGCGGGGGCGGTGCTGCTGGCGTACGCGATGGGCTGGCTGCCCTGGTTCTACTACGCCCTGGCCGACGACCGCACGATGTACCTGTTCTACATGCTGCCGGTGGTGCCGTTCATGGTGCTGGCGGTCGTGCTGATGGCCGGGCTCGTGCTCGGCAGGGCCGACGCGCCGCCCACGCGCAGGGCCGTCGGGGCGGCGTTCGTGGGCGCGTTCGCGATGATCGTGCTGATCAACTTCTGGTGGCTGCAGCCGGTGCTCACGGCCGAGACGCTCACGCAGGCACAGTGGTGGGCTCGGATGCTGATGCGCTCTTGGGTGACCGCCGCCCCCAAGTGACGCCCTTGCGCAGCGTGATGGCCGCCGCGATGCAGGCCAGCGGGACGGCCGGCAGCACGTAGCGGTAGTCGAACTCGGCCGTCGCCGCCGGGGCCAGCAGCAGCCCGAACGCCCCCAGCCAGGGCAGCGCCACCGGGCCGCCGAACCTGCGCCAGCGGACGACGATGCCGTACAGGCCGATCAGCATGATGCCGCCGAGCATGATGCCGCGCAGGTAGAAGATCTTCTGGTAGCCGCTCATGATGTCCGCCCACGGGTGGACGATCCTGGTCTCGGGCGGGCCCTGCTCGTAGCTGAACGCGTCGGTGTCGGTGTGGCCGCCCCCGTAGGAGGACCACTTCGGCAGGCGCTTGGGCCGCCCGGTGTCGTCCACCTCGTAATAGGGCTTGAACTGGTACATGTTGTACGTCGACTCGTCCGGGAAGCGCGGCCGTCCCCAGTGGAAGGAGCGGAAGAAGTCGCGCGCGACCACCTTCAGGTAGTCGCCCGGCTGGGACAGGATCGCCCGCGTCGCGAACGCGCTGGCCGCGTCGTTGGTGATGCCGCTGAACTTCTTGTTGATGCCCCACCGGTGGAGGACCTCGCCGGTGCCCGTGCCGTCGCCGTTGCCCTGGCCCCACAGATACCACTGTGCGTAGTCTTTGCGCTGGTTGACCGGGTCGTTGATGCACAGCAGGAGGAGCTGGACCTCCTTGTACTTGTCGATCTTCATCTCGCCGCAGTCGGCGAAGATCGCGGTACGCATGTAGAGGATGAGCCCGTCGCTGTTGGTCATAGCGAATTTGCCGTAATTTGTAGAAAACCATCCCATATAGCTAAGAACGGGAACCGCGCACGCCGCGATGACCGCCACAATGGGCCGCCACCCCGTGCGCTGGACGATCAGGTAGAGCACCACGAGCCCGAGGATCGGCATGCCGATCGACCGGGTCAGCCAGGTCAGCGCGAGCAGCAGCCCGACCACGATCCCGGCCCGCCACGACAGCCGCCGCTTCCACAGCACCAGCGTCACCACGCCCACGACCAGCAGCGTGAACAGGGTGTCGGACATGACCATCTGCTCGAGCTGGATCTGGTAGGCGTCGAACAGCACCGGCGCCGCCGCCAGCGTCGCCCCCCACTTGGGCAGCGCGAACCTGCAGCGCAGCAGGGCGTAGATGAGCGCGGCCGCGGCCAGGCCCATCAGGTGTTGCGTGAAGATGGCCAGCGTGAAGCTGTGGAACGGCTTGAGCAGCATCAGCCAGAAGCTGTAGCCGTCGGGCCTGATCGGGTGGGGCCTGGGGTGCAGCGCCACGTTGACGTACTCGTAGGAGTCGTTGAACCACATCGCCGGGCCGTAACCGAGCATGGTGATCAGCCGCAGCACGGCGCCGACGCCGAAGGCCACGGCGAACACGCGATGACGGCGCACGAGGGACAGCACGCGAGCTGCCCGGCCAGGAGCGGAGTGGTCCACAGGGGTAATCTCCGCGACGCTCACCATGCTGTAAAGAATGCCAGTCGTTTTTAGGTCTTGACCCGAGCACGCCGGGCACAGGGCATGATGGTTCACTGGAAGAGCCTTATTACTGAAGGGTTGAGACGTGGAACTGACGGTGGTCATGCCCTGCCTCAACGAGGCGGAGACCGTGGAAGTCTGTGTGCGCAAGGCATTGGCGTGCATGGAGGAGCACGGAATCGAAGGGGAAGTCCTGATCGCCGACAACGGCAGCACGGACGGCTCGCAGCAGCTCGCTCGTGATGCCGGCGCCCGTGTCGTCCACGTCGACGAGAAGGGCTACGGCAACGCCCTCATGGGCGGCATCCGCGCCGCCCGCGGCAAGTACGTCATCATGGGCGACGCCGACGACTCCTACGACTTCACCTCGTTGCTCCCGTTCGTCGAGCAGCTCCGCGACGGCGCCGACCTCGTGATGGGCAACCGTTTCAAGGGCGGCATCTCCCCGGGCGCCATGCCCCCGCTCCACCGCTACCTGGGCAACCCGGTGTTGTCGTTCATCGGCCGGCTGTTCTTCCCGTCGGCCATCGGCGACTTCCACTGCGGCCTGCGTGGCTTCCGGCGCGACTCGATCCTGCGCCTCCACCTCCAGACCGGGGGCATGGAGTTCGCCTCGGAGATGGTCGTCCGCTCCACGCTGTCCGGCCTCGACGTGCGCGAGGTGCCCACCACGCTCTCGCCCGACGGCCGTTCGCGCCCGCCCCACCTGCGCTCCTGGCGCGACGGCTGGCGCCACCTGCGCTTCCTGCTGCTCTACAGCCCCAAGTGGCTGTTCTTCTACCCCGGCGTGTTCCTGATGGTCCTCGGCCTGGTCGCGGGCACGGCGCTGACGTTCGGGCCGGTGGAGATCGGCGAGCTGGCCTTCGACGTCGACACCCTGGTCGGGTCGTCGGCGCTGGTCGTGATCGGCTTCCAGGCGGCGCTGTTCGCGGTGTTCACGAAGGTCTACGCGGCCGAGGAGGGCTTCCTGCCCGAGTCGCGGCGGATCCGGAAGATCATCGACATCGTGACCCTGGAGAAGGGCCTCGTGGTCGGTGGCCTGCTGGCGCTGGCCGGTCTGGTCGGCCTGGTGATGTCGCTGGTCCACTGGCAGGTGCGCAGCTTCGGCGCGCTCGACCCGCGCGAGTCGCTGCGCATGGTCGTCCCGGCCGCCACGGCGCTCGTCATGAGCTTCCAGACGATCTTCGCCTCGCTGTTCATCAGCATCCTCGGCATCCGCCGGACCAAGGAGAGCTCGATCGACGTGGCCGCCAAGGCGGCCGAGGAGGCCGCTGAGGCGGTCTCCCTGGAGAAGTCCAAGCACTAGGGTCCTCCGCGTCCCGGTGGGAGCCGGCGTCGGCCACGTGCCGGCGCCGGCTTCCGTCTTTCCGCGCGGGGGTTGGGGGTTTGGACGAGGAGCAGGGCCGCGCCCCGTAGGCTAAGCACATGTCCCAGCACATCTTGACCGCCGTCGCGTGGCCGTACGCCAACGGCCCCCGCCACATCGGGCACGTCTCGGGTTTCGGCGTGCCGTCCGACGTCTTCAGCCGCTACCAGCGGATGGCGGGCAACAAGGTCCTGATGGTGTCCGGCACCGACGAGCACGGCACTCCGATCCAGGTGCAGGCCGACAAGGAGGGCGTCAGCGCCCGCGAGCTGGCCGACCGGTACAACAGGGTGATCGCCGAAGACCTGACCGGTCTCGGGCTCTCCTACGACCTGTTCACCCGCACCACGACGAAGAACCACTACGCCGTCACGCAGCAGATCTTCAAGGGCCTCTACGACAACGGCTACATCTTCCCCAAGACCACAATGGGCGCGATCTCGCCCTCGACCGGCCGTACCCTGCCCGACCGCTACATCGAGGGCACCTGCCCCATCTGCGGCTACGACGGCGCGCGCGGCGACCAGTGCGACAACTGCGGCAACCAGCTCGACCCGATCCAGCTCATCAACCCCAAGAGCCGCATCAACGGCGAGACCCCCGTCTTCGTCGAGACCGAGCACTTCATGCTCGACCTGCCCGCCTTCGCCGAGGTCCTGGGCTCCTACCTGCAGTCCAAGCAGGGCGAGTGGCGGCCCAACGTGCTGAAGTTCGCCCTCAACCTGCTCGGCGACCTCCAGCCCCGCGCGATCAGCCGCGACCTCGACTGGGGCGTGCCGATCCCGCTCGACGGGTGGCGCGACCAGCCCAACAAGCGCCTCTACGTGTGGTTCGACGCGGTCATCGGCTACCTGTCGGCCTCCATCGAGTGGGCCAGGCGCTCCGGCGACCCCGACGCCTGGCGCCAGTGGTGGCAGAACCCCGACGCCCGCGGCTACTACTTCATGGGCAAGGACAACATCGTCTTCCACGCCGAGATCTGGCCGGCGATGTTGTTCGGCTACAGCGGCATCGGCGCGCGCGGCGGCTCGGCCGGCGAGCTGGGCGCGCTCGACGTGCCGTCCGAGGTGGTCTCCAGCGAGTTCCTGACGATGGAGGGCAAGAAGTTCTCCTCCTCCAGGCAAGTAGTAATTTACGTACGCGACTTCCTGGCGCGTTACGACGCCGACGCCCTGCGCTACTACATCGCCGTGGCCGGCCCCGAGAACCAGGACACCGACTTCACCTGGCAGGAGTTCGTCAACCGCAACAACGGCGAGCTCGTCGCCGCCTGGGGCAACCTGGTCAACCGGTCGATCTCGATGGCGTCCAAGAACTTCGGCGTCGTGCCCGAGGCCGGCGACCTGACCGACGCCGACCGGGCCATGCTGGAGCGCTCGCGCAACGCGTTCGCCCCGGTGGGCGCCGAGCTGGGCAGGTCGCGGTTCAAGAACGCGATCACCGAGGCGTTCGACGTCGTCCGCGAGGCCAACAAATACCTGGCCGAGCAGGAGCCCTGGAAGCTCAAGGACGACATCGAGCGGCAGAAGTCGATCCTCCACGTCGCCCTCCAGGTCGTCGACGACGCCAAGACGATGCTCACGCCGTTCCTGCCGAGCTCGTCCAACAAGGTCTTCTCGATGCTCGGCGGCCAGGGCGTCTGGGCGGGCATGCCGGAGATCCGCGAGGTCGACGAAGACGGCGGCGCCCCCTACCCCGTCATCACCGGCGAGTACGACGGCGCCGCGCGCTGGGAGCACCGGCCGATCAAGCCGGGCACCCCGCTCGCGCCGCCCGTGCCGCTGTTCAAGAAGCTCGACCAGAAGGTCGTCGAAGAGGAGCTTGGCCGGCTGGCCGACTGAGCCCGTAGTCCTTGAGCGTGATGGCGGAGGCCGTCTTCCTGACGGACTTCGCCATCATGCCCTTCCACGGCAGATACGGCATGATCTTGTAGTTCTGGTTCATGAACCAGGCCATCAGCCGGCTCTCCGGCACCATGAACTTGCTGACGCCCACGGCGGACTTCTGGCAGCCGGTGGCGTAGCCGCGCACCTCCTGCTCGTAGCGGGCGAACGCGGTCCGGTGGTCGCCGCCGGCCGCGGCCAGCTCGCCCGCCAGCACGTGCGCGCCGACGAGCGCGAGGCCCGTGCCCATGCCCGACAGCGGCGACGGGCAGCAGGCGGCGTCGCCGATCAGCACCACCCGGCCGCGCGACCAGGAGTCCAGGTGCACCTGGCTGGTCGAGTCGAAGTAGAAGTCGTCCGCGTCCCACATCTTGCGCAGCAGCTTGGGCGTCTCCCAGCCGACCCCCCGGTACGCCTCGGCCAGCAGCTCCTTCTGCCGGGTCACGTCCCGGCGGTCGTGCTCCAGCGGCGGTGAGCCGAAGTAGAACATGGCCTTGGCCTCGGTGTTGTTCCTGGCGCTGTAGAGGCCGACCGTCTTGCCGGGCGTGCTGTAGAGCAGGCCCGTGTGGTCGAGGTCCAGGTAGTTGTCGAGCGTGAACACCGCGCAGTAGAGCCCGAGGTGGCTGGTGACGGCGGCCTCAGGCGCGTTGAAGGCCAGCGAGCGCACGTTGGAGTGCAGGCCGTCCGCGCCCACCACGAGGTCGAACCTGCGCGTCGCGCCCCGCTCGAACGTCACCGTCACCCCGTCCGCGTCCTGGGCGAGGGAGGTGATGGAGTCGCCGAAGACGTACTCGGTGCGGTCCTTGGTGGCGTCGTAGAGGATGCGGGCCAGGTCGCCGCGGAGGATCTCGACGTCGCCGGAGAACAGGTCGCCGGGCACGGAGGCGAGCTTCCCGCCGGACTCGTTGACGTACGACATGTCGCCCATGTGGGTCTGGAGGCGCTCGACGTCGGCGAGGATGCCGAGCGCGCGCAGCGCGGTCATGTGCGCCTCGCCGCGGAAGTCGACGGAGTAGCCGCCCTCACGCAGGGCGGGGGCGCGTTCGACGACGGTGACGCGGTGGCCGGAGCGGGTGAGGTGGAGGGCCAGGGCGGGGCCGGCGACGCTCGCACCGGAGATCAGGATGTCCATGCCCGAGAGCCTGCCCGGCCCCGCTCACCGCCCCCTCACCCCGCACTCACCGCCGGCCGCGCCCCCGCTCACCGCCTTCCACGCCCCCCGCTCGCCGCCTTCCACGCCGCCCGCTCGCCGTCTTCCGCGCCCCCCGCTCGTGGTCTTCCGCGTCTCAGGTCGGGTCGTGGAGCGGGAAGTCGTCGATGGAGTGCAGGGGGGAGGCGTCGATGACCTCCGCCGGGACGCCGGCCAGCATCAGCGCCTCCCGGTGGGAGAGCCGCGCGCCAGCGCGCCGCGCCCCCGCGTACGCCTGCTCGCCCAGCGCCTCGCGCAGCCGCCGCGACAACCCGGCGACGTCCTCGTCCTCGGGCACGTCGATGCCGCGGATCGCGACGGCGGCGCCGAGCAGCGTGGCCGCCGCCGCCGGATCGTCGTCGAAGGCCAGTACCGCCAGCGCCTCGATCGCCCGGACGCTCTCCGACAACGCGCCCGACGTGACCGTGCTCTCCATCGCCCGCAGGTAGGAGGCCCGCGCCCCGGCCGTGTCGCCCTCGGCCGCGGCCAGCCGTCCGAGCCCGACGAGCAGCCTGGCCATGTTCCCGGACGTCTTCACCCAGACTGGGTCGGACCGGCGCAACGCGTCCTCGTAGAGCTCCCGGGCCCTGGGCAGGTCGCCCTCGCGGACCGCCACGTCGCCCAGGCCGCGCAGGGCCGCCGGCAGGATCGCGCCGCCCGTACGCCCGGCCAGCTCGGCCGCGCGCTCGTAGTCGGCCCGCGCGCCGGCCAGGTCGTGCCGGATGCGGTAGTCGCCCCGGTTGCAGTAGTGGTCGGCCAGGTCCTCCTCCGCGCCGAGCTGCTCGGCCAGCCTGATGGCCTCCTCGGTGCGGGCCAGCGCGGTGGCCTCGTCGCCGCACGTACTGGCCAGCCAGGCCAGGGCGTCGAGCGTCATCGCCGAGCCCCAGCGCTCGCCGAGGCCGCGAAAACCCTGGAGAGCCGCCTTCAGGTCCGCCTCGGCGGCGGCGAACTCGCCCGCCGCCATCCGCGGGTAGGCCCAGATCAGCCGGGTGGCGGCCTTCTCCCATGCGTCGGGGCCGCGCTCGCCGCGCCGGATCAGCGCGATCGTGACGGCGGGGTCGACCGCCGCCGAGGTGACCATCGGCCACAGGCACGTGACGACCGGGTTCCGCAGGCCGTCCGCCGCGATCATCGTCTCGGCGCCGTCCTTGTGGCGCTCCCACAGCTCCCGCCGCCCGCTGGCCGCGGTGAGCAGGGTCAGCAGGTACGCGTCCCCCAGCGCGGGATCGGGCCGTGGACCGGCCGCCTCCATCAGGGCCGCCGCCGCCTTGGCGGGAACCGTGCGCATGCCGCGCATCCACAGCGAGAACGTCTGCGCGGCCAGCAGCCGCATCCCGAGCGCCACCTCGCCCTGCTCCACCGTCCAGCGCAGCGCCGCCTGGAGGTTGTCGTGGTCGGCCGCGAACCGGGCCAGCCACGGCAACTGCTCCGCGCCCCGCAGCCGGGGATCGCCCTCCTCGGCCAGGGCGAGGAAGTACGCGGCGTGCGCCCGCCGGAAGGTCCCGGCCTCCTCGCCGAGCCGGTCGGCGCAGAACGCCCGGATCGTCTCCAACATGCGGTAGCGGCCGCCGGCCACCTCCAGGAGCGACTTGTCGGCCAGCGAGTCGAGCAGGTGCTCGGGCAGACCGCAGACGGCCGTGGCGGCGGCCGCGGTGGCCCCGCCGGAGAACACGGTCAGGCGCATGGCCATGGCCTGTTCGGGCTCGGTGAGCAGCTCCCAGCTCCAGGCGACGACCGCGCGCAACGTCTGGTGCCGGGCGTCGGCCGTACGGCTGCCGCGCAGGCTGAAGCGGCCCTGACCGGCCAGGCGTTCGGCCAGCTCGCCGGCCTCGTGCGTACGCATGCGGGCGGCCGCCAGCTCGATGGCCAGCGGGAGGCCGTCGAGCGCGGCGCAGATGCGTTCGACCGGCTCACCAGGGGTGAAACCGGGACGTACGGCCTTGGCCCGGTCGGTGAAGAGCGTGCGGGCGTCGGAGGGGGCGAGGGGGCGTACCGGCCACAGGTGTTCGGGGGTGATCGCGAGCGGCTCGCGGCTCGTGGCCAGCACGCGCAACGCCGGGCACGCCGACAGCAGCCGCTCGGCCAGGGCCGCGGCCTCGCCGACGACGTGCTCGCAGTTGTCCAGGACCAGCAGGGCCGGCCGATCGGCGAGCACCGCGACCAGGCGGGCCAGGGGATCAGGCTCAACGGACGCGCCTAGCGCCGCGGCCCCCAGCAGCGCGCCGTCGCGTACGCCCAGCGCGGCGAGGACCGCTCGCGCGAGGTCGGCCCCCGGGCCGAGCGGGGCCAGCTCGACCAGGACGGCGTCGCGGTGGTCTCTGGCCAGCTCGACCGCCAGCCGGCTCTTGCCCGCGCCGCCGGGGCCGAGCAGCGTGACGAGACGGGCGGCGGCCAGCAGCGCCCGGACCTCGGCCAGGTCGCCGTCGCGGCCGACGAAGCTGGTGAGCCTCCCGGGCAACGGCACCGCCGCTGTGCCCGTCTCGGCCCGGGGCGCCGGGGCCGGGGGCGGGCTGGTCGCGCCGCGCAGGAGAGAACGGTGCAGGTCGGCGAGCTCGGGGGAGGGGTCGGCGCCCAGCTCATCGGCCAGCAGCCGCCGGGTCTCCTCGTAGAGCACCAGCGCCTCGGCCGGCCGGCCGTCGGCGCGCAGCGCCCGCATGAGCTGGCCGCGCAGCCGTTCGCGCAGGGGGTGGCGCTGGACCAGCTCGCCCAGCTCGGGGATGACGCCCTGGTGGCCGCCGCAGCGCAGGTCGGCCTCGATGCGGTCCTCCAGCGCGGCCAGGCGGCGCTCCTCCAGCGGCGCGCCGTGCACGGGGTCGAGGTCGGCGAACGCGGGCCCCCGCCAGAGGGCCAGCGCCTCCCGCAACAACTTCCCGGCCAGCGCGGCGTCGGCCCTGCCGGTCTCGGCCGGGTCGGCGTTCGCCCGGTCGGCGGGGTGGTGGCCGAGGAGGGTGGCGCGGCCGGTGTCGGCGAGGTGGAGGAAACGGCCGGCGTCGATGTCGTCGGGGGCTGCCGGCAGCCGGTAGCCGGCGGGGGTCAGCTCGACCGGGATCCCGTCGCCCCGCAGGCGGGAGACCTGGGAGTGCAGGGCGTGCTGGGCGTTCTTCGGCGAGCGGTCGCCGTACAGGAGGTCGACGAGGCGGTCCTGGCTGACGATCTCGCCCGGACGGACGAGCAGCAACGCCAGCAGCGCGCGCCTGGCCGGACCACCCAGGGGTACGTCGACGCCGGCCGCGTCCCAGGCTCGGGTGCTGCCGAGAATGCCGAAGCGCATGGAGGCTACTTTAGATGCGTGAGCAAGATTCCCGCCGCGCCCGAGCCGCTTTCCGCACCGGTGTTCGACAGCCACTGCCACCTCGACATCATGGTCGGCAACAGGCAGGCGTCCTCGGGCGACCCGGTGGCCCAGGCCGCCCAGGCGGCGTCGGCCACCGTACGGTCCATCCTGCGGGACGCCCGCGAGGTCGGCGTGACCAGGCTGGTCACCATCGGGTACGACCTGCCCTCCTCGCGCTGGAACGCCGAGGTGGCGGCCGAGCAGGAAGGCGTGTACGCCGGGGTCGCCATCCACCCCAACGAGGCCCACGAGGCGACCCCCGAGGTCCTGGCCGAGATCGAGTCGCTGGCCGGGCAGGCCGACGTCCGCGCGGTGGGGGAGACCGGCCTCGACTACTTCCGCGACTGGGCGAGCAAGGACGACCAGCACGCGAGCTTCCGCGCGCACATCGAGATCGCCAAGCGCACCGGCAAGGCGCTGGTCATCCACGACCGGGACGCGCACGACGACGTCCTGAAGGTGCTGGCCGAGCAGGGCGCGCCGGACAAGGTGGTGTTCCACAGCTACTCAGGCGACGCCGAAATGGCGAAAAAGTGCGCGGAAGCCGGATATTTTATGTCCTTCTCCGGTCCCGTCACCTACAAGAATGCCGGCTACCTGCGCGAGGCCGCCGCCGTGGCCCCCATGGAGCTCATGCTCGTCGAGACCGACGCCCCGTACCTGCCGCCGGTCCCGTACCGGGGCAAGCCCAACGCCCCCTACCTCATCCCGCTCACCCTGCGCTGCCTCGCCGAGGTCAAGGGTGTCCATCCGGACGAGTTGTGCGCGGCGATCAGCACCAACGGAGTCACGGTCTTCGGCGAGTGGTGACCATCTTTCGGTGCGGCTTTTCGTGAAGCGGTGGAGGCGGTCGCGCCGCCGCCGCTAGCGTTCGGGCGGTCCCTGGCCGTTTCCGGAGGTGGTTCGTGCGAGGCAGGAGGCGTGCGCCGCGTCCGCGGATCCCCTGGCGTTCTCCGTGGACGCCGGTGGTGTGCGTCATGGGTACGCTGGCCGCCGGCCTGCTGGTCGCGGCCTCGTACCTGGTCAAGGACGTCGTCGTGGTCGTCGACGGCACGCCGGTGGCGATCCGCAGCTTCGCCGCGCGGGTGGCCGACGCGCTCGGCGAGGCGGGCGTGTCCGTGGGGCAGGGCGACGTCGTACGTCCCGCCCTGAGCGAGGGCCTCGCCGACGGCTCCACCATCGAGGTGCGCCACGCCCGCCTGATCACGCTGACCCTCGACGGCCACACCACGACCCACCTGGTCACCGCCACGAACGTCCGGGACGTCCTGACCGAGCTCGACGTCGAGGCGGCGGCCGGCAGCCTGTCCGCGCCGCCCGGCCGCCCGGTGCCGCTGTCGGGCATGTCGCTCACGGCGTACACCGAGCGCAGGGTCTACGTGGTCGCGGGCGCCACCCGGCTCGCCTCGCGCACCACGGCGCGTACCGTCCGGCAGGTGCTCAGGCAGGAGCGCGTCGTCGTCCGGCGCGGGTCCATGGTGCGCCCGCCGCTCGGCAGCTTTCCCGAGGACGGGACGGTCATCACGGTCATGCCGCCGCGAGCCGTACAGATCCCGTGGGAGGTGACCAGGCTCGACTGGCAGGCGCTGGCCGCCTGCGTGGCGCGCGGCGACCCCCAGGCGTACAACCCCGACGGCCCCTACTACGGGATGTACCAGTTCAGCCTGCCCATGTGGCAGGCGGTCGGCGGCGTCGGCCTGCCGAGCGCCTGGCCCGAGGAGGAGCAGACCTACCGGGCGCAACTGCTCTACCAGCGGGTCGGCGGCCGGTGGCAGACCCAGTGGCCCAACTGCGGCGACCGCCTGTTCGCCTGACGCCGCCCTGACCCGGGGCCTGTCCGGCCGCCCCTCATCCGGCCAGTGACGTCCCGAAGTCGGTGCCCTTGGGCGGTTGCACCGACTGCACGTCGTCGGCGTTGCGCGGCGCCACCGCGACCTTCCCGTACGGCGGCCCGTCCGGCTGGCCCACGAAGAGCTTGTTCCCGCTGAAGGCCACCGACCAGCCGAACAGCCCCTCGGCCGCCGGGAGCTTGCGGTCGTCGGCCGGGTTCTTCCACGAGAACACCTGGACGCCGCCGCCATAGGGCGCGCCGACGGCCAGCCTGCCGTCCGACGAGGCGGCCATCGAGAAGCCGAACGCCTGCCTGCCGCCCTGCTTCAGCATCCTCGTCTGCCTCCTGCCCAGGTCGAGGAGCTGCACGTAGCCGGGGCCGGGCGCGCTGACCGCGTAACCGTTGCCCTCGGCGTAGGCGACCGCGTAGCCGTACCGGTCGCCGGAGGCCTTGGTGGGGGAGTCGAGCTTCAGGCTGACGATCCGGGGCGCCAGCACGTCGTCGATGAAGACCACCGACCCCGAGTCGATCTTGCCGGCCTGGACCTGCCGTCCCGCGCCGTCGTCGTTCTCGTACGGGACGCCGACGACCAGGCCGTTTCGCGGCCCGATCGCCAGCGACCAGCCGAACTGGTCGCCGACCTCGCTGTTGCCGCGCACGTCCACGGTCTCCTGGCTGATCCGGCGCAGCGCGTCCGAGCCCTGGCGCACGTAGATCGCGCCGGCGTCCTCGATCTGGCCGTCGTCCTCGTAGGGCGCGCCGATCACCGTCAGGTCGCCCCTGGCCGCCAGCGACCAGCCGAAGTGCGCGAACCGCTGCGGTTGCGGGGCGGTCAGGCGTTGCGGGGGCGCGGCCTTGCCGCCGTAGACGACGTAGACGCTGCCCGCGTCCTGCTCGCCGTCCACGTCCGCGAAGGGGGCGCCGATCAGCAGGTCGGCGCAGGAGTCGCCGTTGACGTCGGCCAGCCGTACGGACCAGCCCAGCCCGTCCCCCTTGACCGGCCCCGGCACGGCGACGGGGGTCACCTTGGCGCCCGACAGCAGGTGGACCGACCCCTTCCGGCCGTCGCCGAACGGGTCGCCCACGGCCACGTCGTCCGCGCCGTCACCGTCGAAGTCGGCGGCCCCGGCGCAGGCAGCCGCTGTTGTCGTTTCCCTCGCCGTCTTCGCCGCCGTTTCCGACGCGGCGGCGGGCGCCGTCGGCAGGACGCCGCCGGCGGCGAGCAGGACGGCCATCACCACGGCCGTCCTGAGGGAGCCGGTGGGGAGCGTTCGGACGGGGCTCACAGGGCGACCTCGATCTGTCGGCCGTTCTCCAGCATGGTCGCGGTCATCTTCACGGGCCTGCGATAAGGCGCCAGGTCGAACACGAAGGCGCCGTCCACCCGCCCGCCCGGCTGGAGGGCCGGGGGCAGGGTGACGGGGGCGGGGTCGTGCTTGCCGCCCTTGTCGTCGACCATGGTGACGACCGGCCGGATGAGCCGGCGGCGTTCACCGCCTGGATTGATCACGGTCCAGTGGACCACGCAGAGCTGCCCCTTCGTGGTGGTTTGCCCCTCGAACTCCTTCAGCCCGCACTCCGGCGCCTCCGGCACGACCACGACCGGGTCGTCAAAGTTCCCGCCCAGGGCGAACCTGCGGCCCACGTCGCCCGAACGCGGGTTCGTCACGGCCCTGGAGGGGGTGTTGGAGGTGGCGACGCCGGCGGAGTTGCGGCCGGAGTTCACGATCAGGACGGTGACGGTGACCACGATCGCCAGGACCGCGGCCGCGGCGGCGATCAGCCAGCGGGTGCCCTTCGTGCGGGTGCCGCCCAGGGTGTCCGGTTCGTCGGGGGCGTACGTCAGGACGCCCGGATCCGTGCCCTCGCCGCTCCGGGACTCGCCGCTCCAGGACTCGGCAGCCGGCCGGGAGTCGGCTGCCGATCGGGACCCGGTGAAGGGTCGGGAGTCGGTGGCGGGCCGGGTCTCTGTGGCGGGCCGGGTCTTGGAGGTCGGCCGGGACTCGGGGGTCCGCCGGGACTCGGGGGTCGGCCGGGGCCGTGCCGGTTGCCCGCCCGAGGCGGCCTGCCTGCGTGCCAGCTGGCGGGCCTGCTCAAGCTGGCGTTCCTGCTCCTGGCGGCGGGCCTGCGCCTCGGCCTCCCAGCGGGCCAGCTCGTCGCGGGCGGCCTGCTCCTCGCGCCGCGCCAGCTCGTCCGGGGACGCCTGCCGCGGCCCCGCCTGCCCACCCGCCAAGTCGGCGGCCCCTCCGGAAGCGTTCCGAACATCGGGCCCGGCGTCCGCCCCGAACGCCCCCGGCGCCTTGCGCCGCCCCGCCCCCGCTCCTGGCCCCGGGCCTGCTCCGGGTCCTGGGCCCACGCCGGGCCCCGAGCCCGCTGCTCCCAGCCCCGCCCCTGCTCGGGGTCCCGAGCTCCCTCCGGGGCCTGCGCCTGCTCCGGGGTCCGAGCCCCTCCCGGCCCCCGAGCCCTGTCCTGGACTCGCGGCGCCCCCGAGGGCGGGGTGGCGCGCGCCTGTCGCGTCGCTCGGCGGCGGGGTCGTGAACGTGGCCGTGACGTCCGGCTCGTCCACGACGTTCTGCGGCGGCTCCCAGTCGGTCAGCATCTCCGTGGCGACCAACGTGGGCGGATTGTCGGCGATCGCCGGAGTGCTCCCGCCCACCAGCGCGATCAGCAGCTCCTGGGCGGTGGGCCGATGGGTGGGGTCCATGGCGGTGGCGCGGCGTACCAGCTCGTTGAGCGGCGCGGGAAGCGCGCCGAGATCGGGCGGCGTGTTGAGCACGCGGGTCGCCATCGTGATGGGATCGCCCCGCCCGAACGGATGCCGCCCGTTGCCCGCGTACGCCACCAGGCACCCCCAGGCGAAGATGTCCGCCGCCGGGGACACGAGCTCCCCCCGCACCTGCTCCGGAGCCCACCACCCGGGGCTGCCCAGCAGTTCTCCGGAGAGCGTGAACCCGGTCTCCCGGTCCAGCGCCCTGGCGATCCCGAAGTCGATCACCCGCGGCCCGGACAGCGACAGGATGACGTTCGCCGGCTTCAGATCCCGGTGCACCAGCCCGGCCACGTGGATCGCCGCCAGCGCCGCGGCGACCCCCAGCGCCACGCCGTGCAGCGGCCCCGGGTCGAGCGCCCCGAAAGTCACGATCTGGTCGGAAAGAGGGGTGCCCGCGATGTACTCGGTCACCATGTAAGGACGTCCGTCCCCGGTGTCGCCGTTGTCGAGCACCTGAGCCGTGCAGAACGACGCCACCCGGCGCGCGTTGTCCACCTCGGCGTGGAAGCGGGCGGCGAACCCCTCCTGGTTGGCGAACTCCGCCTTCACCACCTTGACCGCGACGAACCGCCCCGTCGGGGCCCTGGCGAGGAAGACGGTCCCCATGCCGCCTTCGCCGAGCCGTCCGAGCAGGCGGTAGGGCCCGATCTCCCGCAGATCGGTCGGACGGAGCGGCGCGGCGCCCGTTGGCTCCATCAGGGACGTCCCTTCCTGTTCCACGCCATCCTCTCCTTAGGTCTCCCCCATCCGCCATCGCAGGTTCTTCGATGCGGGAGACTGGTTGGATGATGAGGCTGTTGGGCCCTGCAGAAATACGTATTTTGGCGAACAAGCTAGATCTTCGCCCCACGAAAAAGCTAGGCCAGAACTTCGTGATCGACGCGGGGACCGTCCGGCGCATCGTCCGCGTGGCCGACCTGTCGCCCGACGACGTGGTCATCGAGGTCGGGCCCGGCCTCGGCTCGCTCACCCTGGCGCTCCTGCCCGAGGCCGCGCACGTGGTGGCCGTCGAGATCGACCCGGTCCTGGCCACCCAACTGCCCCTCACCGTCGCCGAGCGCGGCCCGTCCGACCGGCTCACGGTCGTCAACGCCGACGCCATGAAGGTCACCCTCGACGACCTCGCCGGTCACGACCCCACGGCCCTGGTGGCCAACCTCCCGTACAACGTGGCCGTCCCCGTGGTGCTCCACCTCCTGGAGAGGCTGCCCTCGCTGCGCAAGGGCCTGGTCATGGTGCAGCTGGAGGTGGCCGACCGCCTCGCCGCCGGTCCCGGCTCCAAGGTGTACGGCGTGCCGTCGGTCAAGGCCGCCTGGTACGCCGACGTACGCAGGGCGGGCCCGGTCGGCCGTACGGTGTTCTGGCCCGTCCCCAACGTCGACTCCGGCCTGGTCTCCCTGACCCGCCGCGAACCCCCCGCCACCACGGTCACCAGGGAAGAGGTCTTCGCCGTCGTGGACGCGGCCTTCGCCCAGCGCCGCAAGACCCTGCGAGCCGCCCTGGCCTCGTGGGCCGGCAGCCCGTCCCAGGCGGAAACGGCACTGCGAGCCGCCGGCGTGGACCCCTCGGCCAGAGGCGAACAACTCACCATCGACTCCTTCGCCCGAATAGCCGAACAAAAGCCCTGACTCCGCCCCGCCCTCAAGCCCCACCAGAGCACCCGCTCCAGGTTGCGTCCACGGAAGTGGTGTACGAGTTTGACCTGGTCACAAGCGTGGCGGTCGTGAAAAGGAGACGGCCATCGCGTGATCCTTCGTGATTGCGACATCAGATCGAAGGAGAACAAAGCGATGGCCGTGCACGACAGTGTGACGCCTGCCCAGTGGCTGACGCAGCAGCTCGAGACCGGGGATCCAGATCTGTTGCGATCCATGGTGAAGACCATGGCCGAGGCGTTGATGTCGGCTGAGGCCGACAGCCTGTGCGGAGCGCCGTATGGCGAGCGCAGTGACGAGCGGACCAACTCCCGCAACGGATACCGGGGACGGGAGTGGGACACCCGCGCCGGCACGATCGAGCTGGCGATCCCGAAGCTGCGCACCGGCTCCTACTACCCCGACTGGCTGCTGGAGCGGCGCCGCCGTGCCGAGCAGGCGCTGATCAGCGTCGTGGCCACCAGCTACCTGCTTGGGGTCTCCACCCGGCGGGTGGACAGGCTGGTTGAGCAGCTTGGCATCAAACACATCTCCAAAAGCCAGGTCAGCCAGATGGCCAAGACGCTGGATGAGCAGGTCGAGACCTTCCGCACCCGGGCCTTGGATGCCGGCCCGTACACCTTCGTGTGGCTGGATGCGTTGACGCAGAAGGTGCGCGAGGGTGGCCGCACGATCAACGTGCACGCCCTGGTCGCCACCGCCGTGAATGCCAACGGGCAGCGGGAGATCCTCGGGCTAGAGGTCACCTCGGCCGAGGATGGCGCGGGCTGGCTGGCGTTCCTGCGCGGCCTGGTCGCTCGCGGCCTGGCGGGGGTGCAGTTGGTGATCTCCGATGCGCACCGCGGCCTGGTCGAGGCGATCGGTGCCAGCCTGCCGGGCGCGGCCTGGCAGCGCTGCCGCACCCACTACCTGCGCAACCTGCTCACCACCGTCCCGAAGTCGGCGCAGCCGTGGGTGGCCACGCTGGTGCGCACCATCTTCGACCAGCCCACCAGCGAGCAGGTCCGCACCCAGCACGCCTGGGTGATCGACGCGTTGGAGGCCAAGTATCCGGCCGCCTGTGAGCATCTGGACGCTGCCCGCGAGGACCTGCTGGCTTTCGCCGCCTTCCCCCGCGAGGTCTGGAAACAGATCTGGTCAAACAACCCGCAGGAGCGGCTGAACAAGGAGATCCGCCGCCGCACCGACGTGGTCGGCATCTTCCCCGACCGGGCCGCGATCATCCGCCTGGTCGGCGCGGTGCTGGCCGAGCAGACCGACGAATGGACCGAGGCCCGCCGCTACATGGGCCTGGACATTCTCGCCAAGGCCCGCGTCCGGCTCATCGCCAGCGACACACCGGCCCAGAACCCTCTCCCGCAGACACTTACCGCTTAACCTGCAGAAACAGGATCACGCGAAGATCGATTCATACACCACGTTCGTGGACGTGACCCCCGCTCCACTCCCCAGGGCTTGTGGCGCCCCACGACCATGCCAGGGGTCCCTCCAGCCTGAGGCATCCGCCACCCGGCCCTGGCCACGTGCAACTTTGGCCCAAAGAGCCTCCACCCCTGGGCCCGCACACCCCCAGGCGCCTCGCCGCACATCGCCTGCGGCCCCCGGGCATCCGCCTACGTCGGCGCGGCGAACCTGCACAGCCCCCACCACACCCGCCCTTCCTCGCAAACGCCCCACCCGCACCCACACTTGCTCGCATGGGTCCCCCGACACCAGGCGGCTGTCCACAACCCAGGAGGCTCAACAACCACCTATCCACAGAACCCCGTTCGGCCCCTCCGCCCCCGGTTCACCCACGTGATCCTGGCTCCCGTCCCTCATCACGACGAAGGAGCCCACTCATGCACACCCGCCACCCCATCACCCGACTGTCGATCATCCTCAGCAGCGGCCTCCTGACCGTCACAGGAGCCCACCCCGCCCAAGCCAGAGCCACACCCGTTCCCTGCCTCCGGGCCCTCGTCACCGTCCCCGCCGCCGGCGCCGAAGCAACCGCTTCCACTCGCTGCCCGGCCCCCCACCACCCCAAGAAGCCGAAGCCGAAGAAACCCAGAAAGCGCCCGAAGCACAAGGGCGAAATCGCGGCCGCCGCAGCCCTCACCCAGTTGGGCGTCTCCTTCTCCTGGGGCGGCGGCTCCTCAAGAGGCCCCACCATCGGAGTGGGCACCGGCGCGTACACAAGAGGCTTCGACTGCAGCGGCCTCACCCTCTACGCCTGGTCCAAAGCCGGAGTAAGGCTCGCCCACTACACCGGAACCCAGTTCCGCCAGGGCCGCAGAGTCCCCCTCGCCTCCAGACGCAAGGGTGACCTCCTCTTCTTCGGCGGCACCGGCGACCCGACCCACGTAGCGCTCTACCTGGGCGACAACATCATGATCCACGCCCCCCGAACCGGCGACGTAGTACGAAGAACCAACTTCCTGAACTCCGCCTACTACCGAACCGCCTACCGAGGAACCATCCGCCCCGCCTGACACCACCGCACCCTGGGCCAGCAACAAATGGCCCCGCCCCTCGAACGCCCACCAACCGAGACGCCCCTCGACCCGCAGCGTCCACCAACCCCGGCCGTCCACCAACAGCCGTCCACAAACCCGGCCGTCCACCAACCATGGGCGCCCGCCAACCTCTGCCGCCCATCAACCAGGGCGGCCGCCAACCAGGGTGCCCGCCAACCCTGGGCGTCCACCAATTGCTGACGACGCGCTCTCCGGTAGGCGGCCGTCCGCGCCGGATGCCTACTCGTCACCCGAGCACAGCCACCACGGACCAGCACAGCGACCGGTCACCTACCCCGAGCAGCGCTACGGGCGCCCACCGTCCACCCTGACCAGCGCCACAGGCAACCGCCGTCCGCCCCGACCAGCACCACAGGCAACCGCCGCTCACCCTGACCAGTGCCACGGGTGCCCACCGCCCGCCCCGGCCGGACCCCGGGAGGACCACTCCGCCGGAAGCGGGACCTACCGCCCGGCGCAGACCGCCACCAGCTCCTTCACCACCGACGTGAGCAATGCCTGATCCTCAGCCCCCGCCGGCTCGTACTCCATGAGCCCCAACCCCACCACCTCGAACCGCTCCGCAATGGCCCTCACCAGCTCCAGAAGCTCCTCAGCCCGGAACCCTCCCGGCGCAGGAGACCCCACGCTCCCGAAGAGCTGCGGATCAAGCACATCGAAGTCGACATGCACATAAACAGCCGTCCGCTCCCCGCCCCCCGCCGCAGCACCGACAGCCTCGACCAGAGCCTCCGCATCCGCCGCCCGTACCCACCGCACACCCCGAGCCTCGACGAACGCGACCTCGGCCGGATCCAGATCACGCACCCCCGCCAGCACGACCTGCCCGGCCCCGACCGGCTGCCCGGTCACCAGCCCGTCAGGCCCTTCACCGGTCAACGCCCTCAGGACCATGCCATGAAAGGCCCCCGACGGCGACGACTCCGGCGTGTTCAGATCCCCATGCGCATCGAACCAGACGACGACCAGCCCATCCCCGAACCTCCGCCGCGCCGCCGCCACCGGTTCCAGTTCGACACCGCAGTCCCCACCCGCGGTGACCAGAAGCCCGTCCCACCCGGCCTCGGCGACCGCCGCCCGAACCCTGGAAGCGGTGACCACCAGATCATCGTCATCGACCTCGACCTGAATCCGACGATCCGCGTCCACCATCTCCGCGACCAGCCGAGCCCCCTCACGCAGGCGCTCAGCCGTACGAGCCCCCGACCCCCGCCACTGCGGCACCTCGACAACCGTCACCTCGGACACGAGCACCTCCACATCAAGTAGTCCCGCTCAGCATCCCAAGGACGAACCCATGCTGACCACCACAAACCCTTCTGAACCCGATCGACGAGTGCCACATGGAAGCCTCGGCCGTCGTCCTGGACGGTGGGCGCCCCTGCCCGCCACCCCCCACGATCGCCCCGGCCGGATCCCGCACGTTCACCTCACAGGTGGGTGGTGATGTGCCATGAGCACCCCTGACCCCGAACGTCCCCAGCGTCAGGCCAAGGAGGCCGACGCGGCGACACCACCCCCGGCCCGGTCATCTGTCCCGCTTGCACCCCTTGGGCGCCGGAGCCGGCGGGCCGGTCCAGCCGGATTCGGGGCCGCGTGCCCGATAGCTCACGACCTCGCCCTCACTCACCCCCGCAGCCGCACGAGTCGCATAGGAGACCGACGTGAGCAACTCGCCCGTCCCGGGATCGAGGATGTGCCTGTCGCGGACCGTCACCGTCCTGCTCGGCGACAGCAGTTGGCTTCCGGTGCCGCCGAAGTCCACCGAAAGCCCGGCTCTGCCCAGCGGGTCCCTGACCGTGCCGACGACCTTGGTGGACGGCAGCCCGGCCAGCACCCGGATGACCGCCGCACGCTGGGCCGGGCCGAGCGGCATGGTCAGAAGGTTCACGGTGACGGGCAGGAACTCCTGGAAGGACTGGGCGAACCCGCGAGCCGTCGAGAGCTCGTGGTAGACGTGCAGCCGCTTCAGAAGGTCGTCAGGACGTGCAGGGATCGCGGACAGATCCGCCATGGTGAACTCGGCGACCGTCATATCGGGATAAATCCCCCTAGGCTCCAGCCCTGCGCTGTATACGCAGCCCTTGGAACCGTCCACACCGGTGATCGACTTGGCCTCGCCGCCACGAGCCGACGGCAGCCCGCCCACGACATCCCCTTCGCTCATCGGAACCGGACGGCACGACGTCCTGCCGCCGCCGTAGCACGGGCCGGCCACCTGGGCGGGTGCCCCGGAAGCGCGCCAGGCACGTTCGTCCGCGACCGTGGCCGGGCGGGCGACGACCGGCGACCGCTGCCTGATCACCACGTCGGCGGGATCGCGCGGCTGCCAGGTCTCCCGGCGCTCGACCACCATGACCGTGTACCCGCCGCCGGCCGACCAGGCGTTGCCCTCGATCCGCACATCACGCCAGTACGCGCCGCTGCTCGCAGGCAGCTTCTCGATCCTGTCGGCGAGGTCGTACAGCTCCTGGTTGGGTCTCGACGGCGTGAGCACGGGCGGGGCAGCGGTCAAGCTCGTGACCAGCGTGATGACCAGGGCGACGACCGCGGCCGTGGCCACCGGCGCGCAGAGAGACCGCAGACGGGGGAGGCGAGGCTCCCGCACCGCACGCACGGCACCGACGACTGGCACGCGCGTCCGGCCTGGGAGGCGAGGGAGCGGCAGGCGGGTGAGCGAGACGCGGGGAAGCACGAGACGGGAGAGCGGCGGGCGGGTGAGCGAGAGACGGGGCAGCGGGAAACGAGGGAGCGGGAAACGAGGCAGCGGGAAACGGGGCAGCGGCAGGCGGCGTGCCTGCCGCGGCTCGTCCGCCATGATCGCGTCGCGCAGCCGGCGCGCACCAGGTCCCTGAGGAAGCGCCTGCGGAGCGGGATCGATGGCCTTCACCAGATCGTCTATGTCGTTCATGCCTTCCTCATCACCATCGTCCAGGACGGCTGCCGCTCCAGCAGCGCCGCCAGCCGTTTGCGCGCACGATGCAACCGGGTCCGGGCGGCGATCGCCGTACATCCCATGACCTGGGCGATCTGCTCGCCGCTCAGCCCCTCCCAGCAGGCCAGCGCCAGCACCTCGCGGTCCCGTTCGGGCAGTTCGTCGAACGCCTTGCGCACGTGGTCGAGCTCAACCGGCGTCACCGTCCGGGCGGCGGCCAGTTCGTCGCGGAGGCGTTCGGCCAGCACGGCCCGCCGCGAGGCGCCGCGCTGCTGGTTGGCCAGCACCCGCCGGGCCACGCCGTACAGCCACAGCAACGCCTTGTCCCCTTGGGGGACGTCGCCGATCCGCCGCCACGCGATGAGGAACGTCTCGGCGAGCACGTCGGCCGTGTCCTCGGGCGAGCTGGTACGCCGGGCGGCGTACTGCTGTATCGCCGGGTAGTACGTGTCGTAGACCGCCTCGAAGCGATCTCGCTGTGTCACAGGTTCTCCTAGCGAAAGGTGCCGGACACAGTGGTAAATGTCCGGCACCCGCCCACCCGTTGCACCACCGACGACAACGGTCGCGACGCCACCGAAGCAGAAGGCAAGACGTCGTCCCGGAGAGAAGCTCGGCTCGAAGAGAAGGCGGTGGCAGAAAGACGGCAATGTCGGCGTATGGCCCTCTGGCAGGCAGAAGGCGGACGAACCTCACTCTGCGTGGCCCGCAGTCGGCCATCTCACACGTCTAATTCCGAGAACCGCATGTCAGCGCACCCCACCCCGATAACATCGAGTGTCCTTGACCCCGGCAAGCGATGAAAGTGGCAGAAGATCGATGAGTTCGGTGACCGTACGTGTGCCCGCGAAGGTCAACGTGCAGCTTTCAGTCGGCCCGCTCCGGGAAGATGGCTACCACGACCTGGTCAATGTCTTCCACGCAGTATCGATCTTCGATGAGGTGGTCGCGAAGGAGGCCGAGTCGATCACCGTCACGGTCAACGGCAGATGGTCCGACCAGGTGCCCCTCGACGACGACAACCTCGCCATCCGCGCCGCCCGCGCCCTCGCCAAGCACGCGGGCCGCTCCTACGGCGCCGACCTGATCATCGAGAAGGCCATTCCGGTCGCCGGCGGCATGGCGGGCGGCAGCGCCGACGCGGCGGGGGCCCTCGTGGCGTGCAACGAGCTCTGGGGGCTCGGCCTGCCCTTCGAGGACCTCATGGAGATCGCCGGAGATCTGGGGAGCGACGTACCCTTCTCGCTGCTCGGCGGCACGGCGGTCGGCACCGGCCGCGGCGAGCAGCTCAGCGAGCTGCCCACGGGCGGCACGTTCCACTGGGTGTTCGCGCTGGCCGACGGCGGCCTCTCGACCGCCAGGGTCTACGCGGAGTGCGACCGCCAGCGCGAGGCTACGAACGCCCGCGTGCCCTGGCCCGAGCTCGACGCCCCGCTCATCGAGGCCCTCGGCACCGGCGACGCGTACGCCCTGGGCGCCCACCTGAGCAACGACCTCCAGGCCGCCGCCCTGACCCTCCGCCCCGAGCTCGCCACGACCCTCGACAGCGGGCGCCAGCACGGCGCGCTGGGCGCGATCGTCTCCGGCTCCGGCCCCACCTGCGCCTTCCTGGCCATCGACGCCACCCACGCCCGCGACCTCGCCAACAGCTTGACCGCCACAGGCGCCGCCACCACCACGGTCGCCGCCCACGGCCCCGTGACCGGCGCCACCCTGCTCTAACCCCCTGGTGACACCCACCAGGCCCCCAGCCACCACCGGCTCACGCTGGGCGTGGCACGACAGACCCCGCCACAGTGCGGGCGGTGCGAGGGGGCGCTCGGCCTCGTGTGCACCTCCCGTCGTGCGAGGGGGCTGACGCTGCACAGGGCCTGGACGAGAAGCCGGGCGCTCGCGGCGGGCATGCGGTCCGGCAATCCCAGCCCCGTAGACGATCAAGGGACGTCGTGGGCGTCGGGAAGCGGTTGAGGGGACCGATACCCTGGACACGTCATGAATCTGGTCAACCTTGAGTCGGTCTCCCACGCCTACGGGCCCAAGCCGCTCCTCAGCGACGTCTCCCTGGGCATCGAGGCCGGGGAGCGCATCGGCGTCGTCGGCCGCAACGGGGGCGGTAAGACGACCCTGATGTCGGTCATCGCCGGCGACGTGCGTCCCGACAGCGGCCGGGTCACCCACACGCGCGGGCTGCGGGTCGGGTCGCTGTCCCAGCAGGACACCCTCGACCCCGAGGCCACCGTGAGCCAGCTCGTCCTGGGGGACAGGGCTGAGCACGAATGGGCAGGTGACCAGCAGGTCCGCGAGATCCTCGCGAACCTGATCGGCGACCTCGACCTGAGCGCCAAGGCCGCCGCGCTGTCCGGTGGCGAGCGCAGGCGTACGGCGCTGGCCCGTCTGCTCATCGACGACCACGACCTGGTCATGCTCGACGAGCCCACCAACCACCTCGACATCGAGGCGATCGCCTGGCTCGCCGCCCACCTGGCGGCCAGGAAGAGCGCCCTGCTGGTCGTGACCCACGACCGCTGGTTCCTCGACGCCGTCTCCACCCGCACGTGGGAGGTCGTCGACGGCCGGGTCGAGCGCTACGAGGGCGGTTACGCCGCGTACGTGCTGGCCAAGGCCGAGCGTGCGCGCATCGCCCAGGCCGCCGAGGAACGCCGCCAGAACCTCATGCGCAAGGAGATCGCCTGGCTGCGCCGCGGTCCGCCCGCCCGCACGTCCAAGCCGAAGTTCCGGATCGATGCCGCGCAGGCCCTGATCGCGAACGAGCCGCCGGCGCGGGAGACCGTCGAGCTGATGCGGTTCGCCGCGGCCCGGCTCGGCAAGACCGTCTACGACCTGGAAGACGTCACCCTGCACGCGGGCGGCCCCGGCGACGGGCCGCTGGTGCTCGATCACTGCACGTGGCAGTTCGGTCCGGGCGACCGGATCGGCCTGATCGGCGTCAACGGGTCGGGCAAGTCGTCGGTGCTGCGGTTGCTCGCCGACGGCGTCCAGCCGGACTCGGGCCGGGTGATCCGCGGCAAGACCGTACGTCTGGCGCATCTGTCCCAGGAGCTGACCGAGCTCGACCCGTCGCGGCGGGTGCTGGAGTCTGTGGAGGAGATCCGCAAGTACCTCCAGCTGGGCAAGCGGGAGTGGACGGCGTCCCAGTTGCTGGAGCGTCTGGGCTTCAAGGGCGACGCGCAGTGGAAGGTCATCGGCGACCTGTCCGGCGGCGAGCGGCGGCGGCTGCAGCTGCTGCGCCTGCTGATGGACGACCCCAACGTGCTGCTCCTCGACGAGCCCACCAACGACCTCGACATCGAGACGCTCAACGAGCTCGAAGACCTGCTGGACGGCTGGCCGGGCACGCTGGTCCTGGTGAGTCACGACCGTTACTTCCTGGAGCGGGTGACCGACCGGTGCGTGGCGCTGCTGGGTGACGGCAAGCTCGCGCTGCTGCCGGGCGGGGTCGACGAATACCTCGAACGCCGCAGCGCCGGCACGGCCGTGACCGCCCGCATCGGCAGCGCTCCTGCCCCGGCATCCGGCGCTCCGGCCCCTGCCGCGGCTTCGTCCGGCACGCAGGCGGAGACCGGGCTGTCGGCCAAGGAGGAACGCGAGCTCCGCAAGGAACTCAACCGCCTGGAACGCCAGCTCGACAAGCTCGGCGACCAGGAGACCCGCCTCCACGCCGCCATGGCCGACGCCGCCAGCGACTACGCCAAGCTCGGCTCCCTCGACGCCCAGCTCCGCGACGTCCTGGCCCAGAAGGACACCGTCGAGGCGGAATGGCTCGAAGTGGCCGACCGCCTCGGCGACTGACAGTGACCACCCTCATATCGCGTTGATGCCCGGGAACTCGATCGAGGTCCTCGAGTGCCCGCCCATCCCGTCCTGAGTGAGGTCATCCCCCGGACGGGGGGCTGCCCGCCGGGAGAGCGTACGTAAGAACTCGTAGAGGGGTTACCGAGGGGAGTCGAAGGGGGCAAGGAGCAGGCGGAGGAGGGCGGCGAGGGAACGCTGGTCGGTGGAGGGGAGGCCGGAGAGCAGGTCGCGCTCACGCCGGAGCAGGTCGGCGAACGCCGCGTCCACCCGCGCCACCCCCGTGTCCGTCAGCGACACCAGCACGCCGCGCCGGTCCTCGGGGTCGGGCCGCCGCCGCACCAGACCCGCCTGCGCGAGCCGGTCGATGCGGTTGGTCATGGTGCCGGACGTCACCAGCGTGGCCCGCAACAGGGCCCCGGGGCTCAGCTCGTACGGCTTCCCGGCCCGCCGCAACGCGGTGAGCACGTCGAACTCCCAAGGCTCCAGATCATGTTCGGCGAACGCCGCCCGCCTGGCGCGGTCGAGATGTTTGGCCAGCCGTGACACCCTGGAGAGGACCTGGAGGGGCTCGACGTCGAGATCGGGCCGCTCGATCCGCCATGCCGCGACCAGCCGGTCGACCTCGTCATCCTGTGGCGTCATGACACAGAGTCTACTGTCTTGACATCGAGATATCTCTCTCGATATCAATTATCTCTATGTCAAGAGATATCTGGGACCCGGTGACCTACGCCGTCTACGCCGACGAGCGGTCGCGGCCGTTCATCGAGCTGATATCCAGAGTCGGCGCGGTGGCTCCCGATTATGTCGTGGACGCGGGCTGCGGCAGCGGCGAACTCACCGTCATGCTGGCCGAACGCTGGCCGGGCGCCACCGTCGAGGGCTTCGACGCCTCGCCCGCGATGATCACCAAGGCCCGCCGGCTCAACAGCCGGGTGCATTTCGCCGTGGCCGACGTCGACACCTGGCACCCCGACCGCCCCATGGACGTGATCGTCTCCAACGCGGTCCTGCAGTGGGTGCCCTCCCACCACGGCGTGCTCGAACACTGGCTGGAGGAGCTGGCTCCCGGCGGCTGGCTGGCCTTCCAGGTGCCGGGCAACTTCGACGCCCCTAGCCACGTCGCGATCCGCGAGCTGTGCGCCTCCCGCGCCTGGTCCGACCGGCTCAGCGACCTCAACAGGGACAATCCGGTGGACGACCCGGTCCAGTATCTCGACTTCCTCAACGACGGCGGCTGCCAGGTGGACGCCTGGGAGACCACGTACGTGCACCTGCTCCAGGGCGAGAACCCGGTCCTCGACTGGGTCTCCGGCACGGCCCTGCGCCCGATCTTCGACCGGCTCGACCCGGGCGAGCAGCGGCGGTTCAAGGCCGACCTGGCCGGGCTGCTCGCCGAGGCCTACCCGGCCAGGAGCTACGGCACCCCCTTCCCCTTCCGCCGCATCTTCGTGGTGGCCCAGAAATGACTCCTGGAGGCCCAGAGATGACGATCAAAGCCCTGCACCACGTCCAGCTGGCCGCGCCCAAGGGCAGCGAGCCCGAACTGCGCGCCTTCTACGGCGACGTGCTCGGCCTGAGCGAGGTGCCCAAACCGCCTGAGCTGGCCAAACGCGGCGGGGCCTGGTTCCGTGGCGACGGCGTGGAGATCCACCTCGGCATCGAGGACGACTTCAGCCCCGCGCGCAAGGCCCACCCGGCGTTCCTGGTCGAGGACCTCGACGCCTACGCGGCCAGGATCCCCGGCGCGGTGCCCGACGGCCTCTTCCCGGGCTACCGCCGGATCTACGTGACGGACCCCGTGGGCAACCGGATCGAGCTCCTGCAGGCCGTGTGATGTTCACCTGCAGGTGGCATCATGGTCCGAAATCGGACACTTGTGAGGTGCAGTGGGCATCGAGATCGAGGACAAGTTCGACGTTCCAACCGACTACGCGATCCCGGACCTGAGCAGTCTGGCCCAGGTCACGGGCCCGCGCAGCCATCAGCTCGTGGCGCTCTACTACGACACGGCCGATCTGCGGCTGGCCGCGCGCGGCGTCACGCTCAGACGCAGGCGCGGCGGCGACGACGCGGGCTGGCACCTGAAGCTGCCCAAGGCCAGGGGCGTGCGCCAGGAGATCACCTGCCCGCTCACCCGCAGCACCAAGGTCGTGCCGCCGGAGCTGGCCGAGCTCGTCCGGGCCTACGCCCGGGGCGCGGAGCTCCAGGTCGTGGCCGAGCTCGACACCCGCCGCAGCGTCACCCTGCTGCACGACGGCGACACCCGGCTGGTCGAGATCGCCGACGACCGGGTGAAGGGCACCGTCCACCGGGACGGCAGGGTGCTGCGGTGGCGTGAGGTCGAGGCCGAGCTCCTGGCCGAGGACCGGCGGGACCTGCTGGCCAAGGTCGGCAAACGTCTGCGCAAGGCGGGGGCGAGCCCGGCGGGCAGCGCCAGCAAGCTCGCCCGGCTCCTCGAACCCGCCCCGCCCGCCCGGGTCGCCACCGAGCCCGGCACGGCGGGCGAGACCGTCATCGACTACCTGTCGAGCCAGGTCGCCGCCCTCCTCAGCCAGGATCCGCGGGTGCGCAGGGCCGAGGAGGACGCCGTCCACCAGATGCGGGTGGCCTCGCGCAGGCTGCGCAGCGCGCTCAAGGCGTTCAAGTCGGTGGTGACCGGCACGGAGCAGGTCCAGGAGGAACTGCGCTGGCTCGGCACGGTGCTCGGCGAGGCCCGCGACCTGGAGGTGATCAGGGCCAGGTTCGCCGGGGAGCTGTCCGGCCTCGCCCCCGAGCTGGTCACCGGCCCCATCCAGAGCCGTCTCGGCGCGGACCTGCGCGTACGTGAGCAGGAGGCGTACGCGCGCATCAAGGACGCACTCAGCGGCGACCGCTACTACACCCTCCTGGACGCCCTCGACGCCCTGATCGCCACCCCCGAGCTGGGCAAGGCCGCCGACAAGCCGGCGAAGGAGAAGCTCACCGCCCTCGCCTCCGCCGGCTGGGACCGCGTGACCCGGGCGTACGAGGCCGCCCAGGCCACCGAGGACGCCGGACGCCGCGAGATCGCCCTGCACGACGTCCGCAAGGCGGCCAAACGCGCTCGATACACCGCCGAGGCGCTCGAACCCACCCTCGGCAAGGGCATGGCCAGGCTGGCCGAGCTGGCCGAGAACGTCCAGGAGGTGCTGGGGGCGCACCGGGACGGCGTGGTCGCCCAGGAGACGCTGGCCAAGGAGGCCGAGGGCGCCCGGCAGGCGGGCGAGGACACCTTCACGTACGGGCTGCTGATCGGGATCGAACGCAACACCGCCGAACGCGCCGAGGCCGATTTCCCCAGAGTCTGGGCGGAAACCGTGAAGGCGGTTAAGAAGGTTCTATGACGAACCTTCCGGCAATTCCCTTCCCGCGCAGCGACCCTCTCGACGTTCCGGCGGCCTACCGGGAGCTGCGGGCGAAGGAGGGCATCGCGCGGGTGCGCACTTCGGTGGGCGACGAGGTCTGGCTGGTCACCGGCCACGAACAGGCACGCAGGCTGTTCACCGACAGCCGGCTGGGGCGTTCCCACCCCGAGCCCGAGCGGGCGCCGCGCGTGTCGAACTCGGCCCTGCTCGGCGGGCCGCAGGGCGAGGCCGCCACCGAGAAGGCCGACCACGAGCGCCTGCGCAAGCTGTTCGCCCCCTCCTTCTCGGCCCGCCGGATGAGGCGGCTCGCCGACGAGGTCGGCTCCCTGGTCGAGGAGCGGCTGGACCGCCTGGCCGGGCTGACGCCGCCGGCCGACCTGCACGCCGAGCTCTCCTTCCCGCTGCCCGTGCTGGTCATCTGCCGGCTGCTCGGCGTCCCGTACGAGGACAGGGAGTACTTCAGCGGCGTGTCCGCCCGCATGGCCGACCTCCGGGACGAGGCGGCCGGCGAGGCGGCACGGGCGGAGCTGAGCGCCTACATGGCCGGGCTGATCGCCCGCAAACGGCACGAACCGGCCGAGGACGTCCTGTCGGACCTGGCGAACGAGCTGGACGACGACGGCAAGATCGCCGAGCTGGCCGCCGGCCTGCTGTTCGCCGGGCACGAGACCACGGTCAACCGCATCGACCACGGCGTGCTCCTGCTGCTGGCCAACCCCGGCCAGCTCGCCCTGCTGCGGTCGGACCCCGGGCTCGCGCCCGCCGCGGTCGAGGAGATCCTGCGCATGGCCGCGCCTAGCCTGCACGGCCTGCCCAGGTACGCCCACGAGGACATCGAGATCGACGGCCGCACGATCCGCCGCGGCGAGGCTGTCGTCCTCAACACCGGCGTGGCGAACCGGGACGAAGACGTCTATCCCAATCCCGACACCTTCGTCATCGGACGTCCTCCGACCGACCCGCATCTCGCCTTCGGGTACGGCCCGCGGTTCTGCATCGGCGCGAGTCTGGCCAGGGTGGAGCTGGAGGCGGTGTTCAGCCGGCTCTTCCAGCGTCTCCCCGGCCTGCGCCTGGCCGTCCCCGTCGCCGAGCTGCCGCGCAACGAGGGCAGGATCACCCAGGGCTTCGCCCGTCTGCCGGTCACCTGGTGAGCCGTCAGGTCGCGTAGCGCTCCACGCCGACGACGTGCCCGCCGACCCGGTGCAGCACCGCGAACGCACCCTTGCGCAGGTGCACGTCCTTGCCGCTCAGCGCGTGGATCAGGTGCGGCAGGACCTTGCCGTGGCTGCACACGGCGGCGGGCACGGCGAGGTCGCCGACCAGGTCCGGCGTCTTGTGCGGGTCCTGGCCCTCCTCGCTGAGCAGCGGCTCGGTCCTGATCTCGGTCCCGTACGGCTCCAGCGTCTGGACGCACCGCCGGCTGGGCGAGCTGACCAGCAGCTCGGGCCGGTACGCGGGCAGCGCGGTGGCCAGGGCGGCGGCCTGGGCGCCGCCATGGTCGTCCAGCGGGCGCAGCGCGTCGTCGCCGTCCCACCGGCTCCTGGACCCGGCCGTGGCGTGCCGGACGAGCACCAGCGGCACGGTCGCGAGCGGCGCGGCGGCCAGGGCGCGCAGCAGCCCGGCGTCCCACTCGTAGGTCAGCAGCTCGCGAGCCCGGTCGACGGGCAGCCAGTGCAGCCCGTCGACCTCGTCGCCCGGCTCGAAGCCGGCGTCGGAGGCGACCCGCGCCGACCAGTAGTCGACACGCTTGAGCCGGCCGCCGCTGAGGTAGTGGATCGGCGGCAGGGCACGGCCCAGGACGACCGTCAGGCCGGTCTCCTCGGTGACCTCGCGCAGGGCGGCGGCGATGACGTGCTCGCCGCTCTCCAGCTTGCCCTTGGGGAAGGTCCAGTCGTCGTAGCGCGGGCGGTGGATCACCGCCACCTCGGGGCTGCTCTCCGCGCCCCTCCAGACCACGGCCCCGGCGGCCCGGAGCAGGTCAGTCGTCAACGGTCCTCCATCGCCTGGTGCCGACGAGATGGCTCTGCAGGTCCTCGCCGTGGTGGCGGATCCAGGTGCCGTCGGAGTTGAGCCACCACGCGTTCGTGGTGTCGGCCATGGCCAGGTCCATCAGCTCGATCAGGTACGCCTTGTGCTGCTGGGAGGTCACCTTGACCAGGGCCTCGACCCGGCGGTCGAGGTTCCTGCGCATCAGGTCGGCGCTGCCGATCCACACCTCGGGACGCCTGCCGAGGCCGAACTCGTACACGCGGGAGTGCTCCAAAAAGCGCCCCAAAACCGACCTTACGCGGATATTTTCTGACAAATGGGGGATTCCTGGGCGAAGGATGCAGATACCGCGCACCCACAGGTCCACCGGCACCCCCGCCCTGGACGCCCGGTAGAGCGCGTCGATGATCGGCTCGTCCACCAGCGAGTTCGTCTTGATCCTGATCCGCGCCGGGCGGCCCGCCTGCTGGTGGGCGATCTCCCGGTCGATCCTGGCCAGCAGGCCGCTGCGCATCGAGTGCGGTGCGACCAGCAGCCGGCGGTAGGCCGAGTGGTTGGAGTAGCCGGTCAGGTGGATGAACAGGTCGGTGACGTCCTCGCCCACCAGCGGGTCGGCGGTGAGCAGGCCGAAGTCCTCGTACTGGCGGGCCGTCTTGGGGTTGTAGTTGCCGGTGCCGATGTGGCAGTAGCGGCGCAGCTCGCCCGAGGGCTCCTGCCGTACGACGAGGGCCAGCTTGCAGTGGGTCTTCAGACCGACCACGCCGTAGACCACGTGGCAGCCGGCCCGCTCCAGCTTCCTGGCCCAGGAGATGTTGGCGTGCTCGTCGAAGCGGGCCTTGATCTCCACGACCACGACGACCTGCTTGCCCGCCTCGGCCGCGTCGATCAGGGCGTCGACGATGGGCGACTCGCCGCTGGTCCGGTAGAGGGTCTGCTTGATCGCCAGCACCCGGGGGTCTGCCGCGGCCACCTCGATGAAACGCTGCACGCTGGTCGCGAACGAGTCGTACGGGTGGTGCAGCAGCACGTCGCGCTCGCGCAGGGTGGAGAAGAGGTCGTCCTCGGCGTTGATCACCTCGGCCGGCACGAACGGGCGGTAGCTCAGCTCGCCGCGGTCGAGGTCGGCGATGGCGTGCAGGCCGGTCAGGTCGAGCGGGCCGGGCAGCCGGTAGATCTCGTGCGGGGCCAGCTCCAGCTCCTCGATGAGCGGGGCCAGCACCTCCGGCGTGATCGTCTCCTCGACCTCCAGCCGCACGGGCGGCCCGAACCGCCGCTTGAGCAGCTCCTTCTCCAGCGCCTGCATGAGGTTCTCGGTGACGTCCTCGTCGACGTCGAGGTCTTCGTTCCTGGTGACGCGGAAGACGTGGTGCTGGAGGATCTCCATGCCCTTGAAGAGCTGGCCGAGATGCGCCGCGATGACGTCCTCCAGCGGCACGAACCGGTCCTTCGACGCCGGCACGAACCGGGGGAGCTGCGAGGGCACCTTCACCCGCGCGAAGACGGTGTGGTCGGTGATCGGGTTGCGCACCAGCACGGCCAGGTTGAGGCTGAGCCCGGAGATGTAGGGGAACGGGTGGGCCGGGTCGACCGCCAGCGGCGTCAGCACGGGCCTGATCCGCTCCCTGAACAGCTTGCGCAGCTCCGTGCGCTCCTCGCGGCCCAGGTCGTCCCACCGGACGATCTCGATGCCCTCGGTCGCGAGCTGGGGGCAGACCCGGTCGTGGAAGGCGGCGGCGTGCCGCTTGGCCAGGGAGTCGGCGATCGTGGCGATCCGGGCCAGCTCCTCGCGCGGCTTCAGCCCGCTCTTGGTGCGCAGCAGCAGGCCGGTGGCCATCCGCCGCTTGAGGCCGGCCACCCGTACGCGGAAGAACTCGTCGAGGTTGCTGGCGAAGATGGCCAGGAAGCGCACCCGTTCGAGCAGCGGGACCGACGGGTCCTCGGCCAGTTCGAGTACGCGCTCGTTGAACTGGAGCCAGCTTTCCTCGCGGTTGAGGAACCGCTCCTGTGGCAGGGGCAGGTCGTTTCCCGATTGCAGCGGTTCCGCGGACATATGGCCTATATTGCCCCGATTGGTTGAACGGAACGTTAACGTAGCCGCAACGAACTCACTCTGGCTGGTCGGCCTGCTCAAGGCGTGCGGCGCGCTCGGCGAGCCTGGCCTCCCGCTGACGGATCTTCTCCTCGCGCTCGCGGGCCTTCTCCGCCTCCTTCAGCAGCCGCTCGCGCTCCTTCAACTCTCGTACCCTGGCTTTCTCCGCATCACGCAACTCTCGCTGGCGGAGCTTCTCGGCTTCCTTGAGCTCCTTCTCGCGCGCCTTCTCGAAGTCGCGCAGGTCCTTGTCGCTGACGCGCGGCTTGGCGGCGGCGGCCTGGTTGCGGGTGGCCACCGAGATCGCCGGGCTCGGGTTCAGGCCGGTCAGGCCGTTCCAGGCCAGGTTCACCAGGTGCGCGGCGACCTCCTCGCGCCCCGGCTTGCGCACGTCCAGCCACCACTGGCCGGTCAGCGCGACCATGCCGACCAGCATCTGGGCGTACATCGGGGCGAGCTTGGGGTCGTAGCCCCGGCCGGCGAACTCGTCGGCCAGGACGTCCTCGACCTGGCTGGCGATCTCGCTGATCAGGCTCGCGAACGTGCCCGTGCCCGAGGCCGCGTGCGAGTCGCGCACCAGGATGCGGAAGCCCTCGCTGCTCTCCTCGATGTACTGGAGCAGGGCCAGGGCGGCCCGCTCCAGCTTGATGAGGGAGTGGGAGGCGGCGAGGGCCGAGGTGATCATGCCGAGCAGCTTCTGCATCTCGCGGTCGACGACGACCGCGTAGACGCCTTCCTTGCCGCCGAAATGCTCGTACACCACGGGTTTCGACACCTGCGCGGTGGCGGCTATCTCCTCTATCGAGGTCCCGTCGAACCCCTTCTCGGCGAACAGCGTGCGGCTGATCTGGATCAGCTGCTCTCTGCGCTCTCTACCGGACATGCGCCTGCGAGATCGGGGTTCGGTCACGGGTTCCATAATGACGGCCACGGACGAATGGCCGTTCATCGGCTGATTCTCGTCAGGCAATGCGCTTCGCCGCCAGGCGTTCTGGCGTCGGCCAGCGCACGTCGGACACCCAGCCCGCCCGTTCGAAGAGGCGGATCAGGCCGGCGCTGAGGTCGATCTGGCCCTTGAGCGCGCCGTGCCGGGCACAGGTGGGGTCGGAGTGGTGCAGGTTGTGCCAGGACTCGCCGAACGACGGGATGGCCAGCCACCAGACGTTGCGCGACTTGTCACGCGTCTGGAAGGACTCCTCGCCGAAGACGTGGCAGATCGAGTTGATCGACCAGGTCACGTGGTGCAGCAGGCCGATGCGGATCAGTGAGCCCCAGAACAGCGCGGTCAGGCCGCCCTGCCAGGACCAGGTCAGCAGCAGGCCGAGCACGCCGGGCAGCAGGACCGAGACGAGGGCCAGCATGGGGAACCACTTGTGCAGCTTCTGGATGTCCTCGTCCTTGCACAGGTCGGGGGCGTACTTCTCGCGGTTGGTGCGCTCGCTCTCGAACAGCCAGCCCATGTGGGCGTACAGCAGGCCCTTGGACATGGACTTGAAGCCGGGGCCGAAGCGCCACGGCGAGTGCGGGTCGCCCTCCTTGTCGGAGAACTTGTGGTGCTTGCGGTGCGTGGCCACCCAGTCCAGCACGGACATCTCCAGCGACAGGCTGCCCGCGATGCCCATCGCGACCTTCAGCGGCCGCTTGGCCTTGAACGAGCCGTGCGTGAAGTAGCGGTGGAACCCGACGGTGACGCCGAGCCCGGAGACGACGTAGAAGACGAAGGCGATGGCGATGTCCGTCCAGCCGAGTCCCCATCCCCAGGCCAGGGGGACCGCCGCCGCGAGCGCGACCAGGGGCAGTCCGACCACGAGCGCGAACGTGATGATCTCTGCCCTGGATTTCGGTTCGGGCTCGAAGTCGGGCTTCGGGGCGGGGGAGGAACGCTCGGCGAGAACGGTCATGGGCTACCTCCAACTACATGTATGAGGATGAATGTCCAGGCTACGCCACCGTAACCTACGCCATCGTAAGTAAGGAAGCCCTAAGCTGTGGATGTCACTTAGCTGACGGTCGGCTCGCCCAGGTGAGTGGGGTTCGTGCCTTGCGGCATTTGGGGTGGTCTGTTATACGGCCGGCGTGCCGACTACCCCTGCGTGTCCCCGGTATTCACGGCCACTGGAGATGTGCGAGAGAATTGAGGGCGCATACGCCCGTGCGGGCTCGGTATCGTAGGGGCTGTGTGTCGGACGCCACGGCGTCCGGTCCGTCCCGGATCGTCTAATCGGCAGGACAAGTGGTTTTGGTCCACTTTGTAGGGGTTCGAGTCCTCTTCCGGGAGCCTTGACAGCCATCCCGCGACTCCCCGCGCGAGAGAGTTACGAACCGGGCAGGTATCCTCACGGTGTCGGGGGGGTTGCGGCGCGGTAGCCGCGCCGACGACCCTGATCCGTCCAGTCACAGGGAGTCTCAGTCCGTGAGTGTGCCGCGCCCGGCAGCCGTCATCGTCCTCGCCGCGGGCGAGGGCACCCGGATGAAGAGCCAGACCCCGAAAGTCCTCCACGAGCTGTGCGGCCGCGCGCTGGTCGACCACATGCTCGCCGCCGCCCGCGACCTCGATCCCGAGCGGCTCATCGTGGTCATCGGCCATGCGCTCGAACAGGTCGGCGGTCATCTGGCCGCCACCAGCCCCGACGCGCGCGCCGTCGTCCAGCCTGAGCAGCGCGGCACCGGCCACGCCGTCCGCACCGTGCTCGAAGAGGTCGGCACGATCGCCGGCACGATCCTGGTCACCTACGGCGACGTGCCGCTCATGCAGGCCCGCACCCTCGCCACGCTGCTCGCCAAGCACGCCGCCGACGGCAACGCGGTCACCGTGCTGACGGCCGAGGTGCCCGATCCGACCGGCTACGGCCGGATCGTCCGCGACCCCTCCGGCGCCGTGCTGGAGATCGTCGAGGAGAAGGACGCCGACGACGAGCAGCGCGTGATCAAGGAGATGAACTCCGGCATCTACGCCTTCGACGGCCTGCTGCTCGCCGACGCCGTCAAGCGCGTGTCCACCGACAACGCCCAGGGCGAGGAGTACCTCACCGACGTCCTCGGCATCCTGCGCGGCGACGGCCACCGGGTCGGCGCCTGCGTGGCCGCCGACTACGTCGAGGTCGAGGGCGTCAACGACCGCGTCCAGCTCGCCTTCGCCCGCAAGGTGCTCAACCAGCGGCTGCTGGAGCAGCACATGCGCGCCGGCGTCACCGTCGTCGACCCGGCCACCACGTGGGTCGACGTGGGCGTCGAGATCGGGCCCGACGCCGTCGTCCACCCCGGCACCCAGCTCCACGGCCGCACGGTCATCGGCGCCGGAGCCGAGGTCGGCCCGGCCACCACGCTGACCGACACCCGCGTCGGCGAGGGCGCCGTCGTGCGCAACGCGGTCTGCGACAACGCCGAGATCGGCCCCGAGGCCAACGTCGGCCCCTACGCCTACCTGCGCCCCGGCACCGTGCTCAGCCGCAGGTCGAAGGCGGGCACGTTCGTCGAGATGAAGAACACCAAGGTCGGCGAGCGCTCCAAGGTGCCCCACCTCACCTACGCCGGCGACGCCACCATCGGGGAAGACGTCAACATCGGCGCCTCCACCGTCTTCGTCAACTACGACGGGGTCGACAAACACCACACCACCGTGGGCGACGGCGCGTTCGTCGGCTGCGACACCATGCTCATCGCCCCCGTGACGATCGGCGAAGGCGCCAACACCGCGGCCGGGTCCGTGATCGTCAGCGACGTACCCCCAGGGGCGATGGGCGTGGCCAGGGCGCGACAGCGCAACATCGAGAAATGGGTCCTGCGCAAGCGCGCGGGCACCAAGTCGGCCGCCGCCGCCGAACGGGCGCTGGCCGAGCGAGCACAGCAGGAGAACGAACAGTGACCAGCATCAAACAGCCGGGCGAGAAGAACCTCATGCTCTTCTCCGGCCGGGCCTATCCAGAGCTGGCCGAAGAGGTTGCCGAGCACGTCGGCGTCTCCCTCACCCCCACCAAACTGATCGACTTCGCCAACGGCGAGATCTACGCCCGCTACCTGGAGTCCGTCCGCGGCTGCGACGCGTTCGTGATCCAGAGCCACACCGGTCCCATCAACAAGTGGATCATGGAACAGCTCATCATGGTCGACGCGCTCAAGCGGGCCTCGGCCAAGCGCATCACCGTGGTCATGCCGTTCTTCGGCTACGCCCGCCAGGACAAGAAGGGCCGCGGCCGCGAGCCCATCACGGCCCGGCTGATGGCCGACCTGTTCAAGACCGCCGGCGCCGACCGGCTCATGTCGATCGACCTGCACACCTCGCAGATCCAGGGCTTCTTCGACGGTCCCGTCGACCACCTGTTCGCGATGCCGGTCCTGGAGAGCTACCTGAAGAACAAGCTCGACCTGGAGAACACGACCGTCGTCTCGCCCGACACCGGCCGCGTCCGCCTGTCCGAGCGCTGGGCCGACACCCTCGGCACGCCCCTGGCCTTCATCCACAAGCGCCGCGACCTCGACGTGGCCAACTCCGTGAAGGTCAGCGAGGTCGTCGGCAAGGTGAGCGGCCGCACCTGCGTGCTGATCGACGACATGATCGACACCGCCGGCACGATCTGCAAGGCCGCCGACGCCCTCTACGAGCAGGGCGCCACCAACGTCATCGTCGCCGCCACCCACGCGGTCTTCTCCGACCCCGCCGTCGACCGGCTGAAGAACTCGCGCATCTCCGAGGTCATCGTGACCAACACGCTGCCGCTGTCGGAGGCCAAGCGGTTCGACAAGCTGACGGTGCTCTCCATCGCGCCGCTCATCGCCCGCGCCGTCACCGAGGTCTTCACCGACGGCTCCGTCACGAGCCTGTTCGAGGGCGACACCTGAGCGAGTAAGCTGTACGGGTTGCGCTCGTAACGCCTTCCGCTAGGGCGGGTGAGGGGGAGCGCACCACAATCCGATCTCTGCATCCCTAGGAGATGTCGTGTCTGAAGTACGTATCGCCGCCGAGGCGCGCACGGTGTTCGGCAAGGGCGCCGCCCGCAAGATCCGCCGCGCCGACAAGGTGCCCGCCGTCCTCTACGGGCACGGCATCGACCCCAAGCACCTGACCCTGCCCGGTCACGAGGTGCTGCTCGCCCTCCGCACGCCCAACGTGCTGATCCGCCTCCAGGGTGACGGCGTCGACGAGCTGGCCCTGCCCAAGGGTGTGCAGCGCGACCCGATCAAGGGCTTCGTCGAGCACGTCGACCTGCTCCTGGTCAAGCGCGGCGAGAAGGTCACCGTCGAGATCCCGGTCACCACGACCGGCGACGTCAACTCCGAGGGCCTGCTCGACCAGCAGCTCGTCTCGGTGGCCGTCGAGGCCGAGGCGACCCACATCCCGACCGGCGTCGAGGTCGACGTCGAGGGCATGGAGGTCGGCACCGTGATCACCGCCGCGCAGCTCGACCTGCCGTCGGGCGCCACGCTGGCCGCCGACCCCGAGGCCGTGGTCCTCCACGTCATCGCCAAGCCGACCGAGGAGCCCGCCGCGGAGGCCGAGGAGGCCGCCGAGGGCGAGACCGCCGAGGCCGAGGGCGAGGGCGAGAGCGCCGAGGCTGCCGCCGAGTAAGCACGTACCGCGAAAACGGGGGTGGCGCGAGGCCGCCCCCGTTCCGCTGTAAGGGGAGCGCACATGGACCGCTGGCTGATCGTCGGACTGGGCAATCCGGGGCCCGAATACGCGGGTAGCAGGCACAACGCGGGCTTCATGGTGCTCGACGAGCTGGCCGCGCGGGCCGGCGGGCGCTTCAAGGCGCACAAGAGCAGGTCCGAGGTGCTGGAGACGCGGGCGGCCGTGCTGGCCAAGCCGCTGACGTACATGAACCTGTCGGGCGGGCCGGTCAAGGCGCTCGCCGACTTCTACAAGATCGGCCCCGACCGGCTGATCGTCGTCCACGACGAGCTCGACGTCCCCTACGGCGCGCTGCGCGCCAAGCTCGGCGGCGGCGACAACGGCCACAATGGGCTCAAGTCCATCACCAAGGTCCTCGGCACCCGCGACTACCTGAGGGTGCGCTTCGGCATCGGCCGGCCGCCCGGCCGCATGGACCCGGCCACCTTCGTGCTCCGGGACTTCGTCACCGTCGAGCGCAAGGATCTGCCCTTCCTCGTCGACCGGGGCGCCGACATCGTCGAGTCGCTCATGGCCCGTGGCCTGGAAGCCACCCAGAACGACTTCCACCGGGCTGATCTGCACATTTCCGGCCCTCCGCGCTGATCGCCGCATAGAACCGTTCGCCGCCTGTCGCGGCGCAGGCGCGGCTAGCATCGGTGACTGTCCGTTCGGGAACGGGCACACAGAGGCGTGCGTGCCACCGCCCGGAGCGACGGCGGGAGCGGAGCGGGGGAAGACGGCATTTGGCGACCGAGGCCGCCTCACGGAGTGAGGCAGGAGAGCCCGTGAAGTCCGGCGAGGCCCTCTCGTGGCGGGTCAGCCCGGTGACTCCGGCGTGGATGCGTTCCTACCGGTTCCGTGCCGTGGTGGGCGATCTGTGCGGGGCGGGCATCGGGTCCGCCGCCGCCTTCTGTGGCAGGTTCGGCGGGTTCACCCCTTACGTGCTGCCGTACCTGCTGGTCAGCGTCGCGTTGCCGTGGGTGTGGGTCTGCGCGGTCGCGCTCAACCGGGCCTACGAGCCGCGCATGGTCGGCGTCGGCTCCGAGGAGTTCCGCCGCGTCGTGCACGCCGGCGTGGCGCTGACCGCGGCCACCGCGATCGGCTCGTACGTCACCAAGACCGACGTCGCCCGCGGCTACGTCGTGCTCGCGCTGCCCCTGGTCACGCTGCTCACGCTGGTCGCCCGCTACCTGCTGCGGCGCTCGCTCAACCGGCGCAGGGCGGCCGGGGCCTGCATGCGCCGCGTGGTCGCGGTCGGCCATCCGGCCTCGATCGCCGAGCTGGTGCACCTCTTCCGCAGGGAGCGCCACCACGGCATGGACGTCGTGGCCGCCTGCCTGCCCTACGGCGAGCCGCCCGGGGTGCTGACCGAGGTGCCCGTCGTGGGCGACTTCGGCGACGTGCCGCTGGTCGTCGACCAGGTGCGCGCCGACACCGTGGCGGTGCTGGCCTGCCCCGAGATGGACGGCGACGCGCTGCGCAGGCTGGCCTGGCGGCTGGAGCGCACCCACACCGAGCTGGTGGTCGCCCCCGCCCTGATGGACGTCGCCGGCCCGCGCACGATGATCCGGCCGGCCGCCGGGCTGCCGCTGCTGCACGTCGAGCACCCCGAGCTGACCGGCGCCCGGCAACTGGTCAAGAACGTCTTCGACCGCGTGGTCGCCGCCGCGCTGCTGGTGCTGCTGTCGCCACTGCTGGCGGCCCTGGCCGTGGCCGTACGCGGCACGAGCCCGGGGCCCGCGTTGTTCCGCCAGACCAGGATCGGCAAAGACGGCAGGCCGTTCACGATCCTGAAGTTCCGTACCATGCGGCGCGGCTCGGAGCAGCAGAAGATCACCCTCGTCAGCGACCACGACGGCGTGCTGTTCAAGATCCGCAACGATCCGCGCGTGACGCCGCTCGGCACGCTGATGCGCCGCCACTCCCTCGACGAGCTGCCCCAGCTCATCAACGTGCTCCTCGGACACATGTCGCTGGTCGGCCCCCGTCCGCCGCTTCCGGAGGAGGTGGCGCGCTACGGTGACGACGTGCGCAGACGGCTTCTGGTGCGCCCGGGGCTGACCGGGCTGTGGCAAGTGAGCGGGAGATCTGACCTATCGTGGGAGGAATCCGTCCGTCTCGACCTGCGTTACGTGGAGAACTGGTCCCTCACGCTGGACCTCCAGATCCTGTGGAAGACTTGGTCGGCCGTCGCCCGCGGGCAAGGAGCATATTGATGACGATTCGCGACGACCACGCCGTGGCCGGCGACCTGGCGACGGAAGCGGGCGAGAGGCTGCTGCGGGTCCGCGAGCAGACCGGGTTCGGCGACTCCGCCGCGCTGCGCGCGGAGGGCGACCGGGCCGCGCACGTGTTCCTCATGGAGGCGCTGGCGCGGTTGCGTCCCAGTGACAGTGTCCTGTCCGAGGAGGCCACCCGCGAGGAGCGGCTCGACCCGCGCCGGCTGGGCGCCGAGCGCGTGTGGATCGTCGACCCCCTCGACGGCACGCGCGAGTTCGCCGAGGAGGGCCGGGCCGACTGGGCCGTGCACGTCGCGCTGTGGGAGCGCGGCAAGCTGACCGCGGGCGCCGTGGCGCTGCCCGCGCAGGGCCGTACGCTGACCACCGCCGAGCCGCCGGCCCTTCCCGCCTTCGAGAAGGGCCGCTTCCGCATCGCGGTGAGCCGCACCCGGCCGCCGGAGTTCGTCCAGAAGCTGGCCTACCTGCTGGGGGCCGACCTGGTGCCGATCGGATCGGCGGGGGCGAAGATCTCCGCGGTGCTCACCGGCGAGGTCGAGGCGTACGTGCACGCCGGCGGCCAGTACGAGTGGGACTCCGCGGCCCCCGTCGCCGTCGCGCAGGCGGCCGGGGCGTTCGCCAGCCGCGTCGACGGCTCGGAGCTGACCTACAACCAAGCCGACCCGTCACTACCGGATATCCTGGTTTCCCTACCGGAGCTGGCGACATCCCTGCTCGCCGGAATTCGGGACCTGCATCGCTAACCGCCGGAGGAAGCGCCCATGCTCCAGCGCGACTACACGACGTCGCAGCTCGACGTACTCGAAGCCGAGGCCATTCACATCATGCGCGAGGTGGCGGCGGAGTTCGAGCGGCCGTGTCTGCTCTTCTCCGGCGGCAAGGACTCGATCGTCATGCTCCGCATCGCGGAGAAGGCGTTCTGGCCCGCGGCCATCCCGTTCCCGCTGATGCACGTCGACACCGGGCACAACTTCGACGAGGTCATCGAGTTCCGCGACCGCCGTTCCGAGGAACTGGGCGCGCGCCTGATCGTGGCCAGCGTGCAGGAGTCGATCGACAGCGGCCGGGTGGTCGAGGAGACCGGCCGGCGCGCCTCGCGCAACCGCCTGCAGACCACCACGCTGCTCGACGGGATCGAGGAGCACGAGTTCGACGCCGTCTTCGGCGGGGCCAGGCGCGACGAGGAGAAGGCCCGCGCCAAGGAGCGCGTGTTCTCCTTCCGCGACGACTTCGGCCAGTGGGACCCGAAGAACCAGCGCCCCGAGCTGTGGAACCTCTACAACTCCCGCATCCGCAAGGGCGAGCACATCCGGGTCTTCCCGCTGTCCAACTGGACCGAGCTCGACATCTGGGACTACATCCGGCGTGAGGGCATCGAGATCCCGTCCATCTACTTCTCGCACACCCGCAAGGTGTTCGAGCGCGACGGCATGCTGCTGCCCGACTCCGACGTCGTGTCCCGCGGCGACGACGAGCCGCTGTTCGAGGCCGTCGTGCGCTACCGCACGGTCGGCGACATGACCTGCACCGGCGCCGTGCAGTCCACGGCCGCCACGGTCGAGGAGATCATCGAGGAGATCGCGGCCACCCGGATCACCGAGCGGGGGGCCACCAGGGCCGACGACCGCTCGTCCGAGGCCGCCATGGAGGACCGCAAGCGAGAGGGCTACTTCTGATGGACATTCTTCGCTTTGCCACCGCGGGAAGCGTCGACGACGGCAAGTCCACCCTCATCGGACGGTTGCTCTTCGACTCCAAGGCCATCTTCGAGGACCAGCTCGAAGCGGTCGAGCGTACCTCCCGCGACCGCGGCACCGAGTACACCGACCTGTCGCTGCTGACCGACGGCCTGCGGGCCGAGCGTGAGCAGGGCATCACGATCGACGTGGCCTACCGCTACTTCGCCACGCCCAAGCGCAAGTTCATCATCGCCGACACGCCCGGGCACATCCAGTACACCAGGAACATGGTCACCGGCGCCTCCACGGCCGACCTGGCGATCATCCTCATCGACGCGCGCAAGGGCGTGCTGGAGCAGTCGCGCCGGCACGCGTTCCTGACCTCGCTGCTGCGCGTGCCGCACCTGGTGCTGGCCGTGAACAAGATGGACCTGGTCGACTACTCGCAGGAGCGCTTCGAGGAGATCCGGGAGGAGTTCACCTCCTTCGCCTCCAAGCTCAACGTGAGCGACCTGACGTTCATCCCGATCTCCGCGCTCAACGGCGACAACGTCGTCTCGCGCTCGGAGAACATGCCCTGGTACCTCGGCACCTCCCTGCTCCACCACCTGGAGAACGTGCACATCGCCTCCGACCGCAACCTGGTCGACGTGCGCTTCCCCGTCCAGTACGTGATCCGTCCGCAGAAGGCCACCGACCACGCCTTCCACGACTACCGCGGCTACGCGGGCCAGGTCGCGGGCGGGGTGCTCAAGCCGGGCGACGAGGTGACCCACCTGCCGTCCGGGCTGAGCACGCGGATCGCCTCGATCGACACGTTCGACGGGCCGGTGGAGGAGGCGTTCCCGCCCATGTCGGTCACGCTGCGCTTCGAGGACGACCTCGACATCTCGCGCGGCGACATGATCGCCAGGCCCAACAACCAGCCGCACGCGGCCCAGGAGCTGGAGGCCATGGTCTGCTGGATGGCCGACAGCCTCAAGCTGACCCCGCGCACCAAACTGACGATCAAGCACACCACCCGTACGGCGCGGGCGCTGGTGCGCGACCTGCACTACCGGCTCGACGTCAACACGTTGCACCGGGACGAGCAGGCCACCTCCCTCGGCCTGAACGAGATCGGCCGGGTCTCGCTGCGGGTCACCCAGCCGCTGTTCGTCGACGACTACGCCCGCAACCGGCTGACCGGCGGCTTCATCCTCGTGGACGAGGCCACCAACGGCACGGTCGGCGCCGGCATGATCATCGACGCCAGCTGAGCGTTCCGAACGGCCCGGCGACACCACGCCGGGCCGTTCGCCGTTTCGGTAGATCTTTGCGGGGTTTCCTGACCATCTGATTACCCTCCGCGCTAGGGTCGTCGCGTTCCGTGTTGGCGACGTTAAGGCCCTCCCCCTGTGACCGACCGCGCATCCGCCACCCGAGTGATCTTCCTCGGGGGCCTCGGCCGTAGTGGCACCACTCTGCTGGAGCGACTGCTCGCGGAGCTGCCCGGCGTGGTGGCGCTCGGCGAGGTGGTCCACCTGTGGTCGAGGGGCGTGCTGGCCGGAGAGCCGTGCGGCTGCGGCGCGGCCTTCGCCGCCTGCGACTTCTGGCGGCAGGTGGGCCGGGCGGCGTTCGGCGGGTGGCGGCCGTCGCTGGCCGAGCGGGTGCTCACGTTGCGGCAGCGGGTCGATCGCACCCACAGGATGGGGCGCATCGCGCATCCCGACCTGGCCGAGTACGCGCGGGCGTACCGGAGGGTCTACGAGGCGACCGGCGCGCCCGTCGTGATCGACTCCAGCAAACACGCCTCCCTCGCCCACTGCCTGGTCGCGGCCGGCATGGACGTCCGCGTCGTGCACGTCGTCCGGGATCCGCGGGCGGTGGCCCACTCCTGGCGCAGGACCGTCGAGCGGCCCGAGGACGGGCGTCCCATGACCCGCTGGGGGCCGCTGCGCACGTCCCTGCACTGGACGGCCCAGAACGCCGGTCTTGAGCTCCTCGCCCGCCAGGGGGCCCTGGTGACCCGGGTGCGCTACGAAGACCTGGTCGCCGAACCGGAGCCCACGCTGACCGCGCTGGCCGGATTCCTCGGGCTCGACGTTCCCGGCCTGCCGTTCCTGGAGGGCACGACGGCGCGGCTCGGGCCCGCGCACACCGCGTCCGGCAATCCGATGCGTTTCCAGGTCGGGGGGATCAGGCTGCGGTGCGACGACTCGTGGCGTTCGGCGCTGCCCGTCCGCGACCGGCGGCTGGTCACCGCGCTCACCTGGCCCCTCCGGGTCCGGTACGGCTACCGGGAGGCCGCCGCGTGAGCGCGCCGCCGTCCGTGGGGGTGGTGATCCCGACCCGCGGCGACCGGCCCGAGCTGCTGCGCGAGGCCGTGGCGGCGGTGCTGGCCCAGGACTGTCCGGGGCGGCTCGCCGTGGTCGTGGTCGACGACGGGGGGCGCGGGCGTCCGGGGCCGGAGCTGGGCGTGCCCGTCCTGGCCAACCGGCGTACCCCTGGGCTTCCCGGGGCGCGCAACACCGGCATCGCGGCCCTCGACACCGATCTCGTCGCCTTCTGCGACGACGACGACCTGTGGCTGCCGGGCAAGCTCGCCGCCCAGCTGCGGGCGCTGGCCGCCGCCGGCGGCGAGTTCGCGAGCTGCGCCATCGAGGTCGAGCACGGGCGGCGCCGGGTGACCAGGCTCGCCGGCGCCGACACGGTGACCACGGCCGACCTCCTGCGGTCGCGCATGGTGATGGTGCACTCCTCGACGTTCCTGTTCCGGCGCGGGGCCCTGTGGGCCGACGAGAGCGCCCCCGGGGGCCAGAACGAGGACTGGGACCTGGCCCTGCGCGCGGCCCGGCGGCGGCCGATCACGCACGTCGACCGGCCGCTCGTCCGCGTGCGGTGGGGTGGCTCGTCCTACTACGCGGCCCGCTGGGCGGACCGGATCGCGGGGCTCGACTGGATGCTCGACCGCCATCCCGAGCTGGCCGCCGACCGGCGCGGCGCGGCGCGGGTCTACGGGCAGCTCGCCTTCGCGTACGCGGCGCTCGGGCGGCGGCGCGCGGCGGTCCGGTGGGCGGTGCGCGCGTTCGGGGCGCGGCCGGGTGAGCCGCGGGCGCCGATCGCGCTGGCCGTCGCGGCGGGGATCGTCCCGGCCGCGACCGTGCTCGGGCTGCTGCACGGACGGGGGCGCGGCATATGACCCCGCCCAGGACCCGCATCCCCGCCGTCCCCGTCCAGCGCCCGCCCGCCCCGAATCCCGCTGCCGATCCGGCGATCGCCCGTGGCCATGCCGCCGAGTCCGCCCGGACCCACGCGTCCGGGGCCGGGCATGCCGCCGAGTCCGCGCGGACCCGTGCGGCCGGGCCCGTGGCCGGCCGGGCCCGTGGCCCCGAGCCGGTTGCCCGCGACCTCCCGCCCGAGCGACTGGCGGGGCGCGGGCCCGCCGAGGCGGCGCGCCGGGGGCGTGCGGGGGAGCGCGTGCGGGTCGGTGGCGTCGGGCTGGACGTCGTCACCGAGGCCGACGTGGTGCGCTGGGTGGCGGCGGAGGCCGCGGCCGGCCGGGGCGGCCGCATCGTGACGCCCAACGTCGACATCTGCCGGGCCGTCGCCCGCGACCCCGCCCTCCAGGAGCTCGTGGGCTCGGCCGAGATCGTGGTGGCCGACGGCATGCCGCTGGTGTGGGCGGCCAGGCTGCTCGGCACCCCGCTGCCCGAACGGGTCACCGGAGCCGACCTGATCTGGTCGCTCAGCGAGGTGGCCGCGGCCCGCAACTGGCCCGTGTACCTGCTCGGCGGGCCGCCGGGGGTGGCCGAGCTGGCCGCCGACGAGCTCAGGAGCTGCCGTCCCGGGCTGAAGGTGGCCGGGGTGCACGCGCCGCCGTACCACTTCGACGAAACGGCGGAGGGTAGGGAGCGGGTGCGGCGCCGGGTGGTCGCGGCGCGGCCCCGCCTGGTGTTCGTCGGGCTGGGCTTCCCCCGGCAGGATCTGCTCATCGCCGAGCTGCGCGAGGAGCTGCCGCAGGCGTGGTTCGTGGGCTGCGGGGCGGCCATCGCCTTCGCCGCCGGCACGGTCCGGCGGGCGCCGCGCTGGATGCGGCGGGCCGGGCTGGAATGGGCGTTCCGGCTGATGAGCGAGCCCGGACGGCTGGCGCGCCGCTACCTCGTGGACGATCTCCCCTTCGCGGTACGCCTGCTCGCCGGCTGCCTGCTGACCAGGCTCAGGCGGTGAGGGCCCGGACGCGGTCCGCCTCCCGCGGGGTGAGACCCCGGGCCGCCGTGGCCAGGGCCTGACGGGAGTCCATCGGACGGAAGGCCGTCCGGGACAGCCCCGACCACGCGAACGCCGCCGACCGGCGGGACGGCGTGGTGCAGGCCCGGACGATCCGGCGTTCGGCGGACGGTGACCACGGCAGGCCCGCATGGGCGTAGAGACGCCGGAAGCCGGTGACCGGATCCTCGGCCAGCGACTCGTACGAGGCGACCAGGACGCCGGGCGTGGCGGCCAGCACCGACCGCGCGGCCCGCCACAGGGCGGCGGTCGTGGCCAGGTCGTCGGCGGAGCCGAGCAGCGGGCACAGCTCCAGCAGGCCGGGATGGTCGCGGACGAGCAGCGGCTGGCCGACCAGGTCGCCGACGTCGAACCGCCACCCGAGACGGCGCCAGCTGGCCACGAACGACACCGGATCGCGGACGAGGACGATGACCGCGCAACCCAGCCGCCGGGCGAACCAACCGGCCGACAACACCGCGAACGGGTCGTCGAGCAACGCCCGGCGCCTGGCCAGGCGGCCGAACGCGAACGCGGTGCCGTAGCGCGCCAGCCGGGCCAGGTCGTAGGGGGAGCGGTTGGCGCGCAGCTCGGCGAGCCAGTGGTAGCGCAGGGCGACCGTGTCGCGGAAGGCGGGCAGGAAGTCGGCGGCGTTGTCGTCGCAGATGTACTGGAACCGGTGGGCGACCTCGGCCCGCAGCACGCCGGGGCAGCGGCCGGGCGGATGCTGCGGGTTGAGCGGCTCGTTGACGTAGACCAGGCCGCCGCCGGCGGTGAGCATCTTGCCGGCCCAGCTCGTGCCGCTCCTCGGCAGGCCGGTGACCAGGACGGGCGTGTTCACGCGGCCGCCGCCCAGGTGCGCGGGCGCAGGGCGGGCAGGGTGTGGCGGCCGAACGGGCGCAGGCCGTAGCGGTGGTGGAGCTGCCACAACGGCAACAGGTTCTTCACGATCACCCCGGCCGACCAGCCGACGACCGCGCCGAACGCCCCCTGGGAGGGGATCAGGGCCAGGTCGAGCGCGACCGTGCAGGCGACCGCGGCCAGCAGGTTGAGCAGGCTGGCCAGGGTGTGGCCGGCGGCGGTCAGGACGACGTCGACCATGCCGCAGGCGGTCGCCACCAGCATGGTCCCGGCCAGGACGAGGGCGATGGGGGCGGCGGCGCCGTACGCGGGGCCGAAGACGCGCAGCAGCCACGGCGCGAGGACGGCGTAGCCCAGCCACACCGGCCAGGTCAGCAGCACCAGCCAGATCGTGGTGGCCTGGTACAGCTCGCGCGCCCGGCCGAGCTCCCCGTCGGCGAGCGCCCGGACCAGCCGCTCCTGCACGGCCTGCGCCAGCCCCTGGTTGGCGAGCTGCCCGACGACCCGGAACCGGGTGGCGGCCGTGTAGACGGCGGCCTGGGCCGGCCCGCCGAGCAAGGCGACGACCACGATGTCCAGCCGCTGGAACACCGCCTGGATGGCGCCGGCGGCGGACCGCGGCGCGGTGTACCGCCACAGGTCACGCCCGGTCCCCGGCAGGTACGGCGTGCGCGGCGCCCGTCCGCGCAGGTCGGCGAGGGCCAGGAGGAGCAGCGGCAGGAAGGGCAGCGCCCAGGCCGCCGGCAGCCACTGCGGCGCGTGCGCGAGCGCCGCCCAGGTGACGAGCACGAGCTGCGCGGCGGGCAGCAGCACGCCGTCCAGCAGCACGGTGGGCCGCATCGAGCCGAACCCGCGGGTGGCGGCCAGCGCGATGTCGCCGAGCACGATGACCGGCAGGGCCCAGGCCAGCAGCCCGATGCGCGGCTCCAGCAGCACCCCGGCCGCGCAGGCGGCCAGCGCGCACGGCACCATGGCCGCCCGGAAATAGCCGGAGATACCGCGATAGCCGTACGTCTTGGCCCGCGCGATGAAGTACACCAGCCCGTTCCCGGCGTCCAGTTTGGCGATGCCGGCCGCCATCAGCGCCAGGGCCGTCACGCTGAAGAACGCCCCCGCCTGCGCCGGGCTGAACGCCCTGGTCACCACCACGGCCACCAGGAACTGCGCCAGCGCGCTCACCCCGGCCCCGGTCAGCCCGGCGATCCCGCGCCGGACCATCACCGGCGCCATGACGGCTCACCGCCCAGCCAGCGCGTCAGCCGCGCGTCGTAGGGCTCGAAATGGTCCCTGAGCGCCCGTTCCAGCACCCGGGGCACCGGCCGGGGCAGCGGCCGGCCGTTGTGCCGCTCGAACGCCGGATAGCCCAGGTGCGGCACCGTCAGGAACTCCAGCACGCGGTCGTAGGCGGTCTCGGGCTCGGCGAAGAACCGGTGGCTGTCGAGCACCAGGAGGCGGTCGCGGCCGAAGAGCGGTTCGAGGCGGTCGAGCTGGTCGGCGTACCGGCCGCGGGCCAGGTAGGCGTGGTGGCGGTGGGAGTGGTGCTCGGAGAACGGCGACACGCGCAGGCTCTCCTCGGCCCCGGCCAGCCGCCCGGCCTCCAGCTCAAGGGCGAATTCGAGGTGCGACTCGGACTCGAAGCCCCTGGCCAGCTCGTGGGCGTGGGCCGAACAGGCCCGCTCGACCGGGTCGCGGACCAGCACGATCAGCTTGACCCCGGGCAGGTCGGCGGCGATCCGCTCACCGGCCAGCGGATGGAACAGGTAGTAGGGGGACGACTCGAACGCCTGGGTGCGGCCGCCGTACCGGTGGGCCAGCAGCGCCGCGCCCGCACGCAGCGGGAAGTGCGCCTGGTACCAGGCCATCGGCCGGTGGTAGCCGACGTCGAAGTAGTGGACCCCCTTGTGCAGGACGGGCTTGAGCAGCAGCGGGTGCTGGGCCAGCGCCCGGTAGAGCGAGGTCGTGCCGCACCGCTGCGCCCCCACGATCAGGAACGAGGGCAGCACCCGCGCGCTCGACGTGAACCGGCCCGCCAGGCGCGAGAAGGACAGCACCGGCCGCTTCATCGTCCTCATGGCAGCAGCTCCTCGTGGTCGACGGCCGGGTTGAGCCAGGTCTCGGGCGGCCCGAGCGGGCAGTGGCCGTCGGCGGCGTGCCGGTCGGCCAGCATGATGAGGTAGCGCAGCGCCGTCCGCCTGGCCTCGGCCGACGACAGGCCGAGCGGGGCCAGCTCGCGGGGCGCCCTGGCCACGCAGGCGCGGGCCGCCGTGGGCGGGTCCATCCTGCGCAGCGCCCGCTGGAAGAGGTGGTGCGCGGCGTCGAGGCCGTAGGGGACGCCGGTCTCGTACCGCTCCCAGTCCCAGACGAGCAGCCGGCCGTCGGCGGACGGGCTGATGTTCCACGGGGACAGGTCGCCGTGCCAGGCCGGTACCGGACCGCCGGTGGCGGCGATCTCCATGATCGCGGCGTGCAGCAGGGCCGGGGGCACCCGGCCGCGCCGTACCGGCAGCGGCGAGAGCGCCAGCACGGGCAGGCCGCGCCACTCGCCGTGGTGCAGCACGTCGGGCACGACGACGGTCTTCAGCGGCGCCGCGGCCAGCCCGCGCAGCGCGGCCGCCTCGCGGCCGACCAGCTCGCGGGCGAGCGGGCTGTCGCCGACCTTCACGTACGCCAGCAGCCGCCCCCCGGTACGGGCCTCCAGGACGGGCTTGCGGTTGGGCCGCAACGCCGGACGCACGTGCAGCACGGTCTCCACGGGCGCGTCGAAGACCTCGCCCAGGTAGGCCGCGACGGACCCCTCCAGCGGCACGGTGACCGCGCCCCCCACGTGCCACCAGCGCCGCGGGGCCAGCCGGCGGGGCAGCACCCGGTGCGGCAGCACCGAGTACGGCCGCGGCGACCCCGTCCCCGGGAACAGCAGGCGCACGGTCTCGCGGAGGTATCCGAGCCGCGCGGAGGCGTCCTTCATGCGTTTCTCCACAGCAGGGCGAACGAGATGAGATAGAGGCTCAGCGGCGTCACCAGGCCGTCGTAGACGAACATGTAGAGCAGCACGAGACCCATCACCAGCACCCCGGCCAGCCCGATCGGGGAGCGGTCGGCCCAGTGGCGGCGGATGGCGCCGAGGAAGAAGGCCACGTAGAGGGCGGCCCCGGTGAAGCCCTGGGTGATCAGCAGCAGCCAGAGCTGCCCGTCGCTGCCGAGCGGCGGGTGCCCGCAGGCCGCGCACCACTGGGTCTTGCCCGTGGTGATCGAGCGGTGGTTGCCGAGCGAGTTGCGGGTGTTGCCGTAGCCGATGACCGGCGAGTGGCGGGCCGCGGCGACCGTGGCGGTCATCGTGAAGGCCCTGACGTCGTTGGAGTGCGGTTTGTCCAGCCGCTGGGCGAACACCGAGGCCAGCGGGCTGAGCGCGAACACCACCAGCCCGGTGGCCACCGCCCCGCACAGCACGATCCTGGTCCGGCCGGCCACCCGCACGATCAGGTACGCCACGGCCAGCCCGAGCCCGATCCACAGGCCGCGGTTGAGCGAGTACACGACCGGGATCGCGGCCAGAGCGATCACCAGCACCGCCAGCACCCGGCGGCCCCGCCCGCCGTACGTCCACCAGCCGACGACGAACCAGATCAGCAGCACCGACGCGTTGCTGCCCCACGCGTTGGCCCACTCGAAGGGCGCCTCCGGCCTGGGCGAGGAGTAGCCGAGCACCTTCTGGGTCTGGGCGGCCGTGGGATGGATGAGGTTCTGGACGAAGGAGTTCTCGCTGATCCAGCCGGGCAGCAGCAGCTCGACCGGCGAGGTGAAGGCGAAGTGCGGGACCAGGACGCCGAGCAGGCCGCCGGCGACCGTCGTCAGGAACAACACGCCGAGCCAGCGCACCAGGCGCAGCTGCGGCAGCTCGCGCTCGGTCAGGTTGCCCAGGTAGAGCACCATGACCAGGACGGACACGTACAAAGCCAGGCGCATGGCCCAGCCGATCAGGCGGCCGGTGCTGAACTCGCCGTACGTGCCGGGCGGCAGCTCGTCCAGCATCATCGCGCTCAGCAGGTAGCCGGCCAGCAGCAGCAGCCACAGGCCGAACCCGTGGGGGACCCTGACCGGCCGGCGCCGCCACAGGATCACCGCCATCGGCACGGCCAGGACGATCACCGACAGGCCGCCGAACCCCAGCGCCCACCAGATCGGGTAGCCGAGCAGGAGCGCCGCGATCGGCCAGGCTGGTCCGGTCACGTCTGCTTGCGCTGCCGGTGATGGAACGACTGCATGGGCGTGGTCTCGGCCGCCAGGCTCACCTCCAGCTCGCCGGTGGCGACGAGCTTGCCGAGCGAGGTGTGGGTACGCGGCTCCAGCAGCGGGACGAACTCCGGCACCGCGTCGATCGCCGTCACCACGCCGACGACCGGCACGTCGTGCCGCTCCAGATGGCGGGCGGCCGCCGTCACCTCCGGCGAGGTGACCCGGCCCAGCCCGACCAGCAGCAGGGCCGCGTCGGCCCGCGCCAGGTCGCGGACGTCGGAGCCGTCGAGCACCGACAGCGGCGCGCTGATGGCCAGCGGCTCGGCCAGCGAGGAGGCGTAGAGGTCGGCGGGCAGCGAGCGCACCAGCAGCCGCTTGCCGGGGCAGGCCGCGACCACGGCGCAGGCCAGCTCGTGCAGCACGCCGTGCTCGCGGGAGGCGGACAGATCGGTCAGCACCGGCAGCCCGGTCAGCCGCTCGACGTCGGCGGCCGTGCGCAGCCGGGTGTCGAGCCGGTCGCGGGCGTAGGCCGCCGCCGCGCCGAGCAGCAGGCCGGCCATCAGGCCGGTGCCGAGGTAGAGGGGCAGGCTGGGGGAGCTGGGCCGGGTCGGCGGCAGCGCCTCGCTGATGACCGAGCCGGGGGTCACCGCGACCGTGCGCAGCGCGTCGTACTTGAGCGTCAGGCTGGCGGCCTGCCGGTTGAGCACGCTCTGGCGCTGGGTGGCGATGGCGTGCTCGGCGCCGCCCTTGGGCAGGCGGCCGACCTCTTTGATGGCCGCGTCGAGGCCGGCGTCGACCTGCTTGAGCTTGGCCAGCACCGCCTGCTGCCGCTCGGCCATCGCGGCCTGCGCGCTCTCGCGCCGGTTGGCCAGGTAGGCGTCGGCGTAGGCCCGGGACTGCGCGGCGGCGGCCACGGGATCGGCGTCGGTCACCGAGACCCACAACACCGCCGAGTTGGGCGGGACGGAGACCTCGACCGGCTGCGGCGCGGTGATCCGCAGGGCCTGGGCGACCCGCGCCGAGACCACCGCCGACTGGGCGATCTGGGCCTCGGTGTCGAGGTTGAGCGGCTCGCGCTGCCGGTTGCTCACCTGGTTGCCCTGGTCTTGACCGTCGACGGGCGTGACCAGGACCTGGGTGATCGCGGTGTAGGCCGGCGGGGTGGCCCGCAGCAGGGCGAGCCCGGCGGTGCCGCCGACCACGACGCAGCCGACGAGGAGCAGCCACCGCCTGCGCAGCAGGGAGAGGTGCTCGTCCAGGTCGGCGCCCGGTCGGCGCGCCTGGAAGTCCGGCGACGGGCTCATGGGGACGGTCTCCTGGAGGGGATGCGCGCTGTCGCGGGTGGGCAACGCTGCGTCACTCGGCGCAGTGTGCGCCCACTATAGGCCGGACGGATATTACCCAAGTCGAATACTGAAGATTTTTTCCGGTACGGCCGCGAAGATGCCCCTTTTTAAATGGATATTTCCAGAAAATGCGGGTGGCGGGTCGGGTGCTGTGACCTGGGCAGACGAGCACACTGGCTGAAGTTCGAGGAATGGCATGGCAAGGTTCAGGTTTGATAGGCGGGGGTCCGTCGACAAGGGGGTTGGAAGGCGTTGCAGCTTCGGGGCTTTTCTCATTTCGCGACGAAAACCGCAATCACCTGCGCGGTGCTCGCCCTCCTGGCCGCCTGCTCGACGGCCGAGGGCGCGCCCGCCCGGGTCGACACCAGCACGGCCGAGCTGGCCGGCGCGCCCTCCTGCGCGGTCACCGCCAGGCTCATCCCCTCCTGCGGCGCCTGGTGGGGCGTGGCGCCCGAGGTCTTCACCGGCGCTCCCGTGGCCGAGGCGCTGCGCGGGGCCGAGTCGCGCATGGGCGCCGGCGCCGATCTGCTGCACGTCTACCATCGCGGCAGCGAGCTGTTCCCCACCCAGCAGGAGATCGGCCTGGCCCGCGACCCGGGCCGCCCCAGGCTACTCATGATCAACTGGAAGCCGTCGCTCGACCGCACCTGGGCCGACATCGCCGACGGCGCGCTCGACCGGCGGATCGACCGCCTGGCCGACTATCTCAGGCGCACCTTCCCCGAGCGTTTCTTCCTCACCCTCCACCACGAGCCGGAGAACGACGTCGACGCCCGCTCGGGGTCGGGCATGCAGGCCGGCGACTACGCGGCGATGTTCCGGCACGTCGTGCTCAGGCTGCGCGAGCGCGGGGTCAAGAACGCCGTGACGGTCATGACGTACATGGGGGCGCCCAACTGGGCGGCCAAGCCCTGGTTCGAGGATCTCTACCCCGGTGACGACGTGGTCGACTGGGTGGCCATGGACCCGTACGCCGACGACCGGGTGCACGACTTCGACGGGCTGGTGAACAAGACCCGCAAGGAGTACGGGAGCTGGCCGGGGTTCTACCGGTGGATGCAGGCCCGCTTCCCCGGCAAGCCGGTCATGGTGGCCGAGTGGGGGGTGTTCGAGCGGCCGGCCGACCGGGCCTTCAAACGGCGCTTCTTCGAGTCGGTGCTGAGACAGATCAAGCGGTATCCGCAGATCAAGGCGCTGTTGTACTTCGACTCGCCGCAGGCGCCGCGCGGCAACACGAGCTTCGACTCCGATCCGGGCGCGGCCCGCGCCTTCACCCAGCTCGCCCGCGACCGCTACTTCCGCTCGACCCGCGTGCCGCGGCCCTAGCAGGGTTCATGGCCGCACTTCGTGCGGCGGGCTCGGTCGCCTGATGCCGCCGCCTTCCCCCGCTCTGGTCGCTGCGCTCCCGCCGCTCCTCCAGGCGACGGCGCTCCCTCGCGGTGTTCATGGCCGCACTTCGTGCGGCGGGCTCGGTCGCCTGATGCCGCCGCCTTCCCCCGCTCTGGTCGCTGCGCTCCCGCCGCTCCTCCAGGCGAC
>NZ_JBEXYK010000069.1:0-54325 GCF_040630865.1 Nonomuraea sp. NPDC005730
GGCCCCGCGCCCCCCCCGCGGGTGTATCGTCGCCCCCCGTGGCCCCGGTCGCGGGGCGCCCCCCCGGCGCGCCTCCCCGGGAGGCGCGCGGGCCCGCCGGTCAGTCCTTGATGACCGCGTCGCGGGGACCGGCGTAGACCGGGTTCTTGTCCAGGCGCTCCTCCGTCACGAGCAGCTGGATCACGCCCTTGGCGTTCTCCTCCGCCTCCCAGACCACCCAGTGGTCGCCGACGGGCGTGCTCTGGGTGCGGTCGATGCCGTACCCTCCCGGGTTGCCGGGCGGGACGCTGATGACCGCGAAGATCACCTTCTTCCCGCGCCGCTTCAGCTCGGGCAGCACCTCGCCGACGGTCTTCTCATCCACCCGCAGGCCCTCCAGCGAGCGGCCCTTGCCGGTGGCGACGCGGAACTCCGGCTCCATCTGCTTCGGCGTGGGCGCGGGCACCGGCTCGCAGGGCGACACCGGGCCCTCCATCAGGTACGTCGTGGTCGTGCCCAGCTTGCCGCTGATGGTCCAGACGAACGTCTGACCCGGGCCGAACAGCTTGCTGTTGATGCGCATCTGCCAGCCCTCGGTCTCGCCGGGGATGTTCTCCGGCACGCTGTAGAGACCGCGGGGGATGTTCTCCACGAACTTCCCGCGCGGTATGCGGCACATCATGCCCGTGGGGACGTGGTCCACCATCGCGGGCACGCCCAGCTCCTTCAGCCGCCGCTCCAGCTCCGGGGCGTCGTCGAAGTCGCGGATCTGGATCGTCACCATCCCGTCGTCCAGGTTGACGGCCCACGACGTGGGCGCGCCGTCCTTCAGTGCGATCGGGACCGTCACCACACCGGCGGCCAGCGCGACCGCGGCGGCCAGCCCGAACGCCAGCCGCCTCGGCCTGATGCCCCGCCGCACCCGCGGAGCCGTACTCGGGGCCGTGCCCGGCTCCGTGCCCGGCTCCTGGGCGGTGATCGCGGCCAGCAGCGCCCGCGCCCCCGCGTCGGACGGCTCACCTGCCCGCTCGCCCGGCGCGACCCGGGCCAACGCCTTGATCGCCGCGATCTCGTCGGCGTTCTTCACGGTGTCCCTCATGGTGTCCTTCACAGCGCTCGCCCCAACGGCCTCTCCGCCGGGACCAGCCGGCTCTCTGCGGTGACGTGCACTCCCGCCGACGTCAAGGCGCGCGACAGGCGCTTGCGGGCGCGGTGCAGCCTGATGCGTACGGCGTTGCGGGACAACCCCAGCGCCGTCGCGATCTCCTCGCGCTCCAGCCCCTCCCAGGCGACCAGGGACAGCAGCTCCCGGTCGTCGTCGGGCAGGTTCCGGAACGCCCGGCCGATCGCGTCCAGCTCGACCTGGGTCTCGGGCGAGTGGCCGTACCGGTCGGCCAGTTCGGCGTCGAGCTCGGCCGTGCGCTCCCTGCGGCGGTTGTCGCCCCGGTGATGGTTGGCCAGCACCTTGCGCGCCACGCCGTACAGCCAGAGGGTGGCCTCAGGGCCCTGCGGCAGCTCGTCCACGCGGCGCCAGGCGACGGCGAAGGTCTCCGCCACCACGTCGGCGGCGTCCTGAGGCGAGTCGCACCGGCGTACGGCGTAGGCGGTGATCTGACCGTAGGCCTGGTTGTAGACGGCCGTGAACCTGGCCGACCGCTCGTCATCCACGGGCGGTTCCCATGGCGATCTCCTCATCGAATCATTTGCTCTGACACCTCTACCTATGTGCGCTCGTGGGCCATCATTTCGGGCAAAATCATGAAGTTTCGAGCGGGAGCTGAGTCAGCCGCCGCGCACCGGGTTCTTCGGCACGCGCTCCTCCGACACCAGGAGCCGCACCGCGCCCTGCCGGTACGGCTCGGCGGCCCACACCACCCAGTGGCCGCCCACCTTCGCCGACTGCTCCCGCGGGTTCATCGAGAAGCCGTCCCCGTCGGGCGCGGGGCGGATGATCTGGAACGTCACCTCCAGGCCCCGCCTGCGCGTCTCGGCCAGGACCTCGGCGACCGTGCGGCCGTCCGGGACGTACCCCTCCAGGGCCTCGCCCTTCCCGGCGGCATCGGCGTTGTTCTGGTACGGCTCGCCGGGTTTGGCCGGGCGGCCCAGGTAGAGCGTCCCCTTGCCGCCGAACCCCTTGGAGACGGTGACGGTGAGCGCGCAGCCCGGCCGCCCGGGGGTGCAGCCCTCCGGCCGGAGGTCGCCGCCGATGCGGTCGCGCTCGGTCGTGCCGGCGAAGCCGAGCCGGAAGACCTTGCCGACCCCTGTCGGGGAGGCGGGCCGCAGGTCGAGGGCGACGTCCAGGCCCATCGCCCGGAACGCCTCGCTGTAGAGGGCGTGGTCGGCGAACGGGTCCTTGATCGTGGCCACGTACTCGTCGCCGCGCAGCTCGATGTCGATGGCGGAGTTGGCGTACGCGGCGGGCCGGGCGTCACGGCCGGCCACCACCGGCCCCAGGACGGCCACGGCGGCGAGCGCGGCGGCGGCCAGCAGCCCGGCGAGAAGGGGGCGGGCGCGCCGGCGGACGCGCGGGGCGGCCGGCAGGCGGTCCTCCTCCGCGGCCAGCGCGGCCAGGAACCGGCCCTCCTGCGCGGCCAGCGCGTCCGCGGTGGGCGCGGGCACCTCGGAGCGGAGGCGTTCGAGCTCGGTCATCTCATTCATGGACGGGCTCCTCGCTGACGATGGCCATGGGGTTGACTCCGCCGAGCTCTCCGCGCAACTTCTGCCTGGCCCGGTTGATCCGCGACCGCACGGTTCCGACGCGTACGTCCAGCGCCTCGGCGACCTCGGGGTACGTCAGCCCGGCCCACGCGACCAGGAGCAGCGCGTCACGGTGCCCCCGGGGCAGCGTCGCCAGCGCCCCGGAGAGGCGGCGGCGGGCCGCGGCGGCGCTGACCCGGTCGTCGCTGCGGTCGGTGAAGGCGGCCGTGACCGGGTCGGTGCCGGTGCGTTCGAGCACGCGCAGCTGGTGCACCTCGGTGCGCACGTGCCGGCCCATCAGGTTGGTGGCGATGCCGTACAGCCAGGGACGGGCGTGCGGGCGGGACAGGTCGTAGCGGCCGCGCTGCCGGAACGCCGTCAGGAACGTCTCCGCCACCACGTCGTCCGCGGCGTCCGCCCCCAGCCTTCTGGTGACGTACCGGGTGATGCCGGAGGCGTGCCGGCGGAACAGCTCGGCGAAGGCTTCCGGTTCGTGCAGGGATCGTTGGACATGGGAGGCGTCATCACCTTCCGTAGGGTTCGGGGCGCTCACTTCGTGGCCTTTCGGCGATGAATCAGGACAACCGTTGTTGCCTGACCGGCCGCGAGCGGTTCCCTGCGACCACCTGCGGAACGCCCCCATCATCCCGGGAGGCGGTCAGCCGCCGTCGAGGGCGTGGCCGAATAGGCTGGTTCCATCGCCGATTCCGCCGAAGTGCAGGAGGGCGTCACATGCGTTCGCGCTTACGTCGCGTCCGGTCGGTGTTGCTGTCCCCGATCCCTCTCCTGCTGCTGTCGGGCGTCGTTTACGCGTTCTACTGGTCGGGCGAGTATCCGCAGTCGCCGTCCTACGACGGCCTGATGCCGTTCCAGGTCGCCGCCGAGAAACCGGCCGACGGCCCTCCGGCCACGCTGACCGCCCGGACCCTCCTCGTCGAGCAGCGCACCCGCACCGGCCAGACCCAGCCCTTCTTCGACGACGATCCGGCCTCCGGCTTCCTCACCGTCTCCTTCAAGAGCTCCCGGCCCATCGGGCAGACCTTCCGGTTCGCGCTGGACGCGCGGTTGACGCCGACCCGTTTCAGCATCGGTGAACCGTCACGTGAAGGCAGGAGCGAGTCGGCGTTCAAGCCCATCTCGGCCGCCGTGCCGAAGACCGCCGCCGGGCGGAGGTCCGCCGCCTGGACGGAGCCCAGCAGACCCACCGGCGTCGACGGCTTCTCCGTGGTCGTCGTGCCGGTCCACCAGCGGGCCGGCGAGTACATGCTGACCGTCGCCTTCGCCGGGCCTGGATCTCGTCGACCCGGCGAAAGGCGCCACCCCCGTCGCAGGCGAGATCCGGTACCGCGAACACAACGACAGCATCACGCTCTCCGAGCCCGCCCCGGACGTCGAGGCGGCGTCTCCGCGGTCCATGCGGTGGGTGCGCGACAACGGCGGCATCTCGGTCCAGTTCCTGGCCGTCGACAACACGGTCGCCTTCTGGATGGACCGGATCGCGGACGTGGCCATCCTCATCCTCGGCGCGGCCGTCGGCATCCTCCTCACCCCTGGCGGGAGCCGCGATCCAGGCGCGGTACCGGATCGATGAGCCTCAGGAGATCGACAGGCGGTCGTACGCCTCGAAGGCGTGGCGGACCGCCGTGCCGCCGGTGGCCAGCTCCCGCAGGATCGACGCCAGCCGCACCGGCCCGTCGTCGGGCTGCGCGCGCTCCAGCGACGCCCGGCACAGGTCGCGCAGCTCCTGCTTGGTGCGCTGCCCGCGCAGGAAGCCGTCGAAGAACTGGTCGGCGCAGGCGTAGAGGGCCCGGACGGCCAGCGCCGACTCGACCTCCAGCTCCTTGAGCAGGCGGCCGAGCGCCTGCTCGACCATGCTGGTGAGCGTCTCCGACACCCACCGCACGGTCTCCTCGGCGCGCTGCTCGGTCGAGACCGCCTTCAGCGCGGCCTCCACGGTCAGCCCGTCAGCCGCGGGCCGCTCGACGTCGTTCGGCTCGGGCGCCGACCACGAGCTGGAATCGTCAGGTTTGTTACGCCGGGCCCAGGCGGGCACGTCATCGTCGTCGTCCGCGCGCCTGTCGTCCCGGCGCCGGGACGGCTGCTCGGACGACCTGCTCCCCTCGCGCCGCGGCTCGTGCCCGCCGGGGATCTTCCCCCGGACGTCGATGTCCACGACGATCGGCTGCACGATCCGCAGGAACAGGCTCCGGGCGCCGTAGCTGGAGCTCAGCTGGGCCAGGTCGGACACCGTCGTGGCGAGGGTAACGTGCCCGTCCTCGCCGAGCGCCGCGGCGAGGGCCGGCAGCGACCGCTCCTCCGGCAACGTCTCCTGCGGCAGATGGGCCCACAACGCCTGCGTCACCCGCTGCTGGAGCTCCACGATGGCCTGGCCCATGGAGGCGTCCACGACCTTCTTGAAGGTGTCGGAGACGTGATGGCGGCTCCGGATGAACTCCTGCTCCACCGTGTCGAGCCGCAGCCGCTTGGCGTCGGCCCGGACCTCGTCGTACCACTCCTCGGCGGCGCCGCGGCCGAAGCCGGCGGCGATCCACGTCCTGACCTCGTCCGCGGCGGCGGCCACGGCCGCGTCGAGCTCCTCCGTCCGCCGTCCCTCCTGCACCCGCCGCAGGTACTCGTCCACGATGTCGCCCAGGGCGTTGGAGAGCCCGCGGAGGATCCGCGTGACGAGTTCGCTCACGATCGCGTCTTCCGTGGGCAGGACGACGTTCTCCCCGCGCAGGGCCTCGGCCAGGACGGCGACCGCCTCGACGGCGCGGCGTCCGGCGGCTTCGGTGCCGGCCCGCGCCGCGGCGAACGCGGCCTGGTCCATCGCCGCCAGCCGCTCGGCCAGATGGGACAGGACGGGGGCCAGCACGCGCCCGCGCACCTGGTCGTCCCGGACGACGTCGGCGTGCAGCACCTGGATGCCGTGCATGCCCACGGCGCCCCGGGCCTGCCGGGAGGCGGTGTCGAACTGGTCCTGGCTCAGGTCGGTGTGCGCGGTGTCGTGGTTGAGCAGGATCATCATGAAGTCGCCGATGTCCGCTCCGGCGTTCGCCGAGCGCGCGAGCCGCTGGATCTCGGCGTCGCTCTCGCTGAAGTGCACCGAGGTGTGGCCGGGCCGTTTGATCTGCAGCAGCAGGTCAACCTCGTTGCGCAGGTCGTACATGAACTGCTGGGCGACGTCGATGCCCCGCTCCTGCGTGCCGGGCAGGTCGATCAACGTCAGGTCGCGAACCGGGTTGTTCGGGAACGGGCAGTAGATCCGCACGTCCCGCACCGCCAGGTAGGGGCGCGGCGCGTCCAGCGGGGCGGACGCCGGGGGATAGGAGACGTGGTCGGCCACCTGCTCCAGCGGGATCTCACGCACCTGGTCGCGGACCAGCTGCGACCGGTAGGAGTGCAGCGACGCCTGGGCCTCGCGGAGCCGGCGCAGATGCTCGGGCGCGGACGTGAGGTCGTGCTCGGCCGAGCGCGGGTCCTGGGCGTAGCTCTCCCACGCCGGATAGGGGTAGGCGGCGAACTCCTCGATCGTGGACGGCGCCCGCAGCCCCAGCGCCTGGTGGCGCGGTTCGAGGTAGACGTCCCTGAACTCGGCGAAGTCGCGCTGCACGACCTCGGCGCGGGCGGCGTCGGAGTTGGAGATCCGGCTGCGCGTCGCGGTGGTGGGCAGCGAGTCCTGCGAGGTCGGCAACACGTTCACGGGCAGCCGGTCCAGGCCGGAGATCGACCGCAGCAGGGTGCTCTTGCCCATCTGGGTCTGGCCGATGACGCCGATGTTGAGCGTCGTCCGGGACGTTCGCCCCCGTACCGCCTGCAGGTGGACGGCCGCCTCGGTCAGCTCCGCGAGCACGCCCCTGGCGTCACCGTCGTCGAGGAAGCTTCTCAGGGCGGCACGCAGCCCGTGGCCCGATTCGTCGGCGGAGTCGTCGCGCCGGATCCTCTCGACCAGGGCGACCAGGTCCGCGAACGCCTGCCGCAGCGCCTCCCACGCCGCGTACGCCTCCTCCGCCTGTGCCCGCCGCTCGCGCCGCTGGGCCAGTACGGCGTTGATCCTGACCTGAATATCGGACGCGTCCACCACGCCTCGCCATCTCTAGTCGGTCTCTTTCGCGAATTCCCAGACCTGCACGGTCACCCGCGCCGAGTCCTGCGCCTGCTCCATCACCTGGATCGCGGCGAGGCGGTCCGGCGTGCCGGGCACGCTCACGCAGGTCACGCTGGCGACGCCGACCGGGACGTGCGGGAGATCGGCGGGCGGCGGCTGGTACCCGGCGTCCTTCTCGCATCCCGCCGCGGTGTCGGCCCGGCCGAGCATGACGGGCGGCTGCGGGGCGAACTCGAGGGTGACGCCCTTGCCGGGGCCGTACCGAAGCCATGGGCCGCGGCCGGTCTCGAAGCCGGGCACCACTTTCCGGCCGCTCGGTCTCAGGCCGAGCGACTTGACGACGACCAGCGTCCCGCTCGGCGGACTCGCCGGCGGCGTCTTTCCCGTCGCGGCCGGGGTGAGGGGCGACGCGGCCGGGGTGAGGGGCGACGGGGCCGGGGTGAGGGGCGAGGGGGCCGTGCTGTGGAGCAAGGGGGCCGAGCTGTGGAGCGACGGGGCCGGGGACGGAGCGGGCGCGGCGCCGTCGAAGGCCCGCACGACGACCGCGCCGGCGATCAGCACCAGGAGCACGCCCGACCCGCCGATCAGGACCGGCAACGCGCGCGAGGACAGGGCCCCGGTCCTGCGTGGCGGCGCGGCGCCGGTGCGCGGCGGCGCGCCGTCTGCGCGTGGCGGCCCGGCGCCCATGCGTGGCGGCCCGGCGTCTGTGTGCGGCGGCCCGGCGTCCGTGCGTGGCGGCGCGGGAGCGTCGAGGGACGGGTGCGGAACCCCACCACCGCCCCGAGCCCTTTCGCGCTCATGCGAGGGACCCCCGCGGTCCAGGCGGGGGACGTCGGGGTCGAGCACCCCCAGGTGGGTGACGCCCTTCCTGGCGGACTGCCCCGCCGGCCCCGCCGTCCGCCACCCCAGCACGACGCGGGCCGGAGCCGGTCCCGCGAGGGCGTGGTTCCAGACGATGTCCCAGTCGTCCAGGTGGATCACCGGCTGAAGCACGACGTGCCGGTCGACCGGCGGCGGCGCCGTCACCGGCCACGGCGGCGGAACGGCCCGGCCGGGATCGGGCCGCCGTACCTGGCTCACCGGGGCGTTCCACACGGGCCGCAAGTACCGTTCGTAGACGTCGCCGGCCCATCGGGGATAGCACTCGTACAGGTCGGGCAGTTCCGGACCTCCGGCGTCGGCCGCGGACAACCAGCCGACGAAGCAGTACATCTCCCGGGTGCCGTCGGAGTGCATCGACGCGCTCAGTTCGGCCGCCTGGCAGGCGACCCCCACCAGCCGCGCGCCCGGCCGCACGCTGATCAGGAAGCGGGGGCTCCCCTGGAGCTGCCTGCCGTCGGCGAGGACGGCGTACACCGCGCTCTCCAGCCACTCGCGGTCGATCCCCGGCGGGCGGACCCGCCACCACACGTCGGCCTTGGCGGTACGACCGTAGACCACGGGTGTCCAGAGACGGTCAGCCACGGCGGTTGACCGCCCAGCGCGCCGGGGCCCCGCCTTCGAACACGCGCAGGTTGCGCAGCCGCGGGGTCAGCGCGGAGATCTCCCGGGTGGCACGTTCGAAACGCCGCTGGTTGTGGCCGATCGCTTCCTCGACCGCCCGTAACTCCTGCTCCAGCCGCAGGCGCTGGTCACGCACCGCGCGCCGCCTGGTCGGCGGCAGCGCCGCCAGCTGCGCGCCGATGCCGCCGCGCCGGGAGGCGAGTTCGCGCAGGTGCAGGTCGTCCTGGTGGGCGGCGGCGCGGTAGTAGTGCGTCATGGCGAACAGCAGCGGGAGATGCACGTCGTTCGGGTCGACGCCGTCCGGCCGGGCGTGACCGCCCGGCATGGGCTGCAGGGGCCCGACCGTCACGGGGCAGACCGCGGCGCAGACGCGCGGCTGGAAGGCCACCGGCAGCAGGTCCCTGACCTCCTGGACGACGCTGGTCAGGGTACGTCCCGAGCTGCCGCCCCAGTCGATGAGGTCCGCCTTGGTGAGCAGGATGGCGATCGACGGCCATGTCAGCCCGCGCGCGGTCCTGCGGGTGAGGGTCTCGGTCAGCACGCTGGAAATCCGGTGAATGACCATCTCGCGGGCCAGCGGCTCGCGCCGTTCGGGGCTCACGGGCTTACGGAAGTGCTCGCCGTCGAGCGTCACGAAGATGGCGTTCGAAAGGGATATCTTGTCGAGCAGGAATTGCGTGTCGAGGGAGCCGTCCACGCCGACGAAATCGTGCAGTGCCCCGCCGCGGAAATCGGTCCAGTCGAGGATCGCCGTCGCCTGCATCTCCCGGGAGAAGGTGAACCGGTAATTGGTGGGCTTGTCCAGCGTGCGCGGCACGAGCGTGCCCTGCCCCAGTTCCTGCCACGTCTCCACCAGCCGGACGTCGGCATTGGGGTCGAGCTCGTGCAGGTTGCAATTGTCGACGCCGCGCGTCATGCTCGCGTAGAGACCGTGCAGGTAAGTGGACTTTCCCGAACCCGAGGCGCCGATCATGGCGATCGTCAGCGTGGGTAAATTCTGCATGCGACCCCTCCCGTCGGCATGACGCATTGAATTTGACACGCGATCGTGCCGGACGGAACGGAGGACGACCAACAGTATCCGAGTTGTTACAGTCGCCGGAAATCGTACTGAGCCGGTCGGAAATTGTGCGGACAGACGTCAGGTATAGCGGCCGGTGATTAATTTGGTTTCCGGCGGTCCGGGAGGCCGGCCGCCCGCGGGGCCGAGGCGCCACTGCCCGCCGCCCCCACGGCCCAGGCATTCCAGGGCGGCACTCCGGTTCCCGAGCAGGGCACCATCAACGGCCTGCCGGCCGCAGGCACGCAAGGTGGCGAGTTCACCATGTCTCGGGCAACTACGCGTCCACGGCGACGGACGCCTCGGTGACGGCGGCTGCAAGTCCTTCGCCGGCAGCCATTCGGAATGCATGTCCGCCAAGCAGTACGGCAGCCATTCGGCGCAGTTCTGCAACGCAGGGGGCGGCTGCACCGGGAAGAAATGCAACGCGAAGGGCGGCGACTGCGTCCACTACCTGAGCTACTCCGCCGCGAACCTCCTCGCGGCCGGCCTCGGTGCGATCATCGGGTTCGGGGGGCATTGTGCGGGATAAGTGCCTCGACAATCATCGGCATACCGCTGGGAGTCGTCTGCGGGCTGAACCACGACAAGGGAACGGGATCTGGTTCAAGGTCAAGACGGGCAGGTACCATGATCAGCATTCCGGATCGCTGTTGCCGATGATCGAGGAACTGAATATTGGATCGCAGTAGGCCGACGTCGGGGCGTGGTATACGAATTCTTCGCAGGGTGGTGGTGATGGCGTCCGCGTTCTCCTTCTGGAGCGCCGCCACCCTCATCGTCGCCACCATGCTGTCCGACCCGAAGTCCTGGGCGGTCCCGCTCCTGATCGGCGGATCCGTTCTGGCAGTCGTCGGGAGTGTGCTCACCGCCCTTGAGTGGCGACACTCCTTCGGCGCCGGCGAGAGTGACGTCACACCTCGCGACGGGGACATCGGCTGATGGGAGACGTCTCGGCCGGCGCCGGCCGGGCCGTCTCCCATGGGACTTGGGCCAGGTGCCGCAGGAAGGCGGTACCTGTCGCGACGTGTGAGCGGGCATTCCGGTCACGGCAGAGGCCCCACGACGTGAGCGAGCCCTGCGGGCCTCGCTTACCCGTAGTGCTCCCCGACCGGCGCGGGCGGGCACGTCACTCACCGTCGGCTCGCTGTGGAGCGCCGGCACGCCTACCGGATGCAGGCTGACGTCCGGAGTGCTCGTCGTGGTGCGGCTGGGTGAAACGGCGTGAGCGGGTCCCGCTGAACACGGGCAGAGCAGAGCTTGACGGGTTGTGGGATTTCGTTTCATAGTGGGCCGGTCAAGTCTCTTATCCCTGTCCGGAGGTTCTCGCCGGTAATTATGTTAGCGATAACATCGCTGCGACAATCCCGGTGACGCGGCAGGTCGGAGGGCATTTGTGGCGTGCGCGTGAGTGCGCGTTCCCGTGCCTGGAATTTCCAGGAGAAGCGGAGGTCGAGTGATGAGGTCCCGGTCCACATCAAGCATTCTCGAAAAGGCGGGAGCCGCCGTCGTGCTCGTCGCCGGGCTGCTCGCCGGCGCTCCCTCGGCGGCGCGGGCCGCCACCCAGCAGTCGTGCGACATCTACGCCGCCGGCGGCACCCCCTGCGTGGCGGCCCACAGCACGACCCGCGCCCTGTACGGCGCCTACAACGGCCCGCTCTACCAGGTCCGCCGCTCCTCCGACAACGCCACCCGCGACATCGGCCTGCTCGCCGCGGGCGGTTACGCCGACGCCGCCGCCCAGGACACGTTCTGCGCCGGCACGACGTGCCTCATCACGGTCCTCTACGACCAGTCCGGACGGGGCAACCACCTCACCCAGGCGCCCCCCGGCGGCTTCCCCGGCCCGGCGCCCGGCGGGTACGACAACCTCGCGATCGCGACCGCCGCCCCGACCTTGGTCGACGGCCACAAGGCGTACGGCGTGCGGGTCACCCCCGGCACCGGCTACCGCGACAACGTCACCAACGGCGTCGCGAAGGGCGACCAGCCCGAAGGCATGTACGCCGTCTTCGACGGCACCCACCACAACGGCGGCTGCTGCTTCGACTACGGCAACGCCGAGACCAACAGCCGCGACAACGGCAACGGCACCATGGAGGCCATCTACTTCGGCGACATCAAGGTCTGGGGCTACGGCACCGGCAACGGCCCCTGGGTCATGGCCGACCTGGAGAACGGCCTGTTCTCCGGCGTGAACCCGGGCTACAACCCGGGCGACCCCAGCGTCGGCCACCGCTACCTGACCGCCGTCGTCAAGGGCGAGCCGAACCACTGGGCGATCCGCGCCGGGAACGCCCGGTCCGGGGGCCTGTCCACCTACTACGACGGCCCCCGTCCCAACGCCCCCGGCTACAACCCCATGAAGAAGGAGGGCGCGATCATCCTCGGGATCGGCGGCGACAACAGCAACGGCTCCGCGGGCACCTTCTACGAGGGCGTGATGACCGCCGGCTACCCCTCGACCGCCACCGAGAACGCCGTGCAGGCGAACATCGTCGCCGCCGGCTACACCACCACGGGCGGCGGCGCGGACGGGACGCTCACCCCCGGCGCGTCCGTCTCGCTGCGCGCGACCACGGCCTGCTGCACCACCCGCTACCTGCGCCACCAGAACGACCAGGTCGTCACGTCGGTGATCGGTTCCGGCAGCTCGTCGCTGGACAGGAGCGACGCCACGTGGATCGTCCGCGGCGGCCTGGCCGGGGCCTCGTGCGTGTCGTTCGAGTCGCGGAACTACCCCGGCGACTACCTGCGGCACCGCAACTACCAGCTCTACCGGCAGCACGACGACGGCAGCGCGCTGTTCGCCGCCGACGCCACCTTCTGCCCGCAGGCGGGCAAGAGCGGCCAGGGCACGTCGTTCGCCGCCGCGAACTTCCCCGACCGGTTCCTGCGCCACTACGACAACACCGTCTACCTCGCGAGCAACGGCGGCTCGCACGCCTTCGACAACGCCGCCTCCTGGGCGGCGGACGTGAGCTGGGTCGTCGGGCCGCCCTGGGCATAGACGGGGGCCCGAGCCGTCCCCGGCCCGCGGCCGGGGACGGCTCAGTGCATGTCGGCCGGGCGCGCCCGCCCGTCGAAGGGGTAGCGGGCGCGGAAGTCGATCTCGGCCTCGGCCATCGACATGAACGTGACCCCCTTGTGCCCGCGCATGTACGCGATGAGCCGCTCCAGCATCAGCAGCACCTGGGGACGCCCGCTGACGTCGGGATGCAGCGTGACGGGGAAGACGGCGTAGTCCAGCTCGCGGTAGACCCAGTCGAACTGGTCGCGCCACTGCTGTTCGAGGTCGCGCGGGTTGACGAAGCCGTGGCTGTTCGGCGAGCTCTTGATGAACATCATCGGCGGCAGGTCGTCCAGGTACCAGTTCGCCGAGAACTCCACCAGGTCCACCTCCTGGCCGGGCACGAGCGGCTTCATCCAGGTCGAGGCGGCCTGCTCGTAGTCGATGCGCGTCCACCGCTCGCCCTTGCGGGCGTAGAAGGGCTGGAAGTCGCGGTAGGACTGCGAATGGTCGTAGCCGAAGCCGTAACGCAGCAGCAGTTCGACGGTCCGCGCGGACATCTCCCACCACGGCGCCACATAGCCCCGGGGCCGGACGCCGAGCACCTTGTCCAGCACCTCCAGGCTGCGCGCCAGGACGTCCTCCTCCTGCTGGGCGGACATCGCGACCGGGTTCTCGTGCATGTAGCCGTGCGCGCCGACGTCGTGCCCGGCCTCGACGATCCGCCGCATCTGGTCGGGGAACGACTCCGCCGAATGTCCGGGGACGAACCAGCTCGTCCTGATCCCTTCGCGGGCGAACAGGCGCAGCAGCCTCGGGGTCCCGACCTCGGCGGCGAACACGCCCCGCTGGATGTCGTTGGGCGAGTCCTGGCCGCCGTACGAGCCGATCCAGCCCGCCACGGCGTCCACGTCCACGCCGAAGCAGACGTTGATGGCTTTCTTCATGGACCAGGACGTACCCCCGCCATGACGGACGGGCACCGGGCTCGACGGATCTTGGGGAGATCCTTCCCGGGTGCCCTGGCCTGGGCAGGTTCGCCTACAGTTACGGCGTGAACATCTGCGTCTTCTGCTCCGCCGCCGACCTCGACGAGCGTTACACCGGCCCCGCCCGCGAGTTCGCCGAGCTCATCGGCAAGGGCGGGCACACCCTGGTGTGGGGCGGCTCCGACAGCGGCCTGATGAAGGTCATGGCCGACGGCGTGCAGGAGGCCGGCGGCCGCCTGGTGGGCGTCTCGGTCGAGTTCCTGGCGGACAAGGCCCGGCCGGGCGCCGACGAGATGATGATCACCCGCGACCTGGCCGAGCGCAAGGCGCAACTCCTGTCCCGCGCCGACGGCTTCGTGATCATGGTGGGCGGCAGCGGCACGCTCGACGAGGCCACCGAGATCCTGGAGCTGCGCAAGCACGGCCTGCACACCAAGCCGGTCGTGCTGCTGAACACCGCGGGCTTCTACGACGGGCTGAAGCAGCAGTTCCAGCGCATGGAGGCGGAGGGCTTCCTGCCGTTGCCCCTCACCGAGCTGGTGTTCTTCGCCGAGGAGGGCGTCGGGGCGATCGCCTACCTGGAGGAGCAGTCGGGCCTGGTCCCGCCGGGCGCCGGCGGCTGACCGGCCCCCGCGGCGCGCGTTCGGGGTGGATCGTGCGCGGGTAGGGGTGGGGGAGGCTGTGGCCGTCGGGGGAGGTCACGATGGGGGCTGACGGCGAGCCCGCAGGCAGCGGGCTGGCGTTCGAGGTGCTGGAACCGGCGCCGGTCGGTGTGGCGGTCGCGCGCGGCCCCGACCACCGCCTGGTCTACACCAACGCCGCCTACCGCTCCCTGTTCGCCGACAGCCGCACCGGGATGCCGGTCGAGGAGGCGTTCGCGGAGTTCGTCCAGGTGCACTTCCGCGCGCAGTTCGACCGGGTCTACGCCACCGGCGAGCCGTTCGTCACCACGGCGGAGCCGGAGTACGTCGTCGGGCCGCAGTGCGACGAGCGGCGGTTCTTCACCTCCAGCCTGTCGCGCGTGGTCTTCGGGCCCGGCGACTACGGCGTGCTCGAAGTGGTGATGGAGGTGACCGACCAGGTCACCGCGGCCCGCCGGATCGAGGCCCTCGCCGAGGAACGCCGCCGCATCCTGCGCCGCTACGAGAGCCTGATGCAGGTCAGCGCACAGATCGTCTGGGTGACCACCCGCGACGGCTACGTGCACGAGCCCAGCCCGAGCTGGGAGCGGGTCACCGGACAGCCGTGGGAGGGGCACCGCGGCCAGGGCTGGCTGAAGATGGTCCATCCCGACGACCGCCAGGACACGATCAGGTCGTGGGTTCGGGCGGTCAGCAGGGCCAACGACACCTGGGAGCACGTCTACCGGCTGCACACCGCCGACGGCTCCTACCGGCACTTCGAGATGCGCGCCGTGCCCATCTGCGAGAACGGCCAGGTCGTGGAGTGGGTGGGGTCGTGCACCGACATCGAGGAGCAGTGGCAGGAACAGCGGCGGCAGCGCCTCCTCGACAAGGCCGCGGCGGCCACGGCCCAGCTCACCAGCCTGGAGGAGATGCTCGGCGCGCTGTCCGACGTCATCGTGCCCGAACTGGCCGACGGCTGCGGCGTCTACCTCATCACCGACCTCACCGGCGATCGGCGCGGCGGGGCGCCGTTCGTCGTCGAGCGGCTGGTCACCGCGGCCCGTCGCGGCCTGGTGCCGCTGTCGCCGTACAGCGAGGAGCAGGTCGGCGAAGGCAACGCCTTCGTGACGGTCGTCCGCCGGCGGCGGCCCGTGCTGCAGACGTTCCCCGCCGGGTGCCCGCCGCCCGACCTGGCGCCGGCGAGCACCCGCGCGTGGCTGACGGCCAGCGGCGCCAACAGCATGCTGGTCCTGCCGGTCGTGGTCGACGGCGCGGTCCCCGCCGTGGTCGGGGTGGTGACGTGCGGCGACCGTCCGGCGATCAACCGGGCCGACATCACGCTGCTGGGCAACATGTTCGGCCACGCCCACGACGCCCTGAGCCGGGCCATCCGCTTCCAGCGCACCCAGCAGGTCGCGCTGGCCCTGCAGTACAGCCTGCTCGCCGAGCCGCCGCGGCTGACCGGCCTGCGGATCGTGGCCCGCTACCGGGCCAGCCCCAGCGCCGCCGAGGTGGGCGGCGACTGGTACGACTCCTTCGTCCTGCCCGACGGCGTCCCGGCCCTGGTCATCGGCGACGTGGCCGGACACGACCTGTCGGCGGCCGTCCTGATGAGCCAGTTGCGCAACATGCTGCGGGCGCTGGCGATGGACCGCTGTGAGCCGCCCGGCGAGATCCTGACCCGGCTCAACATCGCGATGGAGTCGTTGTCCTCCGAGGTCACGGCCACGTGCGTGTTCGCCCGCGTGGAGGAGGGCGACGGCGGTCATCGGCTGCGGTTCGCGGTGGCCGGCCATCCGCCGCCCCTGCTGGTCACCGCCCAGGGCCACGGACGTTTCCTGGAAGGGGCCGTCAGCCCGCTGCTCGGCTTCTCCGACGACGAGACCCGCGCCTCCCGGACCGAGCCGCTGCCGCCGGGCAGCACGCTACTGCTCTACACCGACGGGCTCATCGAACGGTCGGGCGAGCACCTCGACCTCGGTCTCGGCCGGCTGCGCCGGGTGGCGGAGTCGCTCGCCGCCGAGCCGCTGGAGAGCTTCTGCGACCAGGTGCTCAGCGGCCTGCCCAGCACCGGCCTCGACGACATCGCCGTCATCGCCCTGCGGCTCCCGCCCGCGGCGGAGGATTGATCAGGCGGGCAGCGCGCCCGTGACCACGCACAGGTGGCGCAGAGCGTCATGGGCGCGGATCGCCCGTGCGGAGTCGCCGGCCAGCAGGGCGGTCGCGGTCTCGCGTCCCATGGCCTGGAGGGCCGGGTCGCGCGCGGCCATGGCGTACCCGGCGCTGCCGGCCATGCCCGCGATGACGCGGGAGAAGTCGAAGGTGTCGGTGAACAGCAGTCCGGAGCTGACCGCATCGACGGCCGAGCAGGCGCGTGCCGGCGGCAGCGGGCCCCGGGGCGCCGCGCGGAGCTCGCGGGCCACGACCGCGCGATCGACGGGCACCGGCGTGCTGCCCGTGGCGGACAGCGTGTTGACGGCCAGGTAGCCGAAGAGCAGCGCAGCGAGCGCGGTGGGGACGAGCGACAACACGGCGCCGACCGGCCGCCCGGTGACGCCGTGCCACGGACGCGCTCCCCAAGGCCGGGGGCCTGCGGCGGACAGCGCCTGCGCGGCGCCGCGCAGGGCGCTGCCCAGCCACGCGGCGGCGGCGCCCGTGACGACCAGCCCGGTGAACCCGACCGTGAAGATCGGCCCGCTCTGCGACAGGTCGAACACGCGCGGAAAGGAAGCCATGCAGGACGAGAACAGCCCGGCACCGCACACCGTGGCGGCCAGATGGGCCACGAACAGCGTTCCGAGGCCGAACACGGCGAGCAACATCAGAACCCCGGTGCCCGCCACGACCGGCGCGGCGCCGCCCCGCCCTCCGGCCGCCAGGCCGAAGCAGAACGCCCCGGCCAGGGCCACGATGGTCGCCACGATCAGCAACGGGGTGAAGTGACCGGCCGCGTCCGCCATGGGGACGGCCCCCTTGAGCGGCACGCCGCCGAGGGCCGAGCGGAGCCACCCGTAGAAGGGGATCATCACCCCGGCGTAGGCGAGGCAGATCGCCAGCGCGGTGACGTTGACCGCCGGCAGCGGCATGCGGGGGGCCGCCAGACGGCTCGGCGGCGCGTCCCGCCAGACGGCCGCGAGGGGCCGGGGCGGCAGGCCGCGCCGCGCCGCCCAGCCGACCGACGCGGCGGCGCAGGCCAGCACGACGCAGAGCTGCAACGTCGGGTTGAGGGCGGCGCTGTACAGGCCGTACCACAGGATGTCCCAGCCCGCCGCGGCGTTGATCATCCACGCGATCATGTCGAACCAGAAGCTCAGCCACGCCCCGAAGATCACCGCCGACAGCGCCGAACCGGCCAGCGCGGCCGTACGGACCCGCCGGGCCAGCGGCAGCCACACCGACGCGCACAGGACCGCCCACCTGAGCATGAGCTGGAACAGGACGGCGAGCAGCACCGCCAGCACGACCGCGATCACGGGGGACCTGGCCAGGATGTCGGCCCACGAGCCGGCCGCGGTCGCCAGCGGCGGCGCGACGAGCTGACCGGTCACCAAGCCCGCCGTCAGCGCCAGCGCGGCGGGCAGCGTGGACGGCGGACGCGTGTGCGTGGCCTGCGCCAGCAGCCCGGCCCGCCACACGGTGCCCGCGACCGCCCCGGTGGCCAGCGCCCCGAACAGCACCCCCACGGCCAGGCGCGCCGGGCTGAACTGGGAGGCCACGTCCGCAGCGAAGATCATCTCCACGAGGTGGACGCACGGCGAGTACCCCAGTCCGAGCAGCACGCCGGCGGCCGCGGACTCCACCACGCCGATCCTGAACAGCCGGGGCGCGCCGCGGATGACGCCCGCCCGCTCCTCGTCGCCGGGGTGGAAGGACAACGGCCCCCGGTCCCGCCGGCGCCGCCCGTCGTCCGCCCGCGCGGGGGTCAGCGTGTCCAGGAGCAGCCGCTCGCCGTCCGGCGTGGCGCAGCCGCGCAGGTCGGCGTAGTACTCCCTGGTCCTGAGCACCGCGGTGCGGGCGAACCACAGCAGGGCCAGCACGGCCGCCAGCCGCCACGGCAGGACGGCGAGCAGCCCCGGCTCGACCGCCGCGAGCAGCAGCAGGGGCAGCGCGACGACCAGCAGGTACGCCCACCAGATCGCGAAGGCGAACGTGGTCAGGCCGACGTCCTTGTTGCGCAGATGGGCCAGCTCGTGGGCGAGGACGGTGTCGAGTTGCCCGGGGTCGGCGTCGGCCGCGCGCAGCAGCCCGAGGTCGAGGATGATCCGGTACCGGGGACGGCGGCCGAAGGCCCGGCCGCTCGCGCTCGCGCGCAGTGTCGCGACGTACACCTCGGTCCCGGGGGCCAGGGCCCGGACGGTGTCCTCGACGCGCCGCACCACGGCGGCCATGCCCTCGTCCACCGCGAACTGGGCCAGCGGTCGCGGGCGGGAGAGCATGACCAGGCGGGGGTGGAGGAGGTGGATCACGACGGCCACGGCGAGCAGCCCGGCCACCATGCCGATCACCATCCACCCGGTACGCGCCGATTCCCGCTGGACGCACTCGACGTAGGCGGAGACCAGGACGCCGTCGGGGATCCGTCCCGCGCCGGATCCCGCGGCCAGGGCGCAGCCACGAGGGCCGAGGTCCGTGCCGCCGGCGACGTACCGGTCGAGCAGGACCAGGTACAGGTGCACGGCGCTGGTGACCGCGACGACCATCATGAGCAGGAAGCGGGCCGTGGTCGCCGCCGGCAGCGCGAACGGGTCCAGCCTCGGCGGAGGCGGCACCGCGGGCGCGCCGGCCGGCGCCTGCCGGGAGGGGCCGACGGGCGGGCGCACGGTCAGGGCCGCGGGTCGATGAGGGCCGCGGCGAGCAGCGTGTTCACGCGCTGGGCGAGCTCCGCGGACATCCCCGCCGCCAGCACGATCTCGGCCGCCTGCGCGCCGATGGCCGCCGCCTCGACCGCGCTGACCCTGGGCAACGGCGTGCGCTCGGCCTGCGGGGCGACGGCCGAGGTCAGCGCCCTGCGCCGGCGGCGCTCCCGCCACCGGGCCCGCAGCCGGTCGACCCGCTCGGTCGTCATGCCCGTCAGCACCTCGCAGGCAACGCCGTTGAGCAGGGTCAGCACCACGCCGAGGACGAGTTGCATGCCCTCGCCCGCGTCGAAGCCGGTGGGCTGGTCGCGTTCACGTCCGCGCAGCGTGGCGCGGACCGCGCGTCTGCGGGCGGTCGGGTTGCCGAAGAAGTCCGCGCAGGCCAGCGGCAGGAACCGCACGTCCTCGGGGGCCACGTCGAGCAGGATCGTCCGGGCGGTCTCCTCGATGGTCGGCGCCGTACGGCGGGAGCCGGCGCCGGCAGTGCCGGGTTGTGCGGAGCCGGGTTCTGGGGAGCCGGGTTGTGGGGAGCCGGGTTCGGGCATGTCTCCTCGCCTGACTTGAACTGAGTCCCCGAATCACCCCTATGAGAGCATGTCCGCCGCTTCGTGGATACATGACTGCGGAATGCGATCGACCTCTTTCACGGCCGCCGCGCCGCCGGGGAAGTGTTGCGCTGGAAGTGAAGGGCGTGGGTCCGGCCGGGCCGGGTGGGCGAGGATGGCAGGCATGCGGACACTTGTTCTTGGCGGCACGAGATTTCTGTCCAGGGAGATCGCGCGACAGGCCCGCGATCGCGGGCACGAGGTGGTGTGCGCGGCGCGCGGCGTGGCCGGCGAACCGCCCTCGGGTGTGGAGTTCGTCCGGGTCGACCGGTCCGCGGACGGCGGGCTCGCGCCGCTGAAGGGGGCGTTCGACCTGGTCGTCGACGTCGCCAGGCTGCCCAGCCAGGTGCGGCGTGCGGTCACGGAGCTGGCGGGCCGGGCCGGTCACTACACGTTCGTCTCGTCGTGCAGCGTCTACTCCGACGCGACCCGGGTCAACCAGGTCCTGCACGACCCGTTGCCCGCCGGCGCCGACGAGAGCGACCCGGAGAACTACGGGCCGGCCAAGGTGGCGTGCGAGCAGATCCTCGGCGACGACGCGCTGCACGTACGGGCCGGGCTGATCGTCGGCCCGGAGGACCAGTCCGACCGGTTCACCTACTGGGTCGAGCGGCTGGCGCGCGGCGGCCCCGTGCTGGCTCCGGGCTCGCCCGGCGATCTGGTGCAGCTGGTCGACGTACGCGATCTCGCGGCCTGGACGCTCGACGCGGCGCAGGCCGGGCTCACCGGCCCGTACGACGGGATCTCCATGCCCTTCACCAGGGGCGAGCTGCTGGCGATGATCGCCGAGGGGCTGGCGGTGGCGCCGGAGCTCGTCTGGGCCGGTCAGGAGTTCCTCGCCGGGCACGAGGTCGAGCCGTGGGCCGGGCCGCGTTCGCTGCCGCTGTGGTTGCCGTTGCCGGAATACGCCGGGTTCATGGCCCGGGACACCTCCGCCACGCTGGCCGCCGGTCTGCGCATCCGCCCGGTCGCCGACACGGCCCGCGACACGCTCGCCTGGCTGCGCGACTCCGGCCACCGGGTGACCCGCGCCGGCCTCACCGCCGACGAGGAGGCCGACCTCCTCCACCTGCTTCCCTGACCCCCGGCCGCCTGGTCGCTCGCGTGGGCGCGCCCTGACCGGGATCATGGACGGCGTGCTGCGCGTGACGATGAACGACTCCGCGGCCGGTCTGCTCGGCATGATGGGCGGCCCGGCCATGCTCGCACCGCCCGGTGGCCTCGCCGCCGGCCTGCGGGAACGGGTGGCTCAGGGGCTCGTCCGGCAGGGTGAGGTGATCGGCTGGGCCGCCTCGACGGACGGCGCCGGACGTGCCCCCGCGCCCTTCCACGACCTCACCGGCTGGGAGTGCGACCGGAGTTCCGTGCATCTGGAGGACTTCGTCCCGGTCGAGGTCGTTCCCGTCGGCCACGCGCCCTTGATCGGCGAGGCGGGCCAGCGCGTCCTGCTGCTGCACGGCGTGGCGCTCGCCCTGGAGGTCGGCCGGCTCGCCCGCGCCCTCCATCCGCCCGGCCCGGTGCGCTGCCTCGTGACCGCGAACGAGACCAACGCGACCTTCCGGTTCCACCAGATCAGGCCGGGCGAGAGCTGGAACGCCCCTGACCTGGACGGGTACGCCGGCGACAAGGTGATCGTGGTGGAGCGGGGGCCGTTCGCCGCACTCTAGGGGCGTCCGGGCGTGCCGGGGCGCCGCGTACGATTCGTGATCGTGTCGATGAGGTTGAGCCTCGCGAAGATCGAGGCCGCGCTGCTGGAGTCCGTACGGGCCGACCCCGCCGTCATCGGGGCCGTCTTCGAGGGCCGGTTGCGCGATCTCCCCCTGGAGACGGACCTGTTCGCGGACGACCACCGCTCGCTCACCGCCATCGCCGAGGGACGGGCCGAGGCCGAGCACGGCACCGCGCGGTGGAGGCAGTGCTTCCCCTGGCTGGCGGCGGCCACCGGCGAGGACGGCGCCAACGACATGGCGGGGTGCGAGGTCGGCTACGGTCCGCCGTTCGCGCTGGATCCCGCCCAGGTGGCGGCGGTCGCGCGGGGCCTGGCCGAGGAGGGGTGGAGGTTCGGCGCCGGTCACGCGGGCGGGGCGTACGAAGGGCTGGAGGCGCTGGCGCCGTTCTACGCGGCGGCGGCCCGCGAGGGCAAGGCGGTCGTGGGCGCGGTGCGCTGACGGTCCTCGCCCGCGGGCGCGATGCTGCGGCCCTGGCTGCCGGTCTCGGGCCTTCGAGTGAACGTGCCGCCGGTGGTGTGGTGGGGGTGTGAAGGTTGAGGGCGGGTACCGTGCAGACTGCCCCATGGGTGGGGGGACGCGCCTAACGTCCCGGAATATGCAGACAGTGGACGTCCTGGTGGTGGGGGCGGGGCTGGCCGGGTTGAGCACGGCCCGCCTGCTCGCCCGGCGGGGGCTGAACGTCATGGTCGTCGACCGCCGCAGGTCGTTGTCGGCCGGCGTCCGGACCACGGGGATCTTCGTACGCCGCACGCTCGATGACTTCGACCTGCCCGACCACCTGCTCGGTCCCGGTGTCCGGGACGTCCTGCTGTATCCGCCGTCGCGGCGCTCGCCGATCCGGCTCACCAGCGACAGGGACGAGTTCCGGGTGGCCGACATGGCCGCCGTCTACGAACACGCCCGCCGCGCGGCGGAGTCGGCCGGGGCTCGGGTCCTGCTGGGCGTCCGATACACGGGCAGCTCGGCGGGCCTCGTACGACTGGAGAGCACGAGCGGCGCGGCGTGCCCCGAGGGCGCGGAGGGCGTGGAGGGCGCGGACGCGGCGGTGGGCGTTGTGGGGGTGGAGGTGGTGGGGGTCAGGTTCGTCGTGGGGGCGGACGGGGCGCGGTCGCGGGTGGCGCGTGATCTCGGCCTCGACGTCAACCGGCGCTTCCTGGTCGGCGCCGAGATCGTTCATGCGGTCGCGCCGGGCTCGGGTGTCCCGGCGTTCCACTGCGTGCTGGACCCTCGGGTGGCTCCGGGGTACCTCGGGTGGGTGGTGGACGACGGGCGGCACGCCCACGTGGGTGTGGCGGGGGAGCCGGGAGCGATGCGGGCCGGGGTCCGCCGTCTGCTGGACGCCTTCGCCGCCGACGCGCCCGGTCGCACGGCGCCCGCCGGGCCGGTCGAGCGCAGGGGAGGTCCGATCCCGGTCGGGGGCGTGCTGCGGCGGCTGGCCTGCCCGGACGGGCTGCTGGTCGGGGACGCGGCGGGCGCGGTGTCGCCCCTGACGGCCGGTGGGCTGGACCCCTGCCTGCGGATGTCCGAGCTGGCCGCGGCGGTGATCGACGAGTACCTGCGTACCGGTGACCGAGGGGTGCTGAGGCGGTACGACGGGGCCGCGCTGCGGGCCCGGTTCCGGGGCCGGTTGTTGCTGCGGCGGCTGTCGGCGGGGATCCGGTCGCCGGTCGTGGCGGAGGCCGCGGTGACCGTCCTGCGCACCCGTGCCGGTCGGGCGCTGGCGGCGCGGATCCTGTTCGGCGACGGCTCCTTCCCGGAGATCGAACCCCGGCTCACGGCGACAACAGGCACGGGCCGGCGACCGTGACGATCCCCGGCGAGCCGGGCTCGTGAGCGGCTGTGGCACGCCCCGGGCGCGACGTCCCCGGGATCCGGGCCGGCACGCGGATCCAAGGGGCGCGTGGACCGGAGGAAGCGTGGGCCGGAGGAAGCGTGGGCGGGGCCGGAAGCGGGGGCGACCCCGTGTGGGGCACGGGGTCGCGGAGTTGGGTGGTTACGGCTTGGTGTAGCCGCCCGTGTAGGCGCCGGACCCGCTGTACGCGTGCACGCGGATGCGGTAGGTGCCCGCCGTGCCGTTGTAGGTCAGCGACTCGTCAGGCCCGCTGCCCGCGCTGCTGGCCACCGTGGTCCAGCCGAGGATGCCCTGCTTCTGCAGGTACAGGTCGAAGTCCACGCCGGAGGGCCCGTCGAGGCACGCCCGGTGCGTCCCGGCGGCGGCCGTGTAGCCGGAGCTGTTCGGGTAGTACACGTTCTGCCCGCTGGTCAGGTTGCCGGAGAACGGCGTCTGGTAGCCGGTGCAGTTCCCGGGGGTGGTCCCGACCGTGATGCTCTTGCTGGTGGAGTTGGTGGCCCCGCCGTTGTCGGTCACGGTGAGGGCCACGGTGTACGTGCCCGCGGCGGCGTAGGTGTGCGACACGGTCGCGCCGCTGCCGGTGGAGCCGTCGCCGAAGGTCCACGCGTAGGAGGCGATGGTCCCGTCCGGGTCGCTGGAGCCGGAGCCGTTGAACGAGCACACCCGCGTGGTGTTGTCGCACGACTGGGTGAAGGCGGCCACCGGCGGCTGGTTGCCACCGGTCGTCGGCGGGTACTGCGTGGCGTCGTGCACGTCGAGCAGCGGCTCCTTGACCCCGTCACTGGCGTCGTCGGTCCAGTTGAGGTTGCCCGTGGCCTTGAGCTTGTCCCGTACGGCCAGCGCCCCCGCCCGGGTGGTGGGCTTGTGCGAGCCGCTGGTCAGCACGGCCGCGGCCCCCGCGACGTGCGGGCTGGCCATGGAGGTGCCGCTGATGGTGTTGTAGCCGCCGTTCATCCACGTGGAGTAGATGCAGGTGCCGGGGGCGGCGACCTCGACCGTGGTGCCGTAGTTGGAGAACCAGGCGAGCGTGTCGTCGGTGTCGGTCGCGCCGTCGGTGCGGCACGGCACGGTGATCGTGCCGACCAGGCCGCCGGGCTGGCCGTCGAAGTCGGTCACGGCCGAGACGGTGACGACGTCGGGGTGGTTGGCGGGGAAGAAGCCGGAGGCGTCGGCCGAGCTGTTGCCGGCGGCCACGACGACGACGATGCCCGCGTTGGTGGCGTTCGTGATCGCGTTGCTGATCGCGGAGCTGCTGCAGCCCTGGCAGCCGAGGCTCAGGTTGATGACCTCGATCGTGCTCGCCCTGGCCACGACCCAGTCGAGACCGGCGGCGATGCCGGCCAGCGTGCCCGAGCCCGCCGAGTTGAGCACCTTGACGGCGTGGATGCGGGCGCCGGGGGCGACGCCGACCGCGCCGACGGAGTTGTCGATGGCGCCGATGGTGCCGGCCACGTGGCTGCCGTGCCCGTTGTCGTCGTCGCCGGTGCCCGAGCAGACGCCGCTGGTGCAGTTGGTGCTGGCCACCACGTTCAGGTCGGGGTGGTCGAGGTCGACGCCGGTGTCCACGACCGCCGCGTCCACGTCGATGCGGACGTCGTCGGTGCCGTCGATGTCGAGGTTGATGTTCTGGTCGGCGTAGATCCGCTTGATGCCGCTCGGTACGGTCTGTGCGAAGGCGTGCACCTCGTGGTCGGGCTCGACGGTGAGCACACCGGGCTCGCCCTTCAGCTTGGCGGCCTCCTCGGCGGTGAAGAGGGCCGAGTAGCCGTTGAAGGCGTACCGGTAGGTTCCCACCAGCACGCCCTTGTGCGCCGTGACCTGCTGCTGCGCCTCGTTCGCCACCTGCGCTCGCGACACGCCAGAGAGCTGGACGATGTAGCGCTGCTGGTCGGCGGCGGCCGGGGAGTTGGCCTCGGCGGCGGTGGCCCAGCCGGACAGTGCCAGGCAGACGCCGGAGGCCAGGGCTAACAGGGTTGAGATTCGACGCATGGAAACGCCTTTCTCCGGGGGTGACATGAGCTGTGCTCATGCGGCTTGTGAGCGGAACATCGCATATGACAGCGAGTCAGGCAATACTGAAATATCTGTCATAGATCACATCGGTCTGGGTCGTGCCGACGAAGAATCGGGGCAGGCATAGTGGCAGTGGACGAACCGGGCGGTTCCCGTCGGCTCTAGGGTCGGGCGGAGTCGACCAGGGGGGACACCGGTGCCGGAGCTGGAGGAGATCGATGCGTGGCTGCGCCACCGGCTGGCGGGACTGCTCGCCGAGAACCAGGTGCCCGGGGCCGCCGTGGCGGTCCACGCGGGCGGGCGGACGGTCGAGGTCGCGGCCGGGACGCTGAGCACGGCGACGGGTGTCGAGGCGACCCCCGGCTCCCTGTTCCAGATCGGCTCGATCACCAAGGTGCTGACCGCGACGCTGGCCATGCAACTGGCCGACGAGGGGCGGCTCGACCTGGACGCGCCCGTGCGCGCCTACCTCCCGGCGTTCCGGATCGGCGACGAACGGGCCGCCCGGCGGATCACCACGCGGCAGCTCATGTGCCACGTCGCGGGCTTCGAGGGGGACGTCTTCACCGACACCGGCAAGGGCGACGACTGCGTCGAACGGTTCCTGGACGTCCTGCACGAGGTGCCGCAGCTGTTCGAGCCCGGCGAGATGTTCTCCTACAACAACGCCGGCTACTGCGTGCTGGGCCGGATCATCGAGGTCGTGCGGGGCGAACCGTTCGACGCGTGCCTGCGCGACCACCTGTTCACGCCGCTCGGCATGACCCACGCCGCCTGCGACCCGTACGAGGCGATCGTGCACCGCACGGCGGTCGGCCACGTCCAGCGCACGCCGGACGGCCCGTACGAGCCGACCCCGGTGTGGGCGCTGGCCCGCTCGAACGCGCCCGCCGGGTCGATGCTGGCGATGCGGCCGCGTGACCTGCTGGCCTTCGCCCGCATGCACCTCGCCGGCGGCATCGCCCCGGACGGCGCCCGCGTGCTGAGCGCGGAGAGCGTCGCGGAGATGCGGCGGCCGCAGGTCGGGCTGCCCGACTTCGCCCAGGGCACGGCCTGGGGCCTGGGATGGGAGCTCTTCGACCGGCCCGGCGGCACGGTCTTCGGCCACGACGGCAGCACCGTCGGCCAGTCGGCCTGCCTGCGGGTGGCGCCGGAGCGCGACGTGGCCGTGGTCGTCGTCGCCAACGGCGGCCGGACGCGGCCCGTGTTCGCCGAGATCGCCGGCCGCGTGCTGGGCGAGCTGGGCGGGGTCGAGCTGCCCGCGCCCCCGGCGCCCGGCCCGGCCCCCGTCCCGCCCGCGAACGCCGCCCGGTACGCCGGCACGTACACGTCGAGCACGTGCGAGACGGAGGTGACCCTGGACGGGGCCGGGCGGCTGTGGCTGAGCCGGACGCCCGTGGGGATCACCGCCGACCTGGACGAGGTGCCGTACCGCACCGAGCTGGCCGCCTGGCGCGACGACGTGCTGATCCCCCTCGAACCCGAGCGCGGCGCGCACGCCCCGATCGCCTTCCTCGGCGACGACGGGACCGGCCGCGCCCTCTACCTGCACGACGGCCGCGCCGACCGCCGAACGTCCGGCTGACCCACCCGCACCGGGGACGACCCGCACCGAGGACGACCCGCACCGGGGACGACCCGCACCGGGGACGGCCCGCCCGCGCCGAGCGCCGGGCGGGCCGTCCCCATGCCCGCCCCCTGTCGCCTCAGCGCGCTGATCAGTTGGTACGCCCGGACGAACCCCGGCCCCAACGTTCGATGTCCGCGACGAACACCGCCGGGGACGCGGGTCCCACTATCGTCGGATGGATTTGGAGAGCGATCGCGTGCTGGCGATCCGGGATCTGTCGGTCGAGATCCGGCGCGGCGACAGGGTCGTCCGCCCGGTCTCGGACGTCAGTCTGGTGCTGAACCGCGGCGAGACCCTGGGGATCGTCGGCGAGACCGGGTCCGGCAAGTCCATGACCGGTCTCGCGATCATGGGCATGCTGCCGGCCGGCGGCCGGGTGACCGGCGGCTCGATCGACTTCGGCGGCGAGGAGCTGGTCGGCCTGCCCGCCGCGCGCTACCGGGCCCTGCGCGGCAACGAGATCGCGATGGTGTTCCAGGACTCGCTGACGGCGCTCAACCCGACCCGGCGCATCGGCGAGCAGGTCGCCGAGCCGGTCCGGCTGCACAATGGCGCCTCCAGACGGGCCGCCCGCGAGCGTGCCGCCGAGGTGCTCGCCCTGGTCGGCCTGCCCCGCCCGGCCGAGCGCATGGACGACTACCCCCACCAGCTCTCCGGCGGCATGCGGCAGCGCGTGATGATCGCGATGGCGCTGGCCTGCGAGCCGCGGGTGGTCATCGCCGACGAGCCCACCACGGCGCTCGACGTCACCATCCAGGCCGAGATCCTGGACCTCCTGGACGGCCTGCGCTCCCGGCTCGGCATGTCGATGATCCTCATCACCCACGACATGGGGGTCATCGCCCGGCACGCCGACCGCGTCGGCGTCATGTACGCCGGCCGCCTGGCCGAGACCGCCCCCACCCCCGTGCTCTTCGCCCGGACCCGGCACCGCTACACGCACGCGCTGCTGGCCTCGATCCCCTCGCTCACCCACGACAGGGACGAGCGGCTGTTCAGCATCCCCGGCGCGCCGCCCGACCTGACCGCGGCCGGCCCCGGCTGCCCGTTCGCGCCGCGCTGCGAGGCCGCCACCGACCGGTGCCGCGAGGAGCGCCCGGCCCCCGCGGCGGAGGACGGCGGGCACGTCCACGCCTGCCACCACCCGGCCGCCGGACCGGCCGACCGGGTCCAGACCCGCTTCCGCACCCGCCCGGTGGAGCCTCCGGCGTCCCCTGAGCGCGCGCCGCGGCTGCGTGTCGTCGACCTCAGGCGCGAGTACCCGGTCGGCGGCAGGGGCCTGTTCGGCGCGCGCCGCACACTCAAGGCGGTCTCCGGCGTGAGCTTCGAGGTGGCGGCGGGGGAGACGTTCGGGCTGGTCGGCGAGTCGGGGTGCGGGAAGTCCACCCTGGGCAGGATGCTCGTCGCCCTCGACCGGCCCACCTCCGGCGAGGTGGTCTTCGACGGCGAGCCGATCAGCCGGATGGGCGCGCGGGCGCTCGGCCCGCGCCGGAGCCGGTTGCAGATGATGTTCCAGGACTCCGGCGCCGCCCTCGACCCCCGCATGCGCATCGGCACGATCCTGCGCGAACCCCTGGCGATCCAGGGCGCGGGCGACCGCGCCCACCGCACGGCCCGCGCCCGCGAGCTGCTGCGGGACGTCGGCCTTCCCGCGGGCGTCATGGAGCGCTACCCCCACGAGCTGTCCGGCGGGCAGCGGCAGCGGGTGAACCTGGCCCGCGCCCTGGCCCTGGACCCGGCGGTGCTGGTCGCCGACGAGCCGGTCAGCGCCCTGGACGTCTCCATCCGCTCCCAGGTGCTCAACCTCATGCGCGCCGTCCAGCTCGAACGCGGTCTCAGCAGCGTGGTGATCTCGCACGACCTCGCCGTCGTGCGGTACCTGGCCGACCGGGTCGGCGTCATGTACCTGGGCAAACTGGTCGAGACCGGTACCACCGACGAGGTGTACGGCGCCCCCGCCCACCCCTACACCGCCGGCCTGCTGGCCGCCGTCCCCGACGCGGACCCGCAGGCCCGGCAGCCGCGCGGCGAGCGGGTACGCGGCGAGCTGCCGAGCCCGATCGACCCGCCCAGCGGCTGCCGCTTCCGCACCCGCTGCGCCCTGGCCGACGACCTGTGCGCGCAGGCCGAACCCCTCCCGCGGCCGGTCACCGGCAGCCACCAGGTCGCCTGCCACCACCCGCTCCAGCCGCTCGAACCCGCGGCCACCCCCCTGAAGGGAGCCTCCCGGTCATGACCTGGTACGTCGTCCGGCGCCTGGCGATCTCGGTCGTCGTCCTGCTCGGCATCTCCGCGGTGGTCTTCCTGCTGCTGCACCTCGTCTCGGACAGCCCGGGGCGGGTGGTCCTGGGGCAACGCGCCTCGCCCGAGGCGGTCGCCGACTTCAACCGGCAGCACGGGTACGACCGCCCGGTCCTCGCCCAGTACGTCGGCTACCTGGGCCGGCTCGCCCGGGGAGACCTGGGCAGGTCGTACAAGCTGAACGAGAACGTGGCCACCCTGCTCGGGCAGAACGCCGGCCGCAGCGCGATGCTCTCGGCCGCCGGCCTGGTGCTGGCGCTGGTGATCGCCGTGCCGCTCGGCGTGCTGCAGGCGGTCAGGCGCAACAGCGTCGCCGACCGGCTCCTCACGGCGGTCTCGTACGTGCTCTACGCGACGCCGTCGTTCCTGCTCGGGCTGATCCTCATCGCCGTCTTCAGCCAGGCGCTGCCGATCTTCCCGGCCGAGGCGTCCCAGTCGCACTCGCCCTGGGTGGTGCTCACCGATCCGCGGGCCATGGCGCTGCCGGTCATCACGCTCGCCGCGGCGAGCGTCGCGATCTTCGCGCAGTACCAGCGCTCCTCGGCCCTGGACCAGCTCGGCCAGGACTACGTCCGGGTGGCGCGGGCCAAGGGGCTGCCCGAGCGGCTGATCCTGCTGCGCCACCTGCTGCGCAACGCCTGCCTGCCGCTGGTCACCCTGGTCGGCACGCTCATCCCCACGCTCCTGGCGGGCAACCTGATCGTCGAGTCGCTGTTCAACTATCCCGGCCTCGGCCTGCTGTTCCTCAACAGCCTGCAACGCGAGGACTATCCGGTGCTGCTCGCCTACACCCTCGTCGGCGGCGTCCTGACCGTGGCCGGCAACTTCGTCGCCGACCTCCTGGTCGCCGCCGCCGACCGCCGAATCGAGCTGACGAAATGACCACACAGAACGTGGAGGCCCGGCCGGAGGCCGAGACCGTCCCGGCGCGGAGCCGGCGCTCGGTGCTGCGCGGGCTCCGGCGCAGCCCGCTCGGCCTGGCCGGCGGCCTGCTCCTGCTGCTGATCGCCGGGTTCTGCTTCCTCGGGCCGCTGCTCTACCGCACCAACCAGATCGACGTGGACCTGGTCAACGCGGCCCTGCCACCCGGCCCGGGCCACCCGCTCGGCACGGACGCCAACGGCTTCGACGTGCTCGGCCGGCTGATGGCCGGCGGCCGCCTGTCGCTGCAGATCGGCCTGCTCGCCGCCCTGTTCGCCACCGCGATCGGCACCCTGTACGGCGCGGTCGCCGGCCTGGCCGGAGGCGCGGTGGACGGGTTCCTCATGCGGCTGGTCGACGTCATGCTCTCGGTGCCGTTCCTGTTCTTCGTCCTGATCCTGTCGGCCCGCTTCCACGCCGACGCGCTGTCGCTGAGCCTGGTCATCGGCGGGTTCTCCTGGCTGGTCTCCGCCCGGCTGGTCCGCGGCGAGGTGCTGACGCTGCGGGTGCGGGAGTTCGTGCTGGCCGCGCGGGTGATGGGCGCCTCGCGCCGGCGGCTCATCCTGACCCACCTGATCCCGAACGCGCTCGGCGTGATCATCGTCAACATCACGTTCCAGGTCGCCGACGCGATCCTGGTCGTGGCGGCGCTGGGCTTCCTCGGGTTCGGGCTGACGTACCCGACCGAGGACTGGGGCAGCCAGCTCGCCGGCGGCGTCGCCTACATCTCGGCCGACTACTGGTGGCTGATCTACCCGGTCGGGGGCTGCATCGTCCTGACGGTGCTGGCGCTCAACCTGCTCGCCGACGCCCTGCGCGACGCCGTCGGACGACAGGCCGACTGACGAACGCCCACCGATGGAATCCGTCCCCTTCGCGCATCTCCACCCCCACATGTAGGGAGCCTGCAATGACGCACGTGTCCGGAAAGCAGCGAGCACGCCTGGCGGTGGCGCTCGCCGCCGCGGTGGCGGTGCTCGCCACAGCGTGCACCGGCGGCGGGGGCGCCGCGAAGGACCCCGCCGCGGGGTACGCTGGCCAGCCTGCGCAGTCGGGCAAGCCCAAGGACGGCGGCACGGTCACCGTCGCGCTGACCCCCGGCCTCAGCCCGAACTACATCTACCCCTACCCGCCGGCCGCCGCCAACGGGACCGTCATCGCCCGCGGCCTGATGTGGCGCTCCCTCTACCGGCCCAGCGGCGAGGGCGACCAGGTGGCCGACGCCGAGCTGAGCCTGGCCGAGCCGCCCGCCTACAGCCCCGACCGCAAGACCGTCACCATCAAGATGAAGGACTACAAGTGGTCCGACGGCAACCCGGTCACCGCCGGTGACGTCGTCTTCTCCCTGACCCTGCTCAAGGCGGCGCTCGCGGAGAGCCCGGCCAACTGGAGCTTCTACACCCCGGGCCAGTTCCCCGACGGGGTCACCGCCAAGGCCGCCGCGCCCGACACGCTGACCCTCGAACTGGAGACCGCGTACAACCCGTCGTACCTGATGTCGATGCTGACGCTGCTGTACGTGATGCCGTCCAAGGCGTGGGACATCGACCGCGCGGGCGGCCCGCACCTCGACTACACCAAGCCGAAGAACGCCGCGGCGATCTACAAGTACCTCACCAAGGAGTCGGAGTCGCAGTCCACGTTCGCCACGAACCCGCTGTGGCAGGTGGTCAACGGCCCGTACCGGCTCAAGAGCTTCGACCCGACGACCGGCTCGTTCTCGCTGGCGCGCAACGAGTCCTACAGCGGGCCCGGCGACTCGCGGCTCGACCAGGTCGACTTCAAGGCGTTCACCTCGGCCGCCGCGGTGCTCAACCAGTTCAAGGCGGGGAACCTGACCGTCGGCACGCTGGACTCCAGCTTCATCACGCAGATCGGCGCCCTGAAGGCCAAGGGGTTCAACGTCTACGGCGCGCCCGCGCCCGCCCGCTTCGACTCGCTGACCATCAACTTCGGCAACACCGTGAACGGCTTCGACAAGATCATCGCGCAGCCGTACGTCCGGCAGGCCCTCCAGCGCCTGATCGACCAGCCGGGCTACATCGCCGGCCGGGGCATCTACAACGGCGCCGGCTCGCCCAACTACAGCACCGCGGGCAGCGGCTCGCCGTACCCGTCGGCGTTCGGCGACGCGCCGTCGTACCCGCACGACCCGGCGGCGGCGGCCAAGCTGCTCACCGACAACGGCTGGCAGGTGGTCCCGAACGGCTCCACCACCTGCGTGCGGCCCGGCACCGGGCCGGGCGAGTGCGGCGCCGGCATCCCGCGCGGCCAGAAGATCAGCTTCACCCTGGCCTCCGCGAACACCCCCGCCTACGTCGGCGCCCGGGACGTCGCCTTCGCCTCGGCGGCCAAGAAGCTCGGCGTCGAGGTCAAGATCGTCACCAAGTCCCTCACCTACATGTACGCCAACTACGGCAACACCTTCGCGCCCGCGAACAAGAACGAGTGGGCGATGCAGGACTACGGGCCGCTCTACCTGGCGGCCGGTTACCCCAGCAGCAACACGGTGTTCAACGCCAAGGGCAGCTTCAACCTGGGCGGCTACCGCGACGACGAGGTGGACCGGCTCATCGACGCCTCGACCTTCGGCGCCGACGCCGGGGCCCTGTCGGCCGAGGTGACCAAGCTCGCCCAGGAACTGCCCGTGCTGTTCTTCCCGACCCCGCACACCCTGGTCGTGTGGAAGGACACGCTGTCCGGCCCGCAGTCGTCGTTCCGGGCCCTGCTCAGCTACCTGTACACGCCCGAGCTCTGGTACTTCCACGCATGACGCGGGACGCCTTCGCCCGGCCGCTGCGCCACCTCGACCCGGCCGCCGCCGCCGTCGCGGACGCCCGCACGCTGCGCGAGCTGGTCGGCGACGCCCGCGTGGTGGCCGTCGGCGAGGGGGCGCACAACGTCACCGAGTTCTACCGGCTCAAGGACCGGCTGTTCCGCGTCCTCGTCCGCGAGCTGGGGTTCTCGGCGTTCGTGATGGAGTCCGGCTTCGCCGAGGGGCTGGCCGTGGACGCCTGGGTCCACGGCGGGCCGGGGGAGGCCGCGGTGGTCGCCCGCGACGGCATCACCTACCGGTTCGGCGAGTGCGAGCCGATGCGGCGGCAGCTGCGCTGGATGCGCCGCCGCAACTCGGCGAGCCCGGCGAAGGTCTCCTTCTACGGCATGGACCTGCCCGGCTCGTCCACCTCGCCCGGCCCGGCGGTGCGCGCGTGCCTGGACCGCATGCCGGCCGGGCCGGGCGACGAGGAGCTGCTGATCCTGAGCGACCTGGGCGGCCGTACCGAGGCGGCGGTCCGGTACGCGGCCATGCCCGCGGCCGGCCGCGCCCGCCTGATCGCGGGGCTGCGCGAGCTGGCCGGGCGCGCGCTCCGATCGCAGGACCCGGTGCTGCGCCGGTGCGCGGCCTCCCTCCAGGCGTTCGCCGACGAGGCCGAGGCGGGGGAGGCCGTCCCGGCGGGAGTGCCCTACCCTCGGGAACGGTTCATGGCCGAGACCGTGGAATGGGTGCTCCAGCGGGAGCAGCGGATCGTCGTCAGCGCCCACAACTCCCACGTCCGGCGCTCGCCCTTCCACGGCCGGCCGACGCTGGGCGGCCTGCTCGCCGCGTCCCTGGGAGACGGCCTGGTCGTCGTCGGCACGACCTACGGCTCCGGCCCGGAGGTCCGCTTCACGCAGCGCTCCCCGCGCCCGTTCGACTGCGACGTGTCGCTGGAGGCGCGCACACTGCCGCCGAACTGCGTGGAGGCGCCGCTCGACCGCCTCGGCCCGCCCGTGGCCGTCGTCGACCTGCGCCGCGCGCCGGCCGAGCTGTTCGACGGGATCGACGGCACGCTCGCCGGCGGCGGCCTCGACCCGGTGGACGACTTCCCGGCCGCCTACGACGCCCTGATCCACGTCCGCCGGGTCAGCCGGGTCCCCGGCGCGTTCGAACGGCTCCAGGCCGAGTTCGCCGCCGCCCGGCCCGCCCATCCCGCCCATCCCGAACCGCCGGAGTCGTCGTGACCCTTCCCTATCCGCCCGCGCGCACCGTCGAGGTCGTCCAGGACGTCGCGGGCGTCCGCGTGCCCGATCCGTACCGGTGGCTGGAGGAGGAGACGCCCGAGGTGCGGCGGTGGCAGCGGCGGCAGGCCGAGCTGGCCGCCGCCGTCGCCTACGACGGACAGGACCCGGCGGCCGTCCGCAACCTGATCCTGGCCTTCGACACCGGATCCCGCCCGGCCCTGCCCAGCTACGCGGCCGGCCGCTGGTTCCGCCCGGTCACCCCGCCCGGCGCGACGGCCTCCGCCGTGGTCGTCGCCGACGAACCCTACGGCCCCGGCAGGACGGTGGCCGACCTGGCCGAGTTCGGCGGCGCGGCGGGGCCGGCGGTGCTGTCCTGGCTGGCGCCCTCCCCGGACGGCCGCGTCCTGGCCCTCGGCGTGTGCACCGACGGCAGCGAGCACAACACCATCCGGCTCGTCGAGGTGGACACCGGCCGCGCGCTCGACGCGCCCGGCCAGGTCCTGCACAGCGCGTGGGCCGGCGGCGTCTCCTGGACGCCCGACAGCGGCGGCTTCTCCTTCCTCGCGCTCACCGGCCCGCCGGAGGAGTTCCGGCAGGCGGTGTTCACCCACCGCCTCGGGACGCCGGGGGAGACCGTCGTGGAGCCGATCCCGGTCCCGGCGGGCTCGCGGGAGTACACGCTCGTCCAGTTCTCCCCGGACGGCCGCTGGGCCGTGGCCGCGCACCGGGTGGGCAGCCCGATCCCGTGCGCCGTCCGCGACCTGTCCGTGCCCGGGTCCGCGTGGCGGCCCTTCGTCACCCGCTGCGCCGGCACGGTCGCCGGCCACGTCGTGGGCGACCGCTACGTGGCGGTGACCGACGTCGGCGCCCCGCGCGGCCGGGTGGTCGCCATCCCGCTCGACGCCGCCGACCCGGACGACCCGTCGGGATGGGCCGAGCTGGTCCCCGAGGGCGACACCGTGCTGCGTTCGCTCACGCCGGTCGGCGAGCACCTGTACCTCAGCGAGTTCGACCGGACGTTCGCCCGGGTCCGGATCCTCGACCGCGCGGGCGCCGTCGCCGGTGAGGTGCCGCTGCCCGGCCGGGGCGCGCTCGCCGCCCCCTTCTTCGCCCTGACCGCCCTGGCCACCGGCATGCCCGCGGCCGACTTCGTCTTCGCCTTCTCCACGCTGACCAGCTCCTGGGGCGTCTACCGGCACCGGCCCGGCCAGAGCGCGCCGCACACCCTGTCGGCCCCGGCGGTCACGCTCGACGCCGAGGTGGCGGAGGGGCAGGCGGTGGCGGCCGACGGGGTCGCGGTGCCGTACCACGTGGTGCGCCCGGCCGGTCTCGACCCGGCGCGGCCCGCGCCGGTGCTCGTCTCGGCGTACGGGGCGGCCAACGTGCCCCTGCTTCCCCGGTACCAGCCGGACCTGGCCGCCTTCGTCGCCGCCGGGGGCGTGCTGGTGCAGGCGTACCTGCGCGGGGGCGGCGAGTTCGGCGGGGACTGGTACCGGGCCGCGCACCGGGAGCGGCGGCACGTCCGCGACTCCGACCTGGTGGCCGTCGCCGAGCACCTGATCGCCGAGGGCGTGACGGCCGCCGACCGGCTCGCGCTGACCGGCGGCTCCGACGGCGGGCTCATGTGCGGGGTCGCCGTCACCAGCCGGCCCGAGCTGTGGCGGGCCGTCCTGCCGCGGGCGCCGCTGCTGGACCTGATCGGCGGCACCCGCGACCCGTACCTCGACTTCGTCATCCGCAAGGCGTGGGCGGACCCGGACGACCCCGAGGAGGTCCGGCGGCTGCTCCGGATGTCGCCGTACGAGCTGGTGCGCCCCGGCGTCTTCCCCGCCGTCTACCTCCAGGCGGGGGCGGCCGACCCGCGCTGCCGTCCCTGGCACGCGCGCAAGTTCGCCGCCCGCCTCCAGGCGGCCCAGCGGGGGGACGAGCCCGTCCTGCTGCACGTCTTCGACGACGCCGGGCACGGCGCGGCCACCTCCCATGACGTGGCGGTCGCCCAGGACGCCGAATGGCTGGCGTTCCTCATCGGCACGCTCGGCCTGCGCGGCGCGGTCAGTCGTCCGGCGCGGACCTGATCGACATCAGGCGCAGCTGCAGCATGGCCGACAGGCGCGCGTCCGGGGAGCCGAGGTCGATCCGGCCCACCTCGGCCGCGCGCCGCAGCCGGTAGCGGAACGTGTTGGGATGCACGAACATCGCGGCGGCGGCCACCGAGACGTCGCCGAAGGCGTCGAGCCAGGCGTCCAGCGTCTCGACCAGGCTCGTCTGGTGCTCCCTGTCGTAGGCGACGATCCGGGCGATCGGCCCGCTGGGGACGTCGCCGCGGGGCACGAGGTCGGCCAGCTCCAGCAGCAGCGCGTCCACGTGCACGTCGTCCAGGCGGGCCACCTGCCGTCCGGCGGCGCCCGAGCGCAGCACGCGCAGCGCCCGGTCGGCGCCCGAACGGGAGCGGGCCAGGGCCGAGTTGTCCCCGGCCGGCCGGCCCACCCCGACCAGCGGGCGCAGGCGGGAGCCGACGCGGGCCAGGAACTCGGTGGCCACCAGGACCGCGCGCTCGTCGGCGTCCTGCCGGTTCTGCGGCAGCGGCAGGATGCCGTAGGCGACGTCGCCGACCAGCGCCGCGGCGGCCCGCGGGTGCACGGCGGACAGGTGCATGGCGAAGGCGTCGGCGAGCCGCTTGCGCTCGGCGGCGAGCTGGGCGGGCAGCGGGCTCTCGCCCGCCGGGCCGACGACGGTGAGCGCCAGAACGACCGCGGGCTCGTCCTTCAGCCCCAGGCGGCGGGCGGCCTCCAGGGAGCCGGGCCCGCTCTCCAGCGCGGTGCCCAGCAGCTCGGCCCGCAGCCGACGTTCCATGTCGGCGTCGGCGCGCTGCCACACCATGTGCATCGCGACCAGCTTGGACGCCTCGTAGAGCGCCTGGCCGCGCTCCTCGCCCAGCGGCTCGGGGACGACGACCCAGATCGTGCCTAGGATCTCGTCGCCGGCGCGCACCGCGATCGCCACCCGGGGCAGCGCGGGCGGCTGCCTGCCCTCGGGGTCGGGCAGGGGCGCCACGAAGACGGGCCGGTCGCTGCGGTAGATCGCCTGGAAGACGCCGCGTTCCTCCAGGATGCGGGTGTACTGCTCAGGGACCTGGCGGCCCAGGATCGTCCGCACGCGGGAGGTGTCGGTGTCCTCCTGGCGGCTGGAGAAGGCCAGCAGCCGCGAGTGGCGGTCCTCGATGGTGACGGGCGCGTCGAGCAGCGCGGCGATGGCGTTGGCCACGGCGAACAGGTCGCCGGACCCGAACCGGCCCGAGGCGTGGGCGCCGGGGCCGAGCCGGCCGCCGTCGGAGGTCAGCTCGCGCAGCATGCCGGCCAGGTGCGTCCAGGACGCGCCGCGGGCGAAGGCCAGCACCGCCACGCCCGCCCGGCCCGCCGCCGCGACCAGTCGATCGTCGGCGACGACGGGCGCGCGGACGACCAGCGCGGCGGCGCCGTGCCGCCCGAGCCGGGTCACGACCTGCGCGATCTCGGCCGGGTCGTGCAGGCCGACGCCGAGGACCAGCGCGTCGGCGGGCAGCTCGGGCTCGTCGAGCGGGTCGTGGATGACGACGCCGCCGATGTCCTGGGCGAGCCCGGCGTCGCCGCAGACGACCTGGAGCAGGGTGGTACCGAGTTCCTCCAGGACGCGGCCCAGGCTGGCACGCGGGAGGCCGGTCACGGGGACAAGCACGCTTCCGAAGCTAGCGCCGCCCCGGTGGCGTGTCGTTCGTCCGGGACGACGAAATGCCACCGGCTGATCTGTCGGAACCGACCAATCGCTCAGGACGGCATCGGCACCCACGTCGTGGCGACGGTGACCTCCTCCAGCACCTCCGGGATCGGGGCGACGCCGATCCCCGGGCCGGTCGGCACGGCGAGGTGGCCGTCCACCAGGCGGAACGGCGGCGTCAGGTCGGTCCGGTAGTAGCGGTCGGAGGCCGAGGTGTCGCCGGGCAGCAGGAACCCGGGCAGCGCGGCGAGCGCCACGTTGGCGGCCCGGCCCACGCCGGTCTCCAGCATGCCGCCGCACCACACCGGGACGTCGTGCGCGGCGCACACGTCGTGGATGCGCCTGGCCTCCAGGTGGCCGCCCACCCGGCCCGGCTTGATGTTCACCACCTGGCAGGCCCCGAGCGCGATCGCGTCGGCGGCGGCGCGGGCCGAGACGATCGACTCGTCCAGGCAGATCGGCGTCGTGAGGCGCTCGGCCAGCCGGGCGTGCCCGAGCAGGTCGTCCTGCGCGAACGGCTGCTCGATCAGCAGCAGGCCGAACGGGTCCAGCTCGGCCAGGTGCCGGGCGTCGCCGCGCCCGTACGCGGTGTTGGCGTCCACCTGGAGCGGGATGTCGCCGAACCGCTCGCGCACGGCCCGGACCGGCTCGACGTCCCAGCCCGGCTCGATCTTCAGCTTGATCCGCAGGTAACCCGCGTCCAGGTACTCGGCGACGGCGTCGAGCAGCGCGGGGATCGACCCGGTGATGCCCACCGACACCCCGCACGGCACGCTGTCGCGCACCGCCCCGAGCGCGTGGGCCAGCGGGACGCCGCGGGCGCGCAGGTCCGCGTCCAGGACGGCCGTCTCCAGGGCGGCCTTGGCCATCCGGTGCCCCTTGAACGCCGCCAGCGCCGGGGCGACCTTGTGCGCGTCCAGTTCCGCCACGCCGGCCAGCGCCGGGACCAGGAAGCGGGTCAGCACGTCGGCCGCGGCGTCGGTGTACTCCGAGGAGTACAGGGGCGCCGTGCCCGCGCCGCACTCGCCCCAGCCCTCGGCCTCGCCGGTGACGACCCGCACCAGCACCGCCCGGCGCACCGTCTCGGTGCCGAACGACGTGCGGAACGGCGTCACGAGCGGCATCTCGACCGTGCGGACCTCCACACCGGTGATCTTCATTCCGTCTCCTGTCTGTCCACGATGTACCAGCCTGTCCGGTCGAAGCCGCGCACCCGGCCGCCGCCTTCGAGCAGCTCGCCCAGCACGTCCCGCAGCGCCCTGCGCCAGTCGGCGGCGCGGGCCGGGTCGCTCTCGCGCATCGCCTCGACGTCGCCGGGCACGCCGACCAGGACGGTGGGCGCCCCGGCGTACCGGACCAGTGGCCCGCCCGCCGCCGACGCCTCCAGCGCCACGGCCGCGCCCGCCGCCCGTGCCGCCGCCGCGTCCGCCTCGACCGGGCGGCCCGCGCAGGCCGCCTCGACGGCGGGCGTCTCCAGCCGCCAGCGGACCAGGACGCGGTCGGTGGCGTCGGCGCGGTTGATGTCGTCGTCCATGGGGCCGTAGAAGTCCGGCAGGTACTCGGCCGGATCTGCGCCCAGCTTGGCCAGGTTGAAGTAGGCGTTGCGGCGTACCAGCGGGTCGTAGGTCCAGCAGATCTCGCCGACGCCGCGCAGCATCGCCCAGGCCCGCTGGTGCAGCTTCATGGCGAACCCGACGTTACGGCCCTGCATGCCCGCCAGCACGCCGGCGATGTGACTGTGCAGGGCGGCGCGCGCCGGCGGGGAGAAGAAGCCGAAGCAGGCGCCCACCATCCGGTCGCCGTCGAAGGCGCCGCTCACGTAGCTGCCCGCCTTCGACAACGCCCGCAGCATGTCGGCCGTCACCGGGGGGTTGTTCTCACCGGTGCGCCAGATGTGCTCGTACAGGCGGCGGACGGCTTCCAGCTCGCCGACGCTGTCCAGGGGGCGGATGTCGATGCCCGCGCCGTCGGCGGCGGCCTGCGCCGCGGCGCACGCGGCCTCGACGGCCCGGGAGTCGCGACGGTCACGGATGAGATCAGTCACGCCGGTCATGGTCGCAGCCGCCTTCGTCCCGTAGCTGGTCGGCGAGCACCGGGCGGCGGCGCCCCTTTCGTCCGCCCGGACAACCGCGTCCCCGCTCGCCCTCCCGCGGGGCGGTCACCGCTGCGCGGCCAGCAGGTCGGCGACCAGGGCCGTCAGCAGCCGGGTGCGGCCAGGCAGCTCCGCGACCAGCACGTGCTCGTCGTCGGCGTGCGCGCCGCCGCCGACCGCGCCCAGGCCGTCCAGGGTGGGTGTGCCGACCCCGGCGGTGAAGTTGCCGTCGGACGCCCCGCCCACGGCGACCGAGGCCAGTGGCCCGATCCCGAGGCCGCCGGCGAGCCGGCACGCCCGCTCGAACAGCTCCTTCGACGCCGACGCCGGGAGCGGCGGCCGGTTCGGCCCGCCGCCGACCGTGACGCCCGCGCCGGGCAGCACCGGCCGCAGCCCGCGCATCGCCGCGTCCACCCGGTCCTGCTCGCCGGCGTCCCCGACCCGTACGTCCACGTCGAAGCGGGCCAGCGCGGGCACCGTGTTGACCGTGGTGCCCGCCTCCAGGCGGGTCGGGGTGACGGTCGTGCCCAGCGCGGGATCGGCCAGCGCCGCCACGGCCGCGATCTGGTGGGTCACCTCGACCGTCGCGTTCACGCCGCGTTCCGGCTCCAGCCCGGCGTGCGCGGCCCGGCCCCGCACCAGCACCTCGTACCGGGAGACGCCCTTGCGCTCGGTCTTGAGCGCCCCGCCGGGACCGGCGGCCTCCAGGACCAGCGCCGCCGCGCAGCCGCGCGCCTCGTCCTCGACCAGCCCCCGCGAGGTGGGGGACCCGGGCTCCTCGTCGCCGGTGACCAGGACGGTCACGCCGTCCAGGTCGTCCAGCGCCGCCAGCGCGTGGAACGCCATCACCAGCCCGGCCTTCATGTCGAAGCAGCCCGGCCCGCGCAGCACCCCGTCGCGCACCTCGAACGGGTGCCGCTCCAGCGAGCCGACCGGCCACACCGTGTCGTGGTGGCCGAGCAGCAGCACCCGGGGCTCGCCGCCGAACCGCCACCGCAGGTGGGTGCACCCGTCGATGACGACGCGCTCGGCCTCGGCCCCCAGCCGGGCGGCGCCCACCTCGGCGACGGCCGTGGCGCTGCGGGCGACCGCGGCCAGGTCGCCGGACGGCGACTCGCAGCGTACGAGCCGCTCGACGTCGGCGATCATCGCGGCCTCGCGGGCCCGGTCGGACGTGGTACGGCGTGGTGTCATGGTGGCTGCCTCCGGTCGGACGGACCGCCCATCATGGTGAACCACGACGCGGACGGGCCTGTCGGACCGGCCAACATCGGCCCGCCCCGTTGGGCCCCGCCGACGACCGCCTGGCTAGGTGAGGTCGGCGAAGCGTTCAACGTCCTCGGTGCGGCCGGAGACGATGATCACGTCGCCGTACGCCAGCTCGGTGTCGGAACCGGCGTAGGTGAACTCCTCCTCCACGCTCTTGACCGCCACCACGGTGACGCCGTGCTTGCGGCGCAGGTTGGAACGGCCGAGCGCGACCCCGATGTACTCCTTGGGCGGCCGGGTCTTGGCCATCGCGAAGTTCTCGTCCACCTGCATGAAGTCCAGCATCCGGCCGGTCACCATGTGGGCCACCCGCTCGCCCATGTCGTGCTCGGGGAAGACGACGTGATGGGCGCCGATGCGCCCCAGGATCCGGCCGTGCTGGCGGCTGACGGCCTTGGCCCAGATGTCGTCGATCTCCAGCTCGATCAGCAGCGACGTGGTCAGGATGCTGGCCTCCAGGTCGCCGCCGATGGCCACGACCGCCCGGTAGAAGTCGGGCACGCCGAGCTGGCGCAGCGTCTCCAGGTCGGTGGAGTCGGCGGTGGCGATGTGGGTGATCTGCCCGGCCAGGCTCTGGGCGACCTTGGGCCGGTTGTCGATGGCCAGGACCTCGGTGCCGCGCCGGGTGAGCTCCAGGGCGAGCGAGGTGCCGAACCGGCCCAGGCCGATGACCACGACGGGATCTGTCTTCTTGTCAGCCAACGATGACACGTTCCTCGGGTAGTTCGTAGCGACGGGTGCGCTCCTTCAGGGCGAGCGCGGAACCCAGCGTGAGCGGGCCGATGCGCCCGATGAACATCAGCACCGCCAGCAGCAGGTGCCCGGCGGGCGTGGTGTCGGCGGTGATGCCGGTGGACAGCCCGTTCGTGCCGAACGCCGAGACCACCTCGAACAGCACCTGGTCCAGGCTGTGGGGCGTGATGGCGAGCAGCAGGTAGGTGGAGACGGCGACCAGCACGACGCCGATCATGGTGATCGAGATGACCTGGCGCTGCGCGGACTCGGCCAGGCGCCGGTGGCCGATGTTCACCCGGGGCTCGCCCCGCAGCTCGGCCCAGATGATGAACGCCAGCAGCCCGAACGTGGTGACCTTGATGCCGCCCGCCGTCCCGGCGCTGCCGCCGCCGATGAACATCAGCAGGTCGGTGGCGAGCAGGCTGCTCGGGTAGAGCTGGCCGATGTCGAGGCTGTTGAACCCGCCCGACCGCGGCATGACCCCGGTGAAGAACGCGGCCAGCAACTTGCCGGAGTCGTCGAGCCCGCCGAGCGTTTCGGGGTTGCGCCACTCGGTCACCAGGAAGACCAGCGTCCCCACCGCGAGCAGGACGAGCGTCACCCCGACGGTGACCCGGGTGAGCACCGACCACCGGCTGGGCCGGCGCCAGGCGCGGGCCAGCTCGAACACCACCGGGAAGCCCAGCCCGCCCACGATCACCGCGATCGCGATCGGCAGGCAGATCCACGCGTCGGTGACGAAGCTCATCAGATTGTCCGACCACAGCGCGAACCCGGCGTTGTTGAACGCCGACACCGCGTGGAACCAGCCCAGGTACATCGCCCGGCCCAGCGGCTCGCCGTAGCCCGTGGCGAAGCGCGCGGTGAGCACGGCGCCGACGATCAGCTCGGAGACGAGGCTGAAGATGACCACGTTGCGCACCACGCGCCGGACGTCGGACATGCTCAGCGTCTTGGTCTCGGCCTGGGCGAACATGCGGGCGCGCAGCCCCAGCCGGCCCGCGACCAGGACGGTGAACAGCGTGGCCATCGTCATGATGCCCAGCCCGCCCACCTGGACCAGCATGGCGATCACCACTTCCCCGGCCACCGACCAGTGGGTGGCGGTGTCCACCACGACCAGGCCGGTCACGCAGACCGCGGACGTCGCGGTGAACAGCGCGGTCAGCCAGCCGGCCGACTCGCCCGTGGCCGTGGCCATGGGCGAGGTCAGCAGGGCCGTGCCGGTCAGGATGAGGGCCGCGAACCCGGTCGCGATGACCTGGGCCGGGTGGTGGAACCGGGACAGGAAGGCGCCCGTCAGCCGCAGGTTTCTCATGGCGCGCCCCCGCCGTGCGCGGCCGGACGGGGGACATGATGTGAGGCGAGCACGATCAGACGGTAGACCACCCGGCCACCGCTCCGGAAAACGCGTCCGGAGACAGGGGCCGGGAGCGTGGCCCGAAGGTAACGCGGCTAAAAATGCGACAAAAACGATTCGGCGTCGGGAAAGCCGTGCAGGTCACGTCAGTAGAGTGACAATCTCGTAGGTGATCACGAACGGGGCGCGATCGGCATGCTGGGGGAGGACACGCCGTATCCGATGCTGCTCGCCGACGCCTCGGGCGCCGTCGAGCGGGCGAACGCCGCCGCCCGGTCGTTGCTGGGCGACACGGCGCGGATCGCGCCGGACTGGCTGGCCCACGCCCACCACGACCTCTGCGCCCGCCTGGCCGCGTCACCCGCCGGGAGCGCACCTGACGCCGAAGGCGCGCCCGGCGCCGGGCGCGTGCCTGACGCCGTGGGCGCGCCCGAGGCCGGGAGCGTGCCCGAGCCTGCTCGGGGGCCGGTCGGGGAGCGGGTGTTCGAGGCCCATCCCGTGCGTGCCGGGCGCGAGCGCGTCACCTGGTTGCTGGTCGACGTCACCGCGCGGGAGCGGGCCATGGAGGTGCTGCGGGCCGAGCGGGACTCGGCCGCGTCCATGGTGGCGGCGGCCACCGAGCTGCTGTCCTCGCTCAACCTCGACCGCTGCCTGGAGGCGGTCGCCCGCCTGGCCGTGACGCACCTCGCCCAGGCCGCCCGGGTCGTCGTGCCGCTGGGCTCGCGCCGGTACGAGGTCGCCTACCACGAGGCCGGCGGCGAGGCCGTGCGCCGGAACCTGGACATCGACCCGCGCTCCATGCCGGGGCTGGCCGAGGCGCTGCGGGCCTTCCCGCCGGTGCCCGCCCGCTGGGTGGACCCCGGGCGCGCGCCCGGCTGGGTGCTGGGCGAGGGGCGGGACGACACGCGTTCCGTGGCGGTGATCTCGCTGCCCGGCTACGGCCTGCCCGCGGGCGCGCTGATCCTGCTGCGCTCCTCAGCCGGCTTCTCCGCGGCCGAGGAGGTGTTCGCCCGGCTGTTCGTGGCCCGAGCCGGCACCGCCATCTCCATCGCCCGCGTGTACGCCGAGCAGGGAGCCATCACCGAGACGCTGATGGCCGACCTGCTGCCGCCGATGACGCCGTACCTCGACGTCGCCGACGTGGCGGCCCGCTACCGGGCGGCGGGCCACGGCGCGCTGGTCGGCGGGGACTTCTACGACGTGCACCCGGTCGCCGGATCGGGCGGGGCGGCGCTGGTGGTGCTCGGCGACGTCTCCGGCAAGGGGCTGGAGGCCGCCGTGCTGACCGGCAAGATCCGCAACACGCTGCGCGCCCTGCTGCCGCTGGCCGACGACCACCAGCGCGTGCTGGAGCGGCTCAACGAGGTGCTGCTCGCCGGGCCCAGCCCGCGTTACGTCACGCTGGTGCTGGCGGGGGTCGAGCGCCGCGGCCACCGGCTGGAGCTGCGGCTGACCAGCGCCGGCCATCCGCCGCCGATGATCGTCCGCAACGACGGCCGGGTGGAGGACGCCCGCACCCGCGGCACCCTGATCGGCCTGCTCGACCAGATCACCAGCGTCACCGAGACGGTGCTCCTGGCCCCCGGCGAGACGTGCCTGCTCTACAGCGACGGCGTCATCGAGGCCAGGGGCGGGCCGCTGGGCGACGAGATGTTCGGCGACGACCGGCTGCGCGAGGAGCTGCGGCAGTGCGTCGGCATGCCGGCCGCCGCCCTGGCCGAACGCGTCCAGATGCTCGCCTCCCAGTGGGCGGGCGAGCGGGAGCGTGACGACATCGCCATCGTCGCCATCGGCGCGCCGCGCGAGGCGCCCGACGGCCCGGACGGCCCGGACGGCCCGGACGGCCCGGACGGAGGTCTTCCGGCGTGAGCTCTTCGGGCGTGCGGGACGAGATCGAGCGCCACGTCGAGGCGCTGCGGGCGGCGGCGACGGCCGGCGACGAGTACGCCGCGATCGACGCCGCGCGGGCCGCCCTCGACGACGGCGTGCCCCTGGAGGCCATGCTCCTGGACGTCGTCGCCGTCGCGCAGGCCCGCGTGGGCCTGGACTGGGCGGCCAACCGGCTCACCGTCGCCCAGGAGCACACGGCGACCGCCGTCCACGAGCGGGTGCTGGCCGTGCTGGCCCACGAGCCGGGCGCGCGCGGCCACCGTTCCGGCCCGGCGAGGGGACGGGTGAGCGTGGCGTGCGTGGACGGCGAGTGGCACACCTTCCCGGCCCGGCTGCTGGCCGAGGTGCTCCGGCTGCGCGGCTGGCAGGTGGACTACCTGGGGGCGCACGTCCCGACCGCGCACCTGGTCGTGCACGTGCACAGGACCGCCCCGGCCGTGGTCGCGCTGTCCGGGTCGATCGCCACCCGGCTGCCCGCCGCGCACGCGGCCATCAGCGCCTGCCAGGCGGCGGGCGCGCCCGTGCTCGTCGGCGGCGCCGCCTTCGGGCCCGACGGCCGCTACGCCCGCCTGCTCGGGGCCGACGCGTGGGCGCCCGACGCGCGGACCGCGGCCGACCTGCTCGACGCCGGGCCGCCGCCGCGCCGGGCCGCGACCGGGCTGAGCCCGGGACGGCCGCCGCACCTGGCCGGCCCCGAGTACACCGCGCTCACCGACCGGGCGCCCGAGCTGGTCAGAGGCGTCATGGCGGAGCTGGACGAGCACGTGCCCGTCACCGCGGGCGAGGAGCCGACCGGCCACACCGCCGAGGACGTCGCCTACGTCGTGGACTACCTCAAGGCCGCCGCCTACGTCGACGACCCCGGCCTGTTCACGTCCTTCGTCGGCTGGATGGCGTACGTGCTGACGGCGCGCGGCGTGCCGGCCCGGGTGCTGGCCGTCACGCTCGACGCGCTGGCCGTCCGCCTGGCCGGCCTGCCGCGCACCCGCGAGCTGCTCGCCCAGGCACGGGCCGGGCTGCCCGACGGGCCCCGCTGACCGCCGCCCAGGTTCAGTCGCGCTCCTGCCAGGTGCACAGGCAGACGTGGTTGCCCTCGGGGTCGGCCAGCACCCAGAACCGCGGCGCCTCGTCGGCGTGCACCAGCCGCCCGCCCGCCGCCAGCGCCGCGTCGATCCGGGGCTGGACCTGCGCGGGCTCCACCCACACGTCGAGGTGCCAGCGCTGGCGGGGCTCCTCGTCGCCGGACGGCTGGAACCACACGCCGGGCAGCGCGCCGGCCGGGTCGTGCAGCTCGCCCCGGTCATCGGCGGGCATCGCCAGCACCGCCGCCCAGAACGGCCGGACCGTGTCCCGAGCGGGGGTGTCGAGGCCGAGTTCGAACACGGAGACGGACGCCGGGTCGAGGCGCACCCCGGCGTCGGCGGCGAGGGACGCGATCGCGCGCGCCAGCCGCACGTCGCGCCCGGTGACGCCGCCCGTGTCGTGGCTGGTCAGCCGGACGTCGACATGGGTGTATCGCAGGTCGAGGTCGGGATGGTGGTCCATCTCCTCGGCCACCGCCCCGATGGCGTCGACGAGCGCCAGCCCGGCCGCGAACGTGCCGGTGTGGAGGCGGGTGTGCAGGCTGCCGAGCAGGTACGCCCACCCCGCCGGCCCCTCCTGTGCGATCTGCGATCCGGTCAGCTTGGCCATGCGGTCATTCTCGCAGGAGTCAGTCGAGGCAGAACCGACGCCCACACGCGCCCGACCTGCTCTTATATGGGCGAAACCGTTCCTGACCAGGCTTTTTGCCTTCCACTGGGTCTCGATGGATCGCGCCCAGGCTCAGGGTGATGCCCCCTCTGTCCGGCCCTGCGCCGAGAGGCGCATTCTCCGTGTCGGTAGGTGTTCGTACCTCCGGCCCATCGGCGATGGTCGCGTCCCCGCTACTCCCTGCGTGCGTGCGGCTGCGTTGCAACGCAGACCCCCGGCGACCCGCGCGCGACACCCCGACCCCTGTCGCGTCGTCGGCAGGGCTTCGGCGACGACCGTCGCCGTTCTCGTGGGGTAAGCGCAATCAGATCCGTCAGGAGGCAGACAGCTTGCGCATGCTCGGCTACCGTCCGCAGTATGGCGAACGACGGCGAGCAGGAAGAGCGTCCGGTGTGCGGCACCTGCATGGGTGCCGGCGGGGAGTGGATCGACCAGAACGGCGACTCGAAGAAGCAGTCCACATGGGTGTCGTGCAAGTCCTGCAGCGGGACCGGCCGTAAGTGACGGACCCGATCACCTGCCCCGAATGCCAGGGCCGCCGCGGCGTGCAGCTCGGCGAGCTGTTCCTTTCCTGTACGTTCTGTGGCGGCCTCGGCCAGGTGGGTGGCGACAACGAGCCCGCCGAGCGCGGCGCGGAACCGCCCCCGGACGGGCCGCCGCCGGCCTGGGAGCACCAGGTATGGTCCGACCCGTGGATCGCCGAGACGCTCGGATGCCGCTTCTGCCTTGGCTCGAAGAAGGTGACCCACGTCGAAGCGGGCACGCTCGTCATCGTGCCATGCAGGTGTGCCGAGGACTGAGCCCTCAACCGCCCTACGGCGGCCTGTAGGTACGCACGCGTCCGCCTCACGGAAGGCACTCGACACGGCAAGCGCCGAACGGCACCGCCAGGCCGCCCTGATCGCAGTGGCGGTTGGTCCAGCGGCGGGCGGTGGTGACGGCGACCTGGAAGCGTTCAGCGGCTCGGCGCAGCGGCCAGCCGTCCTCGACGACACAGCGGGCCAGGCGCAGGCGTCCGGGTTCGGTCGGCGGCGCGTTACGGTGGGGCATGAGGGCCTTTCTGGTCGGCGGGTAGATGTCGCCATCCACACCGAACCGAAGGCCCTCGCCCATTCACAAGATCGTCGACATCGTGTCGTCGTCCCCGTATCCAAACCTCTGTGGTCAGTACAGCTAGTGTGATGCGCCTGAAATTCGTCGGATAAGTTCATATGCTGATATCTATGGCGCACCGAGGGCCAGTCGCGGTGGAGACTCACCTGTCGGACGCCCTCGCTGAATGTCTTCGGCGAATTTCAGGCTCATGACATGGGCAGTTCCAGCGGGTAGCGCCTGATGTCCACGGTGAGGAGATCGGCAAGGAAGGCCGCTTGCCGCGGATCGTCCCAGTCGCCGACCTCGCCCCCGTTGACGGCCGTCCACACTCCCCACTCCAGCAGCATGTACGTGAGAGCGGTCGGCCACAGTTCCCGCTCTCGCACCGTCAACCGCACGTGCCCAAGGTAGGCATCACGGAAGGTGGCCCATTCCATCTCGTCAAACAGCCTCGCTGGACGACCTGGCAGGTCGTTGTGGAACAGCAGCACGGCCAGGGCCAGGTCGAGAAGCCTCGGCGCCCGTTCCCCGTTGTCGGGGTCGACCAGTACGGGTCCGGTCTGGCTGTACACGAGGTTGACGGCTTTGAAGTCCATGGTCACATCGGCCGCCGGCAGGTCGGCGTCGCGGATGGCCGGGAGCATGGTCGCCATGAACGACCGCAGCAGCGGTTCGAGCCTGCCGAGCACCTCCCCTTGCAGGTCCGGCCGGTAGACCTTGAGTACCTTGTCGAGACTCGTGACCTCGTCCTCGACCGACTGCTCATCGTGATCAGGCCACTCGAAGCCGGGCAGACCGGTTGAGTCTTCGGCGCTACCGGCCGTATGCAGGCGCCCCAGCAACTCGCCGGCGGCGCAAATGTCCGCCGACGAGCCGTCATAAGTGCGTCCATCGATCCACGGATAGGCGATCCAGTCATACCCGCCGATCCGACGTGGCCCGGCCAGCGGCGTCACCACTGGTACCCCCAGGCCGGCAAGATGTCGCACCCACCTGCCCATGGCCTCGGGCGAGTGGGTGCGCTTGACGGCGACTGCCACTCCGTCGATCACACCACGGAATACGGGTGAGTAGAGATACATCGACTCCTGCGGCTCGATCCCAAACTGCCGGAACACCTCGGAGTAGTCGTTAGTCACAAGCTTCGACCCTAGCGGGGGCATAAGCATTTATCCGACGAATTTCAGGCGCATCGCACTAGTCGAGGCAGAACTCGTTGCCCTCGGGGTCGGTCATCACGATGTGGCCGGCGCCGAACGGCGGCTCGGGTTCGTGCCGCCGCACCCGCGTCGCGCCCAGCCCGACCAGCCGCTCGCACTCGGCCTCCAGGGCGGCCATGCGCTCCTCGCCGCGCAGCCCGGGAGCCGCCCGGACGTCGAGGTGCACGCGGTTCTTGGCGGTCTTGCCCTCCGGCACCCGCTGGAAGAACACCCGGGGGCCCCGGCCGTCGGGGTCCTCGATGGCCGACCGCGTGTCGCGCTCCTCCTCCGGGACGCCCATCCTGGCCAGGAAGTCGTCCCAGGCGGCCAGCGGGTCGGCGCCCTGCGGCAGCTCGACCCCGGGCGGCCCGGGGTGGACGTAGCCCAGTGCGTCACGCCAGAACGTCGACAGCGCCTTGGGGTCGTGGGCGTCGAAGGTGATCTGGACATGGCGGCTCATACGAATCACTCCGTTCGGTGCAGGAAGAGGTTCCCGGGAACACTGTGACATCACTGGCGGACAGGATCGGTCCGCTGCCGTCCCAGTGCCGCCGCCTCCTCGCGCAGCCACTCGACCAGCGTCGGCACCAGCGGGTGGTCGCGCCGCGGGGCGGTGGCGATCCCGATGTAGCGGGCCGGGCGCGGCGGGTTCAGCGGCACGACGGCCAGGCCGGGCGTCCCGCGCGCCAGGCAGATGGACGGCACCAGGCTGACGCCCAGCCCGGCCGCCGTGAGCGCCTGCGCCAGGTGGTAGTCGGTGGTGGAGCCGCTGACCCGCAGCTCGAACCCGGCCGCGGCGGCGTACCCGCGCAGGAACGCCTCGGTCTTGGAGCAGCCGATCACCCACGGCTGCTCGGCCAGCTCGGCCAGGTCCAGCGACGCCCGGCCGGCCAGCGGATGGGCGGCCGGCAGCGCCACCGACAGCGGGTCCTCGGCCAGCGGCGTCCAGGCCAGCCCCGTACGGTCGCCGGGCAGCACCGGCAGCGGCCCGTCGAAGTGGTAGGCGATCGCCAGGTCCGCCTCGCCGCGCCGGACCAGCGGCAGGCTGTCCTCCGGCTCCCGCTCGACCACGTTCGTCTCGACCTCGGGATGGCCGGCGACGAACCGCGCCAGCACGCCGGGCAGCAGCGCGCGGCCGCCGCTGGTGAAGGTGGCCACGGTCAGCCGCCGGCGCCCGGAGGCCAGCTCGTCGATCCGCTCCCGGGCGTGCCGCAGCTCGGCCGCGATCGTCTCGGCCGTCTCCACCAGCAGCCGGCCCGGCTCGGTGAGGGCCACGCCGCGGGTGCTGCGGGTGACGACCGGGGTGCCGAGCTGTCGTTCCAGCGCGGCGATCTGCTGCGAGACGGCGGACGGCGTGAGCAGCATCGCAGCCGCCGCCCGGTTGAAGCTGCCGTGCGCGGCCACCTCCCGCAGCACCCTGAGCCGGTGGGCGTCGATCAACAGTTCTCCTTAACGCGAGGCCAGCAAGTCACCACTACCACTGCTGACCCCGTCCGGGCCAGTCTTGGCCGCATGCGACACATCTGCGTCATCGGCGGCAACCGCTACTTCGGCCGCCGCCTGATCCGCCTGCTGCTGGCCGGCGGGGACCGCGTGACCGTGGTCAACCGGGGCTCGGCCGCGCCGCCGCCCGGCGCCGAGCACGTGGTCGCCGACCGGGCGGACGCGGCGGCCCTGGCCCGAGCCCTGGGCGGCCGGGCCTTCGACGCCGTCGTGGACCAGGTCTGCTACACGCCCCAGCACGCCGACGTCGCCCGCCGGGTCTTCGCCGGCCGCACCGCCCGCTACGTGATGACCTCCACCATGGAGGTCTACGACCCGGCCACGTCGCCGTCCCTGCAGCCCCCGGCCGCGGCCCCGGTCCGCGAGGAGACGGTCGAGGCCGCGTCCTGGCCGGTGGAGCGCGGCCTGCCGTGGGGGTCGCCGGACGCCCTGTCCCGGCTGCTCGGCGAGGCGACCGCGTACGCGGAGGGCAAACGCCAGGCCGAGGCCGTGTTCGCCCGGGACCCGGCCTTCCCGTTCCTCGCCGTGCGCAGCGCCCACGTGCTCGGCGGCGGGGACGCCGACTTCACCGGACGGCTGCGCCACTACGTGGACCGCGTACGCGCCGGGCTGCCGGTCGCCGTGCACCGCGACCCGGCCCCGACGTCGTTCGTCCACCACGCGGAGATCGCCGCCTTCCTGCACTGGACGGCGACGGGCACCGACGTCACCGGCGCGCTCAACGCCGCCTCCCGCGACACGCTGACCGTCACCGGCCTGTGCGCGGCGATCGCCGCCGCGACCGGCTCGCCGGCGCCCGTCCACCGGGTGGTGACCGGCGGCGAGGCCGCCTCGCCGTTCTCCTTCGACCGCTCCTACGCCATCGACGCCGGCCGGGCCGCCGCGCTCGGCTTCGCGTTCACCGACGTCGCGGCCTGGCTGCCGCGAGCCGTCACCGACCTCCTCCCGGAAGGCTGACCGACCATGATCACCCGCCGCATCGGAACCGCCGAGGTCAGCGCCGTCGGCCTGGGCGCCATGCCGCTGTCCGTCGAGGGCCGTCCGGACCGCGCCCGCGCGATCGCCACCGTGCACGCCGCCCTCGACGCGGGCCTCACCCTGATCGACACGGCCGACTCCTACCACTGGCACGCCGGCGAGCTCGGCCACAACGAGGAGCTCGTCGCCGAGGCCCTGGCCACCTGGTCCGGCGACGCCTGCGGGGTGCTGGTCGCCACGAAGGGCGGGCGCGGCCGGCCCGGCGACGGCTCCTGGACGGTCGACGGCCGTCCCGACCACCTCAAGGCCGCCTGCGAGGGCTCCCTGCGCCGCCTGCGCGTCGAGGCGATCGGCCTCTACCAGCTGCACAAGCCCGACCCGGACGTCCCCTGGGCGGAGTCGGTGGGCGCGCTGCGCGACCTCCTCGACGCGGGCCTCATCCGCGCGGCCGGCGTCTCCAACGTGACCTGCGAGCAGATCCACGAGGCCAGGGCCGTCCTCGGCGACTCCCTGGTCTCGGTGCAGAACCGCTACAGCCCCCAGCACCGCGACAGCCTGCCCGAGCTGCGGCTGTGCGACCGCCTCGGCATCGCCTTCCTGCCGTGGAGCCCCCTGGGCGGCATCGCCCGCAGCGCCCTGGACGGCCCCGGCGCCGCCCCGCCCCGCACCCCCTTCCACGAGGTGGCCGAGGAACGCGGCCGCACCCCGCAGCAGGTCTGCCTGGCCTGGCACCTGGCCCACTCCGAGCACGTCGTCCCCATCCCGGGCGCCACCCGGCCGGAGTCGGTGCGGGCGTCGGCGCGGGCGACGGCCCTGACGCTGACCGAGGACGAGCTGCGCCGGCTGAACGTGACCTGAGGTAGCCGAATGACTACCCTACGCTTGCCAGGTGGAGTCGCGGCGTGCTGACCTGGCCGCGTGAGCTCATGCCAGGACCGCGTGGTCCACGAGGTGCGCACCCTGATGGACCGGGGCGTCGCGGCCGAGCACGTCGGCGCCGCCGTGTCCGCCGCCATCGCCCCGCTGCTGCCGCACGACGCGCTGAGGCTGGTCGGCACCAGCCCGGCGACCGGGCTCGGGCAGGGCTCGTTCAGCTTCTGGCATCGCTACGAACGCGAGCTGGCCGTCTCCCTGCTCGCCCACCGCCGTGCCCACGGCGACCCGTGCCGGCCCGCGTCGCTGGCCCGGCTGCGGGTGCCGGCCGCGGTGGCCGGCGCCGAGGAGGGTGCGCGGCGGGCGTTCGCGGCCTGCGGCGCCTCCTGCGAGCTGCGGCTGCTGCTGCGTGACGCGCGCGGCGGCGTGTGGGGCCTGCTCGGGCTGGTCCGGGCCTGCGACACCCCGCCGTTCACCGAGGACGACCTGCACAGGGCCACGCTGCTCACCCCGGCCCTGATGACCGCGCTGCGCAGGTACGTCACCGCCGCCCCGCTCGCCTCCACCGCGCCCGCCCTGCCCGCCGGGGTGATCGTCGTCGGCCCCGACCGCGGCATCCGCGCCGTGACGCCGCAGGCCCAGGCGTGGCTGGACCGGCTGCGCTGCCCCGACCGGCACGGCGTGCACGCCTGGCTGGCCGACATGTTCGTCACGGCCCTGGCGGCCGACGCCGCCGAGCACGCGCGCGGCGTGGACGCCGGCCGGCCGATCATCTGCGCCCCGGCCGCCCGGTACGGCCGCTGGCTGGCCGTCGAGGGCCAGGCCCTGGACGAGGACGGCACGGGCGAGGTGGCCGTGGTGATCCAGGCGGCGACCGGCGGCCTGCTGCTGCCCTCGTTCTGCGACTGGTACGCCCTCACCCCGCGCGAACGCGGCGTCCTCGACCTGCTGTGCGCCGGAGCGGCGCCGAAGCAGATCGCCCGGCTGCTCGACCTGTCCGGACACACCGTGCACGACCACCTCAAAGCGGTCTTCCGCAAGACCGGCGCGAGCGGCCGGGACGAGCTCATGGCCGCCTTCACCGCCTGAACGCCATCCCCAACACCGGGGGGCTGTCCGGGCCGCCGCCCCGCCCGACCATGAAGGAGTACGCAGCACTACCAGGGGAGGCACCCGTGACCCAGATCTCAACCCCCGCCCGCCGCCAGGTCGAGCGCTTCCTGGACTTCTCCGACCGCGTCGGGGGCCTGGAGGAGGCCGACGTGCTGGCCCTCCTGCGCGACCACGACATCACCACGCTGGAGCAGCTCGTCGCCAAGGCGGTCAGGGCGCCGCGCTCGGCCAGGCCCGTGCCGGCGGACCCCGCCAGGGCGCTGGCCCGGCCCAGGGCCGCCGCGGCGCTCGCCACCGCACCCATCACCCACCCCGCGCCCGCCATGGCGGTGGTCGTGGACGGCGTCGAGCACGACCCGGCGGACCTCACCCGGTTCGACGGCCGCCCGCTGACCTTCCTCTACCACCCCGAGCGCCTGACGGCGGTCACCGACGACACCGCGGTCAACGGCGCGCTGTGGGCCGCGGCGTTGCTGCGCGACCCCCGTCCGGCCACGCGGGGCGAGGTGCAGATGTTCGAGCACGTGGAGTACGCCGGTGACTGGTTCTGGTGCCCGGCCCGCCAGGCCTACAACGACCTGACCGACGTCCACCACGGCCCGCTGCACCTGCACGACTGGAACGACGTCATCAGCTCCATGGGCGGCACGAACTGCACGGTCCGCTACTACGAGCACATCAACTTCGGCGGCAGCTCGCTGATCGTGCCGCCCTTCTCCGACATCCCGAACCTCGTCCCCAGCGGGTGGAACGACCGGATCTCCTCGGTCTGGAACCACGGCTGACCCTTCGTCCACCGGCCCTCCCCGGCGGACGGCGGCGCCGCGTACC
>NZ_JBEXYK010000070.1:0-52286 GCF_040630865.1 Nonomuraea sp. NPDC005730
GGTAGCGCTGCGGGGGCATCCAGACACCTTGGCCCCCTTCGAGCTGGTCGTCACGCCGCCACGCCATACATGAACGATCTTCTCAAACACGCACTTAGATATCTATGAGCTGAAATTTCGGGGCCTGTCCCACATGTCCGTCCCACCCGGGACGGCCTAACGCCGGCGGAACTTCCTCAGGTAGTGGGAGAAGCCGTACCCGCGCCGGCCGTGCTCGGTCCCGTGCGCCCTGCGCCATCCGTCGAACCGCCGGCAGCTGCCCCGCGTGTGGTCGCCGGGGTACAGCCGGTCGATGATCCGCCCTCTCGGCGCCGCGCGTACGTTCAGCCAGGTCCTGACGTGTTGCACCCGGTACTTGCAGCCCGGCGCGGACAGGACGGCCGGGGGCGGGGTGGCCGGGGGCGGGGTGGCGGCGGCCGCGCCCGGCGCGGCGAGCCCGCCTCCGGCGACGGCCGCGGCCACCAGGCCCGCGGCGATGGTGCCGATGCGGCCGACGAGCATGACATCCCCCTCAAATCGCTGTTTGAGGCTGTATGTCCAGCGATGCTCTGATAAGTCAAGGAAAGACGGTGTCTGTACGGAATGCAGACCCCGCCTGGGCGCGCTGGTTATCGTGGAAGAGCGACAAGGAGGACGTATGACAGCGGTGGAGCCGGTCCCTCACTGGCCGGGACGCATGATCGGCCCGGTGCACGTGCGATCCACCCCCGACGGCGGCCCGGCCGAGCAGGCCGTGTTCGTCCACGGGCTGGCGGGCTCGGCCACCAATTGGACCGACCTCATGGACGAGCTCAAGGACACCGTCACCGGCCACGCCCTCGACCTGCCCGGCGCGGGCTTCTCCCCGGCGCCGCGGGACGGCGACTACACGGTGGCCGGCCACGCCGCGGCGGTGATCGGGCTGATGGAGCACACCGGCCCGGCCCACCTGTTCGGCAACTCGCTGGGCGGCGCGGTGGCGGTGCGGGTCGCCGCGGCCAGGCCCGACCTGGTCCGCTCGCTCACGCTCATCTCGCCCGCGCTGCCCGACCTGCTCCCCAGGTACGGGCCGGTCCGTGTGGCCGCCGCCGCCGTGCCCAGGGTGGGCGAGTGGTTCGCGGACAAGCTGCGCCTGCTCCCCGCCGAGCAGCGCATCAACGCCTCCTTCGCCATGGTCTGGGCGAACATGAACGCAGTCCACCCGGTACGCCTGGCCGACGCGGTGGAGGAGCTGCGCCGGCGCGACGACGTCCCGTACGCGGGGGAGGCCATGATCGGCTCGGCGAGGGGCATCGTGGCCGAGTACTTCCGGCGGGGCGAGGACAGCCTGTGGCGCCAGGCGGCCAAGGTGGCGGTCCCGACCCTCATCGTCCACGGCCGGCACGACCGCCTGGTGCGCCCGGCCATGGCGGCGAAGGCGGCCCGTACGTTCCGGCAGGTCAGGCTCGTGCTGCTGCCGACGGCGGGGCACGTGGCGATGATGGAGATGCCCCGCGTGGTGGCGGCGGAGGCACGCCGTCTGATCGGTGAGACGAGATTGGGGAATGCCCCACTCGCCGAGTAGGTTTCAGCTAGAGATGTGACCCCCTGAAACGGGAGCGTAGAACGTGTCGTTGCCACCGCTGGTCGAGCCGGCCACAGAGCTGACCGTAGACGAAGTGCGCCGCTACTCGCGCCACCTGATCATTCCCGATGTCGGGATGGCCGGGCAGAAGCGGCTGAAGAACGCCAAGGTGCTGTGCGTGGGCGCCGGCGGCCTGGGCTCGCCCGCCCTGATGTACCTGGCCGCGGCGGGCGTCGGCACCCTCGGCATCATCGACTTCGACGTCGTCGATGAGTCCAACCTGCAGCGCCAGATCATCCACGGCCAGTCCGACGTGGGCAGGCTGAAGGCCGAGAGCGCCGCGGCGTCGGTCCGCGAGATCAACCCCCTGGTCGAGGTCGTCGTCCACAACGCGACCCTGACCACCGAGAACGTCATGGAGATCTTCTCCGGCTACGACCTCATCGTCGACGGCACGGACAACTTCGCCACCCGCTACATGGTGAACGACGCCGCCGTGCTGCTCGGCAAGCCGTACGTCTGGGGCTCGATCTACCGCTTCGACGGCCAGGCCAGCGTCTTCTGGGCCGAGCACGGGCCCTGCTACCGCTGCCTCTACCCCGAGCCCCCGCCTCCCGGCATGGTGCCGTCGTGCGCCGAGGGCGGTGTGCTCGGCGTGCTGTGCGCGTCGATCGGCTCGATCCAGGTCAACGAGGCGATCAAGCTGCTGACGGGCATCGGCGACCCGCTCGTCGGCCGGCTGATGATCTACGACGCCCTGGAGATGAAGTACCGGGACGTCAAGGTCCGCAAGGACCCCGAGTGCGTGCTGTGCGGCAAGAACCCGACGGTCACCGAGCTGCTGGAGGACTACGAGGCGTTCTGCGGCGCGATCTCCGACGAGGCCGCGCAGGCCGCCAGCGGCTCCACGATCACCGCGCAGGAGCTCAAGTCCATGATGGACAAGGGCGACAACATCTACGTGGTCGACGTCCGCGAGATCAACGAGTACGAGATCGTCTCCATCCCGGGCGCCACGCTGATCCCCAAGGGCGAGTTCCTCAACGGCTCGGCCCTGGAGAAGCTGCCCCAGGACAAGCGCATCGTGCTCCACTGCAAGTCGGGCGCGCGCTCGGCCGAGGCCCTCGCGATCGTCAAGAACGCGGGCTTCGCCGACGCGGTGCACGTCGGCGGCGGGGTGCTGAGCTGGGTCAAGACGGTCGACCCCAGCCTGCCCAGCTACTGAGGCGTTTTCCGGGGAACCTCCCGCCGAGGCGCTTAAGGTGTCGGTGTCGTGAACCACGCCCGCCCCTGGCTCACCCTGGTGGTGTCCTCCGCGCTGACCCTGGTCTGCGCGGTGGCCGCCGGGGTGGCCGGGAGCGCGGCGGGCACCGAGCTGACCCGCGGCCCGAGCGCGTCCGAGCTGCGTGCCGCCGCCACGCGCGAGGTCGCGGAACGCTGGCGTGCCTGGCCCGCCGGGCGCGTCTTCCCCGCGGCTCTGCCGTACGCGGCCGAGCAGGGCGGGCAGGAGCGGGCCGAGCGCATCGGCATCTCGCCGCACACCGGCTGCGGCGCCGAGTCGGTCGACGCGAAGGCGGTCAGGACGTTGCGCGAGGCAGGTTGCCGGGGCGTGCTGCGGGCGACCTACATCGACGCGCTGCGCGGTGTGCTCGTCACCGTGGGCGTGGTGGCGCTGCCCGACGAGTCACGCGCGGTCCGGGCCAGGAGCGCGTTCGCCGACAACGGCAAGCCCGTGCCGGGGCTGCGGCCGCTGAGCTTCACGGGCACGGTCGCCGAGCGGTTCACCCCCTCCATGCGGCAGGCCGGTTCGGTACGCCAGGCGGGGCCGTACGTCGTGCTGACCACGGCGGGCCAGGTGGACGGCCGGCCCGCGACCACGTCCGGCGAGTCACGTCCGGCGATCTTCGCCTTCGCCACCGAGCTGTCCGATCGCGTGCTGCTCGACCTCAGCACGCCCCGGATGCCCGACTGCGCGGCCGAGGGATGGCGGTGCTGAGGCGGCGCGCCGGGAAGGCGCTGTCCGCCGCCCCCGCGGTCCTTCTCGCGGTTCTCCCCGCGGCCTCGCCCGCCTACGCCGACGACGACGTGCGCGGCGGCCAGCGGGCCGTGATCAAGACGCTCGACCTGCCCGCGGCCTGGCGCGTCACCAAGGGCGCGGGGGTCACGGTGGCCGTGCTCGACTCCGGGGTCGATCCGGCCCATCGCGACCTGGCCGGCTCGGTGACCGTGGGCCGCGACTTCACCGTGGGCGCCAACCCGCCGGGCGTCGCGCCGCCGCGGCTGCACGGCACGTACATGGCCTCCCTGATCGCCGGGCACGGCCACGGGCCCGGGGGAAGGAAGGGCGTCATCGGCGTCGCGCCCGAGGCCGGCGTCCTGTCGGTGCGGGTCATCCTGGAGGACGAGGAGCCGGGCTTCAGGGAGTTCAACTCGGCCGAGCGCTTCGAGGACGTCGTGGCCAGGGGCATCCGCTACGCGGTCGACCAGGGCGCGGACGTCGTCAACATGTCGATCTCCAAGGAGCTCGCGACCAGGGAGGAACGGGCGGCCATCCGGTACGCCATCTCCCGGGGCGTCGTGCTGGTGGCCGCGGCCGGCAACGACGGCGACAGGAAGACCGCCGGAGACTTCGCGCCCTACTCCTACCCGGCGTCCTTCCCCGGCGTGGTGTCGGTGGGGGCGACCGACCGGCGGCTGCGCCGGGCCACGTTCTCCAACTGGAACTCCTCGGTGCTGGTGGCCGCGCCGGGCGTGGACATCATGGGCGCGGGCCCCGGCGACGAGTACTGGGTCGGCCGGGGCACCTCGCAGGCGACCGCGCTCGTCTCGGGGGTCGCCGCCCTCATCAAGGCAAAATATCCGCAAATGTCGCCGCCGCTGGTCGTCCAGGCGCTCGCCGACAGCGCCGACGACCGCCCGCCCGGCGGCTACGACACCGGCACCGGCTTCGGCGTCGTCAACGCCCGCAGGGCCCTGGCCGAGGCCGCCCGCCTGGCCGCGCACACCGAGACCGCGACCGGCCCGCAGGCCCAGGACCCCGCCCTGCCCCTGGCGGGCGGCCCGGCCGGGCCCATCAGGGTCACCACGAGGGACCACCGGCGGGTGACGATCTACGCGGCCGTCGCCGCCGGCGCCGCAGGCGGGGCGCTCGCGTCCCTGGCGGTCATATTCTTCCTGGTCAGACGGGTAAGACGCGACCACGGCGCACACGACGCATGATCCGCCTGCTAACGGGGACGAAATAGACACCGACCGAACGCGGGAACGAGGCCAGGGTGGTGAAGGCACGTAGGTCGACCTCAGGGCTACCGCGCGCCGGCGAGGCCACATCGGGACGCAGCAACCCGCTCGGGGCGTCGACCGGCCGCCGGGCCCGCGTGCGCGCCTGGCCCGCGGCGAACTCCCGTACGCGCACCGCGGCCAAGGAACGCGCCGAGCTGGCGGCCCTCCAGCAGGGCGTGCGCTTTCGGCGCATCTTCGTCGTGCTGGTCGGCGCGGTCGTGGCCGTGTCGGCCCTCGTGGTGCTGCTGGGCACGATCGGGCTGCTCAACGAGACGCGCTCGCGTCCGCTGACCCCGGCCGAGCAGAACCAGTACAAGCAGGAGGAGATCGCCCGGCGCTGGCAGGCGTGGCCGGCCACGGGCGTCTTCCCCGAGGAGGTCAAGTACCTCGGCCTCGACCGCGCCCAGCAGTACGCCAGGCGGGTCGGCATCGCCCCCGAGACCGACTGCGGCAAGGGCGTGGACGCCTCCGTCGCCGGGGTCCTCGACAGCCACGGGTGCGTCACGATGTTGCGCGCCACGTACGTCGACCAGACCTCCACCTTCGTCATCACCGTCGGCGTGGCCGTGCTGAAGGACGAGGAGTCCAGGGTGTCGGCGGGCGAGCAACTGGGCCAGGACGACCGGGTGGGCGTGCTGCCCGTGGCCTTCCCCGGCACCGTGACCGAACGTTTCGGCACCGAGCAGCGCCAGCGCACCGGCTGGGTGGGCGCCGGGCCGTACATCGTCTTCTCCACCGCCGGGTACGCCGACGGGCGCACCAGGGCCGCCATCCCCCCGGAGGAGATCCTGCACAGCGAGCTCTGGCCGGCGGCCAAGTCGGTCGGCAACCAGATCGCCTACTTCCTGGCCGATCCCCCCAAGGTTCCGCCGTGCACCCAGGGGAACGTGTGCTGACCGCCGTACGGGCGCTCGCGGCCACGTTGCTCGTCCTCCTCGGGCCCACGGCCGCCCCGGTCAGGGACCAGCAGCGATGGGTGCTGGACGCGCTCAACGTCGAGCAGGCGTGGAACGTGACCAAGGGCGAGGGCGTCACGGTCGCCGTCGTGGACAGCGCGGTGGACGCCGGGATCAAGGAGCTGAGGGGCCGCGTCACGACCGGGCCCGACATGAGCTCGGGCGCGGTGGCCCGCGAGGTGCAGCCGGGGCGGCACGGCACCGCCATGGCCGCGCTGATCGCCGGTTCCGGCGCCGGCGACGGGCTGATCGGCGTCGCGCCCGAGTCGCGCATCCTGTCGCTGCCCCTGGCCACCGACGACGAGCCGGCGTTCGACCTGCTGCCGCCCACGGACCTCCAGTCGCCCGAGAGCTCGCTGGCCCGCGCCCTGCGCTACGCCGCCAACCACGGCGCCCAGGTCATCAGCATGTCGATCGGCTCCTACGGGCCGGTCAGGTCCGAGCGGGAGGCGGTGTCGTACGCGCTGAGCAAGGGCGTGGTGCTGGTGGCCGCGGTCGGCAACGACGGCCAGACGCCCTACGCCAAGGAGAAGGGCACCTCGTTCTGGAGCTTCCCGGCCGGCTACTCGGGCGTGATCGGCGTCGGCGCGACCGACAAGCAGGGCAGGAAGGCCACGTTCAGCAGCGACAACCTGTCGGTTCTCGTCGGCGCGCCCGGCGTGCAGGTGCCCGTGGTCAAGCGGCCCAGCGGCTACGAGCTGTCCGACGGCACCAGCTCGGCCGCCGCGCTCGTGGCCGGCGTGGCCGCGCTGATCAAGTCGCGCTATCCCGCCCTGCCGCCCGAGCAGGTGGCCCAGGCGCTGGCCGCCAGCGCGCGGGGCCGTCCGGCGGCGGGCTACGACGACAGCACCGGGTTCGGCGTGGTGGACGCCGGGGCAGCGCTCAACGCCGCCGAGCGCCTGACCGGTCAGCGGCGCAGCGTGACCGCGCCGGGAAAGGACCACTTCGGCCGGGGCGAGGACTCCCCGGTGCCGACCCGTCCAGGGGCCGATCCGTTGCGGTTGTGGCTGTACGGAGGGGGTGTGCTGGTCGCGCTGGTGACGTTCTGCGGGGCGATCATCGTTCTCAATCAGCGCAAGGAGTGATGAACCGCTCGTACTTCGCCCGCGTGGACGGTAAAGATCCGCTATGGTCGCGCGTCATGGGATACGAGCTGCGGGTGGTGCGCGAGTCGCCACTCGCCTTCGCGGAGCTCGCGAAGGCCATCGCGCCGGCCGGTTTCGAGCTGCGCGGATCTGAGGAGATCGTGGCCGGCCACGACGGCGGCCGGCACGCGGTGGCGCGCTGGCAGGGCCAGGTCGTGGGCGAGCCCGGCTCCGACTGGCAGGTGGCCCAGCTCCTGCGGCTGTCGGCCGCCCTCGGCGCCCGCCTGGTGGGCGAGGACGGCGAGGTCTACGCGCTGCGCGACGGCGTGATCGAGGTCCTGTCCGGCGGGACGGTGATGGAGATCGGCAAGTTCGACGAGATCATCGACGCGGGCCCGGCGGCATGGACCCCCTGAATCCCTTCGCCGAGCGGGTGCTCGACCTGGTCGAACGCATCCCGCCCGGCAAGGTCATGGCCTACGGCGACATCGCCGAATACCTGGGCGAGGGCGGCCCCCGCCAGGTGGGCAAGGTGATGTCCACCTTGGGCGGCGGCGTCCCGTGGTGGCGGGTCGTGCACGCAGACGGCAGCGGCGCCGCCCCCGACCACCTGCGACGATGCCTGGCCCACTGGCGCGAGGAGGGCACCCCGCTGCGCGGCGAACGGGTGGACATGAGGCGGGCGCGCTGGGACGGGCGTTCAGCCGATTTTCAGTAAGGGGCCTGACCTGCGGATTCGCTGTTGAGGCGATTCTGTGACAGGTGACTCCCATTACCATGGGCTGAACACTGACAGGCCCGAAAGGCGGTGCCTCCACGATGGCCACCGGCGTCACAGCCCAGCGCCACAGCGGCGACACGCTCGCCGACCGCCTCAAGGCTGTCCAGGATCTCTGCGATCGTGGCGAGCCTCTTGAGACGGTCATGCGTGCCGTCGGGCCCGGCGGCCGCGACGCGGCGTTCGACACCGAGGTGCTCAGCGGGCCTCTGGGGTCGCGCATCGACCTCGCGGTCAAGCGCGGCCCGGCGCGGCGGCGCGAGCTGCTCACCCTGATCCGCCCCTACCTGGCCGGCGTGGCCGCGGAGGTCAAGCGCGACCTGCCCGTCGCCCGCCGCGTCATCTGCCACCTGATCGAGCACCGCCCCGACGACGAGCTGGTCGACGGCGAGACGCTGGTCAAGGTCGTCACCGCGGCGGCCGAGCCGTCCAAGCGCATCCGCAAGGGCCTGAGCTGGTACGCCGACCTGCCCTTCCGCGACGAGCTGCCGCCCGACCTCTACCGGCTGCGCCGCGCCGACATGGTGCCGGTGACCCACATCGACGACATCGTGTGGGTCGACGGCAGGCTGCGCGTCACCGGCTTCGCCTACCTGGCGGGGCTGTCGGTGCGCAGCCGCAGGTTCAACTGGGCGACCGTGGTGCTGCGCGGGCCGCGCTGGCTGCCGCCGATCCGCATGCGCACCAAGCGGGTGCTCGCCCCCGAGGCCACCCACGGCGCGCGCGAGCCCGGCTGCAACTACGACTGGTCCGGCTTCACCGCCGAGCTGAGCCCGTGGCCGCTGCGCTGGCGCGGGGCCGTGCGCGGCATGGTCCACGCCGTGCGGCGGCGGTTGCGTCACCGTCCGGGGGTGCCCGACGCGACGACCTGGCGGGCCGAGATCGTCTTCTGGAGCCGTGGCGCGCGGGCGACCGGCCTGCTGCGCGGCTCGTCCATCGGCAGGCCCGAGCGCCCGGCCGGCCTCAAGCTGAAGCCCGGCTGGTGGGTGCGTCCGGTCTGGACGTCCGACCGCGCGCTGCAGGTCGTGCTCCAGCCCAACAGGGCCGAGCTGACCGGCGTGTCCGTCCAGGACGAACGCCTCGAACTCAAGATCTTCCTGCCCGGCCGCAGCGTGACCAAGGGCCACGCCAGGCTGGGCGGCCACCGCATCGCCGCCGACTTCACGCCGTCCGGCGGCGGCACCGAGGTGTCGATCGGCCTCGCCGTCCCCGCGCTGCTCCAGGAGAAGGACGGCCGGCGGCTGTGGGTCGAGCCCAAGGGCGACCCGGCGGCCTCCGTCATGCTCGCCGACCTGGTCGAGACGCGCACTCCGGTGGGCGACCGGGAGATCACCGTGCTCGGCGACCGGCGCGACCGCGTCGTGGTCTCCGCCCACCGCATCCGACCGGTGATCACCTCCGCCGTGTGGGAGGGTTCCACGCTGGTGCTGCGCGGCGACTACCCCGACGCCCCCGGCCCCCGGGTGCTGACGCTGCGCCACCGGTCGGGGCTGTCGTACTCGCTGCCCATGGAGCGGTCGGGCGACGACTTCTCCGTCCGCGTGACGCCCTCGTCCATGGATCGTTTCGGCGAGTCCGTGCCGCTGGCCTTGGGCACGTGGAACATGTCCTTCCGGCACCCGTCGGGCGAGATCGTGCCGTTCCGGATGGACCACGCCGCCCTGCCGGGGCTCGACGAGGAGCCGCGTACGGTCGACAGCCGGGCGTACCGGATGATCTCCACCCGGTTCGACGTGCCGGTGATCGCGGTCGAGGAGGGGCGGCCCAACGACGAGCGCGGCGTGGCCGGCACCCACGTGCTGCGCCGCGTCTTCTACCCGGCCCAGCGCACCGAGCCGCTGCACGACGCGACCGTCTACGTCGTCAACGACGGCCGGCTCTACGCCGACAGCGTGCGCGCCATCTACGAGGAGCGGCTGCGCAGGGGCGACGACCGCGAGCACATCTGGATCGTCAAGGACGCCGCGTTCGTGCCGCCGGGCGGCGCGCGGGCCGTACGGGCGGGCAGCCGCGAGCACCACGCCGCGCTGGCCCGCTCCAGTCACATCGTCACCAACTCGTTCCTGCCCGCCTGGTTCCGTGCCCGCGAGGACCAGGTCGTGCTGCAGACCTGGCACGGCACCCCGGCCAAGCGCATCGGCAACGACCAGCCGCACATGGCCCGCGACCCCCGTCCGCCGATCTGGTACCGGCAGGCGGCCGAGGTGCGCGGCTGGGACGTGCTGCTGTCGCAGTCGCCGTGGGCCACCACGGTGTTGCGCAGGGCCTTCGGCTACAAGGGCGAGATCCTGGAGAGCGGCCTGCCCAGGAACGACGTGCTCAACTCGCCCGAGCGCGAGGTCAGGGCCGCCGCCGTCCGCGAACGGCTCGGGCTGGTCGAGGGCAAGCGGGTGGTGCTCTACGCGCCGACCTGGCGCGACTACGACCGCAAGAACGCCATGGTCAAGCTCGACCTGGCCAAGGCCCGCGAGGCCCTGGGCGCCGACCACGAGATCCTGGTACGCGCCCATCCGATGCAGGCCATGCCCGCCGTCCCCGACATCGCCCACGACGTCACGACTTATCCGGACATGGCCGATCTGCTGCTGGTCACCGACGTCCTGGTGACCGACTACTCCTCGGTCATGTTCGACTTCGCCGCCACCGGCCGGCCCATCGTCTTCTACGGCTACGACCTGGCGAAGTACTCCTCCAAGCGGGGGCTCTACCTCGACCTGCCCGAGCAGGCGCCCGGCCCGGTGCTGCCGACGTCGGCCGAGGTGATCGACGCGCTGCGCTCCATCGACGAGGTGGCCGCCGCGCACGCCGACCGCTACGAGGCCTTCCGGGCCACGTACGCGCCCAAGGACGACGGCAAGGCGACGGCCCGCGTGGTCGACCACCTGTTCTCCTGAGGGCGCGGCCTCAGAGGTCGATCGGCAGGTCCGAGAGCATGAAGGGCTTGCCGGGGTCGTACCCGAAGGGGCGCGGCGGGGCCGGAAGGCGCTCGACGAGCAGGTAGAGCAGCGCCGACAGGGTCGTGGCGCACACGATCTCGCCGGCCTCGACCAGGCGCCGGACGCTCGACAGGGGCACCCACTCGATGCGCTCGGCCTCCCAGGGGTCGCTGGGCGGGCCGATGTGGGTGGCCGCGTCGGCCCGGTAGACGTGGTTGAGGCTGTCGGTGAAGCCGTTGGTCGGCTGGACGGACAGCAGCGGGCGCAGCGGCCCCGGACGCCAGCCGGTCTCCTCCTCGACCTCGCGGGCGGCCGCCGCCATCGGCATCTCGCCCTCGTCGACCTGGCCGAGCGGCACCTCCCAGCCCCAGCTGTCGGTGATGAAGCGGTGGCGCCAGATCAGCAACACCCGGTCCTTGTCGTCGGTGACGACCGCGCCCGCGGCCGGCGCGGTGCGGACCAGCCGGTGATCGAGGTGCCGCCCGTCGGGCAGCTCCACATCCGCGATCCGGATGTCCAGCCACTGGTCGGCGTAGAGCGACGTTTCGGAGTGGACCTGCCAGCGCATGTGACCAACCCCCTAGCGAAGGCGCGAGTATCAACCCAACGTTACAAGAGACAACGCTGCGTGTGTGGGGCAATCGTGCGGATCGTTACATCGCCCCAGGCAGCGCAACGCCCACGGCGAAACCCCGGGCTCGGCGTGTCGCACGATATTCGGATATTTGCCTCGATACGGTAGGCGGATCGCGGGGGAGACCGGGTAAGTCGGCACGATCTGTCCGTGTGGTCTGGTGGAATCTAGTGCTGTGAGTGGTCAGACCTGGCGGTTGGTGCGGCGTGGCAGCGGGGGCCCTGTTGAGCCTCCTGTGCTGGATGAACACCAGCGTGCCGTGGTCGAGCACCGGAGCGGCCCGCTCCTCGTCCTCGCGGGGCCCGGCACGGGCAAGACGACGACGATCGTCGAGAGCGTGGTCGAGCGTATCGAACGGCGCGGGGCCGACCCCGAACGGGTGCTCATCCTCACCTTCAGCCGAAAGGCCGCCGAGGAGCTGCGCCAGCGCGTCACCGGCCGGCTGCGGCGCACCACCCGCTCGCCGATGGCGCTGACCTTCCACTCCTACGCCTACGCGCTCCTGCGCCGCGAGTCCGTGCTGGAGGGCAAGGCGCCGCCGCGCCTGCTGACCGGCCCCGAGCAGCTTCTGGAGATCCGCCGGCTGCTCCACGGCGAGCTGGAGAACGGCGCGCTCGACTGGCCGCCGTCGCTGCGCGAGGCGCTCAAGACCCGCGGCTTCGCCGAGGAGGTGCGCGACTTCCTGTCCAGGGCCGCCGAGCGCGGCCTCGACGGCGAGCGGCTGGTCGCGCTCGGCCGGCTGCACGGCAGGAGCGACTGGATCGCCACCGGCCGCTTCTACGAGCGCTACCAGGACCGGTTCGACCTCGACCCCGAGGAGACCTACGACTACGCCGAGCTCATCGGTGCCGCCTCGGCGCTGCTGACCAGGCCCGAGGTGCGCGAGCGCGAGCGGGCCGCCCACGACGTCGTGTTCGTCGACGAGTACCAGGACACCGACCCGGCCCAGGAGTACCTGCTCGACCAGCTCGCCGGCGACGGGCGCGACCTCGTCGCGGTGGGCGACCCCGACCAGTCGATCTACGGGTTCCGGGGCGCCGACGTCCAGGGGATCATGAAGTTCCCCGAGCGGTTCAGGACGCTCGACGGGCGCGAGGCGCCGGTGGTGGCGCTGCGCGAGTGCCGCAGGAGCGGGGCCGACCTGCTGGAGGCCTCGCGCCGGGTCGCCGCCCGCCTGCCGATCGCCCCGGCCCCCGACCACGACCAGCGGCACGGTCACCGCGACCTGGTCCCGGCGGCCGGCGCCGAGCCCGGCGACGTGCGCGTCCTGCTGGCCGACAGCACCAGCCAGGAGGCCGCGATCGTCGCCGACACGCTGCGGCGGGCGCACCTGATCGAGGGGGTGCCCTGGCACCGCATGGCGGTGCTGGTGCGCTCGGCCAAGCGCCAGGTGCCGCTGCTGCGGCGGGCGCTGGTCAACGCCGGGGTGCCGACGATGATCGCCGGCGACGAGGTGCCGATCGCCCAGGAGCCGGGCGTGCGGCCGCTGCTCACGATGCTGCGGGTGGCGCTCGACCCGGCGCAGCTCGACGAGGGGGTGGCCGAGGAGCTGCTGACGGGCCCGCTCGGCGGCACGGACATGATCGGCGTACGCCGCCTGCGCCGGGCGCTCAAGATAGCCGAGAACGAGGCCCTGGCCGCCGAGGAGGAGCCGGCCGCCGAGGCGAGGCCCGAGGCGCGGTCGTCCGGCGAGCTGCTGGTGGCGGCGATCCAGGACACCCGCGAGCTCACCCGCGTCGAGCCGCACGTCGCCCTCCCCGCCGAACGCGTCGCCAAGCTGCTCGCCGCCGCCCGCGAGGCCGCCGCGCAGGAGGGCACCGCCGAAGACCTCCTGTGGGCCGTGTGGCACGCCAGCGGCCTGGGCGGGCGCTGGGCCGAGCAGAGCCTGTCCGGCGGCTCCCGCGGCGCGCAGGCCGACCGCGACCTCGACGCGGTGGTGGCGCTGTTCGACCACGCCGCCAAGTTCGTCGACCGCATGCCCAAGGCGGGCCCCGAGGTGTTCCTCGACAACCTGGCCGCCCAGGAGATCCCGGGCGACACGCTGGCCGACCGCGCGCCCGACGGCGACGCCGTGCGGGTGCTGACGGCCCACCGTTCCAAGGGCCTGGAATGGGACATCGTGGTCGTGGCGGGCGTCCAGGAGGGGGTCTGGCCCGACCTGCGGCTGCGCGGGTCGTTGCTGGGCGCCGACGACCTGGTGGAGGTGGTCGAGGGCGCCGAGCCGAGCGCCGCGTCGCTGGCCTCCAAGCTGCTGGCCGAGGAGCGGCGGCTGTTCTACGTCGCGGCCACGCGGGCCAGGCGGCGGCTGGTGGTCACGGCGGTCGGCGGCGAGGACACCGACGAGCGGCCCTCCCGGTTCCTGTCGGAGCTGATGCCGGGCGAGGTCGAGTCGGCCACGGTCGACGACCGGGCGCGCTGGCTGACCATGTCGGCGCTGGTGGCCGATCTCCGCAGCGCGGTGACCGACCCCACGAAGCCGGCCAAGGTCCGGCAGCGCGCCGCGCGGCAGCTCGCCCGCCTGGCCGCCGCCGGGGTCCAGGGCGCCCACCCCAACGACTGGTACGCCCTCACCCCCATCACCGACGACCGCCCGCTGAGCTGGCCGGACGACATCGTCAACATCTCCCCGTCCGCGGTCGAGAGCTTCACCAAGTGCGGCCTGCGCTGGCTCCTGGAGACGGCCGTCGGAGCCGCGGGCACCAGCACCGCCCAGGGCCTCGGCAACGTCATCCACGCGCTGGCCATGCTGGCCGCCACCGACCTGCCCGGCGAGGACGCCCTGGGCGAGCGGCTCGACCAGGTCTGGAACGAGCTCGACTTCGGCGGCGTCTGGTACAACCGCAAGCAGCGCCAGGTCGCCGAGCAGATGATCGGCAAGTTCCTGCGCTGGCAGAAGGACAACCCGCGCGAGCTGGTCGCCATCGAGGAGTCGTTCGTCGCCACGGTCTCCGAGGGCGTGCAGATCAAGGGCCGGGTCGACCGGGTCGAGCGCGACGACGACGGCCGCGCGGTGATCATCGACCTGAAGACCGGCGGCTCCAAGCCCAAGGCGGGAGAGCTCGACCGCCATCCGCAGCTCGGCGTCTACCAGCTCGCCGCGCTGCTCGGCGCGTTCGCCCGGCACGGCATGACCGAGCCCGGCGGCGCGGCGCTGGTCCAGCTCGGCAAGGCGGCCGGCAAGAACGCCGCCACCGAGCAGCGGCAGGGCGCGCTGGCCGACGACAAGAACCCCGGCTGGGCCGGCGACCTGGTCGACACCGTCGCCACGGGCATGTCGGGCCCGTTCTTCCAGGCCAAGGTGAACGACGGCTGCCGCACGTGCGCGGCGCGGGCGAGCTGCCCGGTCAACGACAACGGGGGCCAGGTGTGCTGAACCCGGTCGAACTGGCCGACAAGCTCGGCATCCTGCCGCCGACGAGCGAGCAGGCCGCGGTCATCGAGGCGCCCCTCGAACCGATGGTCGTCATGGCGGGCGCGGGCTCGGGCAAGAGCGAGACGATGGCCGGGCGGGTGGTCTGGCTGGTGGCCAACGGCCTGGTCAAACCGGAGAACGTGCTGGGGCTGACGTTCACCCGCAAGGCCGCGGCCGAGCTGGCCGTCCGGGTCAGGGAGCGCCTGACCGGGCTCGCCGAGGCGGGCCTGGTCGCGCCCGGCGCGCTCGACAACGAGCCGACCGTCTCCACCTACCACGCCTACGCCGCCCGCCTGGTCACCGACCACGCCCTGCGCGAGGCGCTCGAACCCACCATGCGCCTGGTCACCCCGGCGGTGTCGTGGCAGCTCGCCTCGCGCGTGGTGGCCCTGTACGACGGGCCGATGGACAAGATCGAGCTGGGCCCGCCCTCGGTCACCGCCGCCCTGCTCGAACTCGCCGGCGAGTTGTCGGAGCACCTGCGCGCGCCCGCCGACGTACGGCGGATGGGGGAGTGGCTGGAGGCCCGGCTGGGCGCGCTGCCCGGCCGCACGACCGTGGCCCAGCGCAAGCCGGTCGGCGTGCAGGCGGCCAGGGAGCAGCTGCTGCCGCTGGTGGAGGCGTACGAACGGCTCAAGCGCCGCCGCGAGGTCATCGACTACGGCGACCAGATGTCGCTGGCCGCCCGGATCGCCGCCAACCACAAGGAAGTGGGCGAGAGCGAACGGTCCCGCTACTCCGTGGTCCTGCTCGACGAATACCAGGACACCAGCCACGCCCAGCTCGTCCTGCTGCGCTCGCTCTACGGCGGCGGCCATCCGGTCACCGCCGTCGGCGACCCCTGCCAGTCCATCTACGGCTGGCGCGGCGCCTCGGCGGGCAACCTGCGCCGCTTCCCCCGCGACTTCCGCACCCCCGCCGGTGAGGAGGCGCCGGTCCGCCAGCTCAGCGTCAGCTTCCGCAACGGCGACCGGGTCCTCGACGTCGCCGCCCGCGTCCAGCTCCCGCTGCGCATGGAGGCCCGCGAGGTCCCCGTGCTGGTGCCGGGGCCCAACCGGGTCGAGCGGGGCCGCGTCACCTGCGCCTTCCACGAGACCGCCGAGGACGAGGCCAAGTGGATCGCCGACGGCGTGGCCAGGATCCTCGGCCAGGAGACCGCCCCCGACGGCCTGCCCTGGGGCGAGAAGGAACGCAAGAAGACGCTCGCCGTCCAGCCCCAGGACGTCGCGATCCTGGCCCGCAAGCGCTCGCAGTTCCCCGCGCTGCGCAAGGCGCTGGAGGATCGCGACATCCCGGTCGAGGTGGTCGGGCTCGGCGGCCTGCTGACCGTGCCCGAGGTCAACGACATCGTGGCGACCCTGCGCGTGCTCTACGACGCCACCGCCGGCGACGCGCTGGCCAGGCTGCTGGCCGGGCCGCGCTGGCGGGTCGGGCCGGCCGACCTGCGGGTGCTGGGGGAGCACGCCAGGGAGCTGGCCCGCGAGCTGAGCGAGAGCCACCGCGCCGACGACCCGCTCGACCAGGTGGTCGCCGACCTGGCCGAGGAGCGCGGCAGCCTGGTCGACGCGCTCGACGAGCTGCCCGACCGGCCCGAGTGGCTGGAGTCGTTCTCGCCGCTGGCCCGCACCCGGCTGGTCGCGCTCGCCCAGGAGCTGCGCAACCTGCGCGGCCACACCGCCCAGCCGCTGCCCGACCTGGTCACCGAGATCGAACGCCGGCTCGGCCTGGACATCGAGGTGGCCGCCCGCAGCGGCACGGCCGGGGCGTTCGCCGCGCGGGCCGACCTCGACGCCTTCATCGACGCGGCCGCCAGGTTCGCCGGCGACGCCGAGGACCCGACGCTGGGCGCGTTCCTGGCCTATCTCCAGGCGGCCGAGAGCGAGGAGTTCGGGCTGGAGGCGGGCCGGGTCGGCGAGAGCAACAGCGTCAAGCTGATGACCGTCCACGCCTCCAAGGGCCTGGAGTGGCCGATCGTGGTCGTGCCGGGCCTGTCGCAGCTCCTCAGCTCGAAGGGCACGATCGCGACGGGCAGCGTGTTCCCGGCCACGCCGGTGATGAACAGCCGCTGGACCGACAACCCGCGCAAGCTGCCCTACCCGCTGCGCGGCGACGCCGCCGACCTGCCCCGGCTGGGCGGGCTGAGCAAGGAGGAGCTGGCCGCGTTCGACGAGCAGTGCCGTGAGCGCGACCTGATGGAGGAGCGGCGGCTGGCGTACGTCGCCGTCACCCGGGCCCACTACCACCTCATCGCCTCCGGCTACCGCTGGGGCAGCGCCACCAAGCCGCTGGAGCCGTCGGAGTTCCTGCTGGAGATCCGCGACACGGCCGACCGGGTGTCCTACTGGGCCGGCGACCTCGCCGAGGGCGCGACGAACCCGCTGCTCGCCGAGCCGGCCGAGGCCGTCTGGCCGGTCACCCCCGAGGGCCTGCGCTACGAGTCGGTGCTCGACGGGGCCCGGCTGGTCGAGGACGCCCTGGCCGGCAACCTGGCCGACGAGGACGACGAGCCGCTGCGCCCGTTCGAGGAGGAGCGCCTGCGCGCCTGGGAGCGCGACACCGACCTGCTGCTGCGCGAACGCGAGCTGAACCGGCGCAAACCGGCGACCGTCGTCGACCTGCCGGCCAAGCTGACCGTGTCGTCGCTGGTCACGCTGGCCACCGACCCGGCCGAGCTGGCCCGCAGGATCCGCCGTCCGGTGCCGCGCAAGCCGGCGCCGCTGGCCCGCCGGGGCACGTCGTTCCACAGGTGGCTGGAGAGCCGGTGGGACCAGCAGCGGCTGATCGACGACTTCGACCTCGACCCGCTGGAGGAGCTGGAGGAGGCCGACGTGCGGCTGGCCGAGCTGCAGCAGCGGTTCGAGGAGAGCGAGTGGGCCGACCGGCGGCCGGTCGACCTGGAGGTGCCGTTCGAGACCATGATCGCCGACCGGCTGGTGCGCGGGCGGATGGACGCCGTGTTCGAGCTGCCCGACGGCGGCTACGAGGTGGTCGACTGGAAGACCGGCGTACCGCCCAGGGGGAAGGCGGCCCGCACGGCCTCGGTGCAGCTCGCCGCGTACCGGCTGGCGTGGTCGCACCTGGCCGAGGTGCCGCTGGAGAAGGTGAGCGCGGCCTTCCACTACGTCCGGGCCAACAGAACCGTGCGGCCGGTCAACCTGCTCGACGCCGAGGGGCTGGTCGCGCTCGTCGAGGCGGTCCCGGCCTCAGAGTCCTAGGTGGTGGAAGGCGGGCCGGGGGTGCATGAGGAAGTCGTGGTGGGAGATGTTCCAGGCGTAGGCGCCGGCCATGCCGAACACCACCCGGTCCCCCACCCGCACCGAGGTCACCACGTTCCGGGCGAAGACGTCCTTGGGGGTGCACAGCTGGCCGGCGAACGTCACGGGCTCCCCGGCGACCCCGGGCCCGCCACCTGTGGGAAGGATCGTGAACGGCTGGTCGTGGCCCTTGGTGACCGGCGTGCGCAGGTGGTGCGTCCCGCCCAGGACGATCGCGTACGCCTGGCCGCGCACCCGCTTCACGTCCACGACCTCGGTGACGTAGTGGCCGCAGTAGGCGGTGAGCGACCTGCCCGGCTCGACCCGCAGCCGCCGCCCGGCCCGCAGCGCGGCCAGCCCCTCGCCGTAGGCCGCCCAGTCGAAGCGCTCGCCTGACGTGTACGACACCGCCATGCCCCCGCCCAGGTTGACCTCCCGATGCCCGGTCTCCAGCAGGGCCCCGGCCAGCCGGAGGAGCTCGGCGGCGGCCAGGCCGCTGGCCAGGTGGGCGTGCAGGCCGCGCAGCCGTACGCGGTCGGTGAACAGCGGCAGGCACTCGGCCAGCCCCGCCTCGTCCATGCCGAACGGGCCGTCCATCGTGAGCGCGGCCCCCTCGACCGGCAGGTCCGGGTTGGCCCGCAGCAGCACGTCGGCCTCCAGCCCGGTCGCGAGCAGGCGGCGCAGCTCGTACGGCGACTCGACGTGCAGGCGGTGGTGCGGCAGCCGCAGCTCCGCGTCGGTCTTGCCGGGCCCGCCGAGCGCCAGCCGCGCGCCCGGGAACAGCGCGGAGACGTGCGCGTGCTCGCCCGCCGACGACACCTCGAACCCGTCCACGTGCCGGGCCAGCACCCGCAGCAGCTCGGCGTCGGGGTTGGCCTTGACCGCGTAGTACAGCTCGACCTCGCCCAGCGCCGCGCGCACCGACGCGGCGTGCTCGTCGAGCGCGGGCAGGTCGTAGAGGTAGGCGGGCAGCGCGGGCAGCCGGGCGGCGGCCTCCAGGACACGGTTCACGCGAGCGGGTTCGCGCTCCAGGACGCGGCTCACGCGAGCGGGTTCGCGATCGGGACGTAACCGGCGCTGCGGTCGGCTGCCCTGGCCCACCGCACGCGCAGGTTCGCCTTGGCGGGCAGTGGCGCTCCGGCCAGCAGGTCGCGCAGCGGAAGCGGCCGCCCGAGCTCGGCGGCCTGGCGGGCGAGCAGGTCGCGGGCGGCCCGCCACAACGCGCGCAGCAGCCCGTCGTCGGGCCCCGCCAGGGTGGCGGCGATCTCGGTGAGGTGGTTGACGAACAGGCAGTAGACGACGCGGGCCCAGCCCCGCGCCGGGTCGTGGGTGAGCGCGCCGGCCACGGCGGGGTGCAGCCCGCCCAGGTCGTGGCGGCCCGCGACGAGCTTGACGCCCTCCAGGTCGCGGAAGATCGCCTGGACGGGCCGGCCGGCGGCGTCCAGGCCGACGAGCACGTTCTGCAGGTGGGGCTCCAGGACGACGCCGTGGCTGAAGTACAGGTCCACGACCGGCAGCGCGACCGCCGACACGTACGCCGTCCACCAGGCCAGGGGGTCGGCCGGGGCGGCGTCCAGGGCGAGGGCGGCGGCGAGGACCGGGGTGACGCCGGGGTCGCAGGCCGTCCACGGGCTCGCCCGGACGATCACGCCCAGTCCCTCACGCTGCCCGAGCGCCGTGCGGTAGCCGGGCTCGGGGAGCCAGCGGACGGCCGGGTGCCGCGCCGCGACCTCGGCGATCACCGGCGCCAGCCGGGAGGTGAGCTCGACGGCCCCGGCCAGCTCGTACCAGGCGTTCTTGCGCACGCAGTTCGTGATCCGCACGTCCAGGGAGAACTTCAGGCACACCTCGGCGTCCGGGACGTACACGGTCCGCACCGACGAGGTCGGCACCGCGAGCGGGCCCGGCCCGAGATCGACCAGCCCGGGGCCGAAAGCGGGACGCAGCAGGGCGAGCTGCCACGGATGGGCGGGCAGCAGCCGGTGTCCGGCGGGCGCCGGGCCGAGCGCGTCCAGGGCCGTCAGGTCGCCCTCCTCGGCCAGCGCGTCCTCGCGTACCGCGAGCAGCCGCAGCGGGAAGGCGGCGTGGGCCTCGGGGGCGTAGCGCAGCCAGTCCGCGCCGTCGCGGGCCTTGGGGGTGGGGTGGAACGGGTGGCCGTACACGAGCGCCTGCTCCGAGGCCAGCCAGGGATCGGCGGGTGGCTCGGCCCGCGCCCTGGCCGCCAGGATCGCCGCGATGGCGTCCCTGCTGGCGGCCACCTGGCCGGCGAACTCGCCGTTGGGTTCGACGACGAGGTGCGCCGCCCCGGCTCCCCGGCCTTGGCGCGCAGGTTCGTCCGGCCGGCCGGCCAGGTCGGCCTCGGCTAGCCGGACCAGCTCGGCGACCGTCAGCGGCTGCCAGGAGCCGCCCTCCAGGCGTTCCGGGGGCCCGTCGAGGCGCAGCGCGGCCCCGCCGTGCGTACGGGCCCGCAGCAGCGTCCCCGCCACCCGCAGCAGCACGTACGGCGGCGCCGGCCAGACCAGTCCCCTGGGCCCGGCCACCTCGCGCACGCAGCACCGCAGCAGGGCCGCCAGCGTCGCCTCCTCGGCCGGCGCCCCGATGGCCAGGACGTCCATTCACGCTCTCCTCAGGTAGTTGGGCCCGCTGATGCCGTAGAACTTGTTCACGTCCCGCGCCCCGGACCGTTCCTTGGCCACGAGCGTCCCGGCGGTGACCATGGACTTGCCGGTGAGCCTGGCCGCGTCGAGCGTCCTGGCGCGCAGCAGCCGGGCCATGGGATGGTCGCCGTGCTCGTCGAGCGCCTCGGCGAGCGTGCCGCGCACCAGGGCCGCCGCCCGCGCCGGCGGCAGCACGGCGAACGCCACCGCCGCGGCGGCCAGGTGCAGCGTGATCGTGACGAACACGTCGGCCAGCGCGTGCGGGTCGTCGGTGAGCATGCGCCCGTCGGAGAAGGCCGGCACCTCGATCCCGGCCGCCGCCAGCCTCGACGGCGAGGCCAGCAGGCCGTCGTTGTCCTTGACCAGCAGCCGCAGGTCGCCGTCCCGCAGGACGAGGGCCAGGTTCTGCTGGTGGGCCTCCAGCGCGACGCCGTACCGGACGAACAGCCGCACGTTCCAGCGCAGCAGCAGACGCAGGTAGCGGGGCAGCACGTCAGGGCCGAGGCCGTCCAGCACGCCGGGCACCGCCAGCGCCGCGACCGGGACGATCCGGCCCTCCGGCAGCCGCCTGACCATCCACGCCAGGTACTCGTGGCCCGCGTGCGCGTGGGTCTGCTCGTCGGCCAGCAGCACATCGGGATCGGCGAGCCGGCGCAGCAGCAGCTCGGCCCGCGCGCCGTCCTCCAGGGTGCCCGCTGCGATCGAGCGCCGGTTGCGCACGCCGAGCGTGCTCACCGGCAACGGCAGCTTGAGGTGCGTACGCGGCCCGACCTCGATGGTCCGCATGGACAGGGTGGGCCGTACGGTGACCGCCTCCTCGGTCAGCACCCGGACCCCGTCGATCTTCCGCACCTCGTCGACGGCCATCGGGTGCACAGGGAACAGCACGCCCCCGCCCGCCGGCCGCGGCACGTCCGCGGGAAGCGCCGTCCCCGCATGGGGGACGACCGCCCATCGCAGGGCGAACGAGGGCGCGAACTCCGGCGCGTACGCCAGCAGGTCGCGGTCCGAGGCGCCGATCCTGGCCCGTGAGGTGGGGTAGACGGGATGGTCGGCGAAGGCCGCCAGCGTCTCGTAGGACGGCCCGTGCCGCAGCACCTCCCCGGCGTGCGCGTCGTGCAGCTCCAGCGCGGACAGGGCGGTCAGGCACTCGTCGAAGAAGGCCGCCACCCCTTCGGCGTCGGCCGGCTCGGACACCTCCACGAGCGTCTCCAGCACCTGCTCCAGGCCCAGACGCTCGTCCGGCGCCACCACGAAGTCCTGGAACGGCGACCCCGCGACCATCCGGACCCACCGCCCGTCGGCCAGCAGCAGCCCGGCCCCGGCCCTGGTCCGGTCGAGACGGGCGGCCAGCCCGCCGTAGTCCTCGCGGACCAGCGCGTCCAGCACCCGGGCGGCCAGGTACGCCTCCCGCGTCCTCACCCGACCACCCACGGCCGGGCCGCCCGGTACCGCTCGACGGCGGCGTCCACGCGGGCCCGGTCCGGTCCCACGGCCCGGATGACGCCCAGGTAGTCCCGGTTCGTGTGGGTCAGCTCCATGACGTCCCCGACGGCCCGCAGCGGCCGGTGCCACAGTCGTACGCCGTCGTCCTCGACGTCCTCCTCCGGCGGCCCCTCCTTGACGACGCCCGGCCGGTCGGCGACCACGCTGACCGCGCAGCCGTGCCGGGACGGACGCGGCGGCTCGGGCGCCGGCTCCCCGAGATGCGTGCGCAGGATCCACTCGAACAGCGGCACGCCCAGCACGTCGGCCAGCAGGAAGTCGCAGTGGTCGCCGATCGCCCGGTAGTTCACCTCGACGATCCGTGGGCCGGCCGGCGTCAGGACGTACTCGGTGTGGCAGGCGCCGAAGCCCACCCCGAGGGCCCGCAGCGCGGCGAGCACGTGGGCGTCGGCGGCGGGCGCCCAGTCGAGCCGCTCCTCCACGAAGTGCGGCAGCGGGCCCAGCGTGGTCGCGAAGCCGCCCAGCACCCGCGTCGCGGAGCCGTCCCCGAGGGTCTCCAGGGTCCGCAGCGGCCCTTCGAGGTACTCCTCCACGACCAGCGTCTCGCCCGGACGGCGCCGCCTGGCCGCGGCCACGGCGCGGGGGAGGTCGTCCTCGACCAGCACGACGTCCTCGCTGGCCACCCCCTCGCGGGGTTTCAGCACCACGGGCCGGGGCAGGCGCTCGGGCACCGGATCGGCGGGCGCGAGCCGCAGGGACCGCACCGTCTCGATGCCGGCCTCCGCGAGCCCGCGGCGCATCAGGAACTTGTTCTTGGCGGCCAGACAGGCCCGCCAGTCCTTGCCCGGAAGTCCGAAGTACGACGCCGCGAGAGCGGTCTCCGCCTGAAGGTGGTCGGAGTTGGAGAAGATCGCGTCGGGCCTGCCCAGGTGCTCGACCGCGTCGATCAGGGCGCGCGGGTCGCGTACGTCGCAACGCACCGAGCCGGGATGCCGCTCCGGCCGGTCGGTCAGGACGGTCACCTCGCACCCGAGGGCCCGCGCCGCGGGCAGGAAGCCGTACGTCACCGAGTCCGTCGGCTTGAGCGCGGTCAGGTAGAGCCGCAACGCGAAGGCACCCCCGCAGGAATCAGGTAAGGCTAACCTAACTCGATGATCTTAGCCTGAGAATGATCGCCCCGGGGCCCGCACACCCTAATCGGCGGCTAACTGCGAGGTCATAGGATGACAAGCGACTTGGGGAGGGGCGGCCAGTGGAAAAGACCGCGGAAGAGCAACTCATCGGCCCACTGCTCCTGGCACGGGGGACCATCGACAGATCGTCGGCGCTGCGTGCCGACGACAGATGGCTGGAGAAGGCGTGGGCCGACCCCGGGACCAGGGTGCTGGTGATCGACAACGGCCACACCCTGGTGCGGCGGGCCGGCGACGAGGTGCACGCGGTGCTCTACACCTCCGCGCAGGCGCCGCCGGGCGAGCGTTACCTGCTCGGCGTCGAGGGCGGCACGGCCTACTTCGCGGTGGCCGCGCCACTGCCCGGCACGCCGGTCGGCGACCTCAACGGCCGGGTGACGATGCCGATGAGCCTGAGCGACACGCCCGAGGGCCGTCCGGTGCCGGCGGGCCTGCGCCAGGTGGGCGGGCTGCTCGGCGACCGCGACGCGGGCCTGCTGGTCCACGCGGTGGCGCTGGAGGCCTGGCACGCCACCCACCAGTTCTGCCCGCGCTGCGGCGCCCGTACGGCGGTGCAGGCCGGCGGTCATGTCCGGGTGTGCCCGAAGGACTCCAGCCAGCACTTCCCGCGCGTCGACCCGGCGGTCATCATGCTGATCAGGGACGAGGACGACCGCTGCCTGCTGGCCCGCGGCCCCCAATGGCCCGAGGGGCGCCTGTCGATCCTGGCGGGCTTCGTGGAGCCGGGCGAGTCCCTGGAGTACGCGGTGGTCCGCGAGGTCGCCGAAGAGGTCGGCGTCAACGTCGTCAACCCGCGCTACCTGGGCAGCCAGCCCTGGCCGTTCCCGCGCAGCCTCATGCTCGGCTTCTTCGCCGACGCCACCACGACCGCGCTGATCCCCGACGCCGACGAGATCGCCGAGGCGCGCTGGTTCACCCGCGACGAGCTGGTGGCCGCGCTCCGGTCGGGCGAGGTGCGCCTGCCGCCCCCGGTGTCGATAGCCCGCCGCCTGATCGAGACGTGGTACGGCGGCGAGCTCATCGGCGACTGGTGATCAGGCCGCGCCGAGCAGGGCCTTGACCTCGCGAGCGGAGGGGTTGGTCCGGACGATCCGGCCGTGGGCGGTCTCGATCACCACGGTCGGAACGGTCTGGTTGCCGTTGTTGACGCTCATGACGAATTCGGCGGCGGCCGGGTCGCGCTCGATGTCGACCTCTTTGAACGTGATGCCTTCGCGGGCGAGCTGAGACTTCAGCCGCTTGCATGGGCCGCACCAGGTGGTGCTGTAGACCGTGAGCGCCATGTCGGGTTGTCCCTCCAAGGTCAGGAAATCAGGCGCTCGGTGCAACAACGCGGAGGCGCCCGCTTAATCCCTACCCGGGGCCCTCTAGCCGATGCGCTCGGCGATCCAGGCCTGCACCCGCTCGGCCACGCCCGGCTCCCGGTACAGGGGAGCGCTGTGGTTGGTGCCCGGCGCCGTCATGATCGTCATCGGCACGCCCACCTGGCCGAGCATCTGCTTGAGCAACTGGCTCTGCGACGGCGGCACGAACTCGTCCTCGGAGTGCACCGTGAGCATCGGGGCGTCCTTGGCGCTGGCGTGCCAGGCCACCTCCATGCTCGCCCACACGCGCGAGCACTTGCCCTTGGGCTCACAGCCGCCGGCCAGCCGCATCGCGGCCTCGCGCAGCTTGCGCTTGTCGTGGTTCGCGGTCTTCTCGCCGTCGGCGTACGCGCGCAGCGGCGAGATGATCGGCGACAGCCCGACCACGCCCTTCAGCCCGGCGATGCCGTTGCCGTACGTGCCGACCGAGGCGGCGATGTGCCCGCCCGCCGAGAAGCCGACGACGACGTACTTGCTCGCGTCGAAGGCCCAGCGGTCGGCGTGCTTGCGCGCCAGGGCGATGGCGGCCAGCGCGTCGGTGCGCTGCGCCGGCCAGGCGGCCTCGCCGGAGAGCCGGTAGTTGAGGTTGAAGACGGTGTACCCGAGGTCGGCGTAACTACGGGTGATCTCCTTCATGTACTTCTTGTCGCCGCCGGACCACCAGCCGCCGTGGATCAGGAAGACGCCGGGGCGCTTCTGGCCGTCGGGCGTCCACCACACGTCCATGTCCTGGTTGCGCTGGCGGCCGTAGGAAAGGGTCTCCGTGGCCAGCCCGCCCAGGCCGTCGGGGTCTGTGGGATTGGTCACCACGGGGACGGGCGGCTCGGCCGCGAACGCGACGGCAGGTGTGAGCGCCACGGCAGCGAGCACCAGCGCGCCCGCGAAAACCGCTGTTCGCACGGCCTTCCTTTCCCCCATGCAGCATGGTCGGCCCCATTGTGAGGGAAGAGACCATTCCTTTGCATCTCGGTGACTATGAACATACGTCGGGCCGCATGTTGCCAGAATAAAGTGCTTCGGCGCCACTTGCGGGGAGGAAGATCGGGTGAACAGCGTGGATGACGTCCTCAGCGGCCTCGACCCGGAACAGCGGGAGGTCGCCGAGGCGGTGCGCGGCCCGGTGTGCGTGCTCGCCGGCGCCGGCACCGGCAAGACCCGGGCGATCACCCATCGCATCGCCCACGCCGTGCGCAGCGGGGTGGTCGACGCGCCCAGCGTGCTCGCGGTGACGTTCACCACCCGGGCGGCGGGGGAGCTGCGGCAGCGGCTGCGGGCGCTGGGGGCGCCGGGCGTCCAGGCCCGTACGTTCCACGCGGCCGCCCTGCGTCAGCTCACCTACTTCTGGCCGCGGGTGATCGGCGGCGAGGCCCCTTCGGTCATCGAGTCGAAGTTGCCGGTACTGGTCGAAGCCTGCCGCCAGATCCGGAAAACTCCCGACCGGTCCGAGCTGCGGGACATCGCGGCCGAGGTCGAATGGGCCAAGGTCTCCCAGATCGGCCCCGAAGACTACGTGGCCGCCGCCGCCAAGCACCACCGCACGCCGCCCGGCTCGCCGGAGGAGGTGGCCCGGCTCTACGAGTCGTATGAGCGCATCCGCCGCGAACGCCACCTGGTCGACTTCGAGACCATCCTCGAACTGACCGCGGCCGTGATGACCGAGCACCAGGAGGTCGCGGCCCAGATCCGCCAGCAGTACCGCTACTTCGTCGTGGACGAGTTCCAGGACGTCAACCCGCTCCAGAAACTCCTGCTCGACACCTGGCTCGGCGGCCGGGACGACATCTGCGTGGTCGGCGACCCCAACCAGACCATCTATTCGTTCACCGGCGCCAGCCCCCGCTACCTCACCAACTTCGCCGTCGAGCACCCCAAGGCCGCCGTCATCAGGCTGGTCCGCGACTACCGTTCCACCCCGCAGGTCGTGAACCTGGCCAACCTGGTCATCGCCAAGTCCAAGACCCCCAACCGCCTCGAACTCATCGCCCAGCGCCCCGACGGCCCCAAACCGGTCTTCTCCGACTACGACGACGAGCCCGCCGAGGCCGCCGGCGTCGCGCGAGCCATCAGGAAGCTGCTGGACAAGGGGGTGCCCTCGCGCGAGATCGCCGTGCTGTTCCGGGTCAACTCCCAGTCGGAGTCCTACGAGGAGGCCCTGTCCAAGGCCGAGATCCCGTACGTGCTGCGCGGCGCCGAACGATTCTTCGAGCGTCCCGAGGTGCGGCAGGCGGTCGTGCTGCTGCGCGGCGCCGCGCGGTCGGCCGCGGGCGAGCCGCTGGCCTCGGAGGTGCACCACATCCTGACCGGGGTCGGCCTGACCCCCTCCCCGCCCGGCGGCGGCAAGGCCAGGGAGAAGTGGGAGTCGCTGAAGGCGCTGGCCGACCTGGCCGAGGACATGGCCGCCGACGGTGCCGACCTGCCCGCGTACGTCGCCGAGCTGGAACGCCGCGCCTCCGAGCAGCACGCGCCACCGGTGGAGGGCGTCACGCTCGCCTCGCTGCACGCCGCCAAGGGCCTGGAGTGGGACGCGGTCTTCCTGGTCGGCGTCACCGACGGCATGCTGCCGATCATCTACGCCGAGACCCCCGAGCAGATCGAGGAGGAACGCCGGCTGCTCTACGTCGGCGTCACCCGCGCCCGCGAGCACCTGTCGCTCTCCTGGGCGCTGGCCCGCGCGCCCGGCGGGCGCAAGAGCCGCCGCCCCTCCCGCTTCCTCGACGGGCTCACCGGCCGCGCCTCGACGCCGCCCCGCATGACGACCCCGGCCGGCGAACGCCGCACGGTCGCCGCTCCGGTGAGCTGCCGGGTGTGCGCCAAGACGCTGGTGGCCGCGGCCGAGCAGAAGCTCGGCCGCTGCGCGACCTGCCCCGCCGACTACGACGAGGCCCTGCTCGAACGCCTCAAGGTCTGGCGCACGGCCACCGCCAAGGAGGCCAAGATCCCGCCGTACGTCGTCTTCACCGACGTCACCCTCCAGGCCATCGCCGAACGCGCGCCGGCCACCGAGCAGGAGCTGCTGTCGATCGCCGGCATCGGCCGGGTCAAGGTCGACCGCTACGGCGAGGCCGTCCTCGGCCTGTGCCGCGGGTGAGATCCCTCACGTACGGCCGGTCCCCTCGCGCGTGAGTCCCTTCCCCACCGGGTGAAACGGCGGGACCGGGCATTCCGGCAAGGCAGGGCGGGTTTGGGGGAACAGGCGTGGCACGTCAGACTTGTCCATGGAATGTTCGTCTGTGAGGGGGCCCTGTGAACGAGGCGCTGAAGGAGCTGCTCGACCTGCTCGACCTTGAGCAGATCGAGCTGGACATCTTCCGTGGCAGAAGCCCGGAGGAGCGCATTCAGCGCGTCTTCGGCGGCCAGGTGGCCGCGCAGGCCCTCGTGGCGGCCGGCCGCACCGTCCCCAAGGACCGGCACGTCCACTCGCTGCACGCCTACTTCATCAGGCCGGGCGACCCGTCCATCCCCATCGTCTACAACGTCGAGCGCCTGCGCGACGGCCGGTCGTTCACCACCCGCCGGATCGTCGCCGTCCAGCACGGCAAGGCGATCTTCACGATGTCGGCCTCGTTCCACATCTTCGAGGAGGGCGTGGAGCACCAGGCGTCGGTGGCGCCGGTCGTGCCCGCCCCCGAGACGCTGCCGACGTTCCAGGACAGGATGTCGGAGGTGCTGGGCGACCACCCCGAGCTGCGGGAGTGGCTCTCGCGCCCGCGCCCCGTCGACGCCCGCTACGTCTCGCCCCTGACGTGGGAGGCGCACCTGAACCCCGAGCTGCGCAGCGCCCAGACCAACGTGTGGTTCCGCTACGACGCCGAGCTGCCCGACGACCCGCTGCTGCACGTCGTGCTGGCCGCGTACGCCTCGGACTTCACGCTCGTGGACACGATCCTGCTGGCCCACGGCATGGCCTGGGGGGCCTCGAACGTGATCGGCGCGTCCCTGGACCACGCGATGTGGTTCCACCGCCCGTTCCGCGCCGACGACTGGCTCCTGTACGCCCAGGAGGCCCCCTGGTCGGCGGGCGCCCGGGGGCTCGCGCGCGGCGAGATGTTCACCGCGTCGGGCGAGCTCGTGGTATCCGTCGTCCAGGAGGCGATGATCCGCGTGGCGAAGTAGTCGGTTCGCAGCACGTTGTGACACCGTGGTTGTGTCACAAAATCGCAGGTAGAAAATATGTTGCCCCTTCCCGGCTTCCCGGTTTAGGGTCATGGACAAGCGAGTCGGACACTCCTGTTTCCGACGATCTGATGAGTGGAGGTGAGCCCCGGTGATGAGCATCCAGATGTCGGCCACGCAGTGGCTCGCTTCCGCGCGCCGTGACTCGGTGAGGCTCGCCGATGGGCCGGCCAAGCTGCGGCAGGAGAAGTCTGCCCGTATCCAGGCCCCCGCCGTCCGTGCGAGGGCTCACGCGGGTGTCGCCGCTCCGCAAGGCGTTCCTGTCTATGGCGCAGGTATCGCTGCCCCGACCAACCAGCTCACCAAGGGTGGACTGTGCGGTCCGCAACCCTGGAGGGATGCTCCGGTCATAACCTGACCGGCACATAGCAGCCCCCAGGCCGCGGATCCGCACACAGGATCCGCGGCCTTCTTGTTTTTCCGCGATCCCCGACCACCTCCGAGGTGCCCGACCAAGATCAAAAAGCTCGATCAAAAGGAGAAGCAGATGGGGGCCAAGACGATCATGGACCTGATCGACGAAGCCAAGATCCCCTGTCGTACCGACCCTGACCTGTGGTTCGCAGAGTCACCCGAGGACGTCGAGTTCGCCAAGGCTCTCTGCGGCGGTTGCCCGATCCAGCAGGCCTGCCTGGCCCGCGCGCTGGAGCGCGAGGAGCCCTGGGGCGTCTGGGGCGGCGAACTGATCCTCAGGGGAACGGTTGTTCCCCGTAAGCGTCCGCGCGGGCGTCCCCGCAAGCACCCGGTCGCTGCCTGACCACCCACCAGCCCTACGAGCGAGAGAGAACAAGAACACCGATGAGCACTTCTTCCACCAGGAGCCTGGCCGTGCCGTATCTGTTTCATGACTTGGTCAACGACCGAATACAAACTCTCCACCGCGAAGCGGAGGAGCAGCGTCTCATCCTGCGCGTAAGCCGCGTACAGCGGGCGCGACGCGAGGTCAAGCGGGCCAACGACCGCTTGCGGAAGGCGCTGAGCCAGCAGATGTGATCGCGGAGGTCCTGCCGCCGGCGCAGGATCTCCTGATCCTCATCTGCATCTGAAGAGCCGGGCGCACCCAGCGCCCGGCTCTTTCCATGCCCAGACCTCTGCGTTCGGCCGGGTGAGCAGCGGGACGTCTGTGTTCTGTCGGGTGAGTTGCTGGACCGTGCATCAGGAAGATCACCCGGCGGTGATCCTGGCCAGCAGGGCGGCCCCTGAGCGCATCGGGCAGAATCCGCGCCCACCTGACCTGACGTCCTGCCCCGGCGAGACGTCACGGGCACGCCGGACCTCACGTTTTGTCGGCTGAGCTGTGGGACGTCTGCGTTCTGTCGGCTGAGCCGTGGTCCGGTTGCCTGGGTGCCCGGCGCACCAGCAATCGAGGGCCTTTGGCCGTCTGTCTCCTTCCCGTGATTCGCGATCCGGACCTCGGGTGGCCTTCTTGCACGTCCAGCAACTGGGCCGTCCCCCATTCGCCTTCGGTGCCTTGGCTCTTTCGGGGCGTGTCCGACTCGTGCCGACGAGCGGGCGCGAGGTGGAGGGTACGCGGTGAGCCGGGCGGCCGGAGGTCCCGACCGGCCTCGGGCCGACGTACGATGGCGCATGTGACCAGCAGACCCGCCGAAGCGCAGCACCTGCGTGACCTCGCCCTGCTGCGCCGCGTCCGCGACCGCATCGACCGCGACTACGCCCAGCCGCTCGACGTCGAAGCCCTGGCCCGCGGCGTGAACATGTCAGCCGGCCACCTCAGCCGCGAGTTCCGCCGCGCGTACGGCGAGGCCCCGTACGGCTACCTGATGACCCGGCGCATCGAACGCGCGATGGCGCTCCTGCGCCGCGGCGACATGAGCGTCACCGAGGTCTGCTTCGCGGTCGGCTGTTCCTCGCTGGGCAGCTTCAGCACCCGCTTCACCGAACTGGTCGGCGTGCCGCCCAGCGTCTACCGTCGCCGCGCGGCGAGCGCGACCGCGGGGATGCCGTCGTGCGTGGCCAAACAGGTGACCAGACCCATCAAGAACCGAGAGACCGCGCTTACCTGACCCCAATTAGCGTGACTTCCATGGACATCACCATCCACTCCAGCTTCCTCCCGCACACCGACCCGGAAGCCTCCCTCGCCTTCTACCGTGACGCCCTCGGCTTCGAGGTGCGCAACGACGTCGGCTACAAGGGGATGCGCTGGCTCACGGTGGGCCCCGCCGGCCAGCCGGACACCTCCATCGTCCTGCAACCCCCGGTTGCGAACGGCTACGGCATCACCGACGACGAGCGCCGTACCATCACCGAGATGATGGCCAAGGGCACCTACGCCGGCGTGAACCTGGCCACCAACGACCTCGACGCCACCTTCGAACGCCTGAAGACCAGCGGCGCCGAGATCGTCCAGGAACCGATGGACCAGCCGTACGGCGTCCGCGACTGCGCCGTCCGCGACCCTTCCGGCAACCTGATCCGCATCCAGGAACGCCACCCCTGACCGCACCCGGCACAATCACCCCGGACGCGTCTTTGGGGCCGTTCCCTGACCTACGTGCAGGATCGTCATCCTTGATCCGCAGGGTCTTTGGGGTCGTCCTCTGACCTGCATCCAGGATCGTCATCCTTGATCCGCAGGGTCTTTGGGGTCGTCCTTTGACCTGCATCCATGAACGCCACCCCTGATCCGCAGGGCTTTGGGGTCGTTCCCTGGCGCACGTTCGGGACGTCATCCCTGATCCGCACTCGGCGCCATCACCCCGGACACGTCCTTTGGGGTCATCATCTTGACCGGCGATCAGGAACGTCAGCCCTGCCCCGCCAGCGCAGCGATGATCTTGCCGCGCGCAACCCTCAAGCGCCACCATTGCGACCTCGGACAACACCCCTCCGAGGCCCCACCTGTGACCGATACGACGGGCGCGCCGCGCGGATGCGGGCAAGCTCACCGCCGTCCAGGCACGGCGTCATGGGGATCCGCCACCCCAGCGTCCTCTTCACCCCAACCCGTACGGATCTCACAAGGATCGGTTCAGCCCAGGCGAACGGGCTACACCGGCCTGCGCCTGCCCCTGACGCCCAAGCTCGATCGCCCGTTGGCTGCGCCATGCCGGAGCCCCTTTGCGCTGAGTGACGAAAGGCCCATGGCACGATGGCGACATGATCTCGATCCGAAGGGACGATGCCGCGTAGGCCGCCAGGTGTCGTGCGCGCCATGCATCGTTCAGGGGCTCAGGCACCAAAGCCCAGCGGCCACCTTGACGCCACCCGGTCCGGCACTGGAGATATCCGGAGGCGATGGTCTCCGTCGACCGCCCGGCCGCTTGAGCGTTATGAGGAGTTCCTGCGCAAGCCGGGTAAGCGGTTGCTGCTTCCGCGGACGGACTGTCCGTGTTGTGATCTGGTCTACTCTCGCGACCTCCTGCAGTCGGAGATCGACCGTTTGCCGGCACTCACGCGTACTGAACTACGCCGCATCGTGAGCAGGCTTGATCGACGGTTGCGCCGTCGCACTCTGCCCGATCTGGACCTCGAACCGACAGAGCGGCACCTGGGCGCCTGGTGGCGACGAAGGCTACACGAACGGACCTGAACAGCAGATCACCGACGGCCGGCCGTGGATCCGTGCCCTCCTGCCGGAGCCCGGAGCCCGGAGCCCGGAGCCACGAGCGAGGAGCCAGGAGCCCAGAGTCAGGAGCCCAGAGTCAGGAGTCGGGAGTGAGAGCGACGGTCGAGGAAGACCGACAATCACCCTCCCGGCAAGGCGCCCTGTTGGCTGCGTAGGAAGACGAGGATGAGGCCGATGCCCTCGCCCTCCCACCCGCCATCCCACGGCGCGGCTTGAGCGCGTCGGCAGCGGATGCTGCGGTCACCCTCGCTTCCCGGCGAGCCAGTCGTGCATCTCCTGAGCCAGCCGCGCTTCTCCAATCCAGCTGTGCATTTCCACAAGCAAGGCGCCGCCTCCGCCCACGAAGCACAAGCGCCGCCTGATCAGCCGACCGCCAGTGCCTCGCCGTTCGGGTCGTCGGTGAAGCCCGGAACCCAGCGAATCACCTCGTCACGGAAACGCGCCGTGGTGCCGAGCTGGCAGAGGACCCCGACACCGGCCGCATGTACCCGATGGATGAGCACGTACGACGGCGGCAGGTTGAGCTGGCGAACCACGTTCGTCGGACGGAGGTCGGTGACGCTGGCTGCCTGGGCCTGCAGCCACTCCCGGCTGAAGGTGAACTCCTCCACGGCCGTCGGCTCCACGTACGGGGCCAGGAAAGCACGCAGGGCGTCGGGGTCGATGTCGATGTCCTGACGGATGAAGCCCTCATCACGGAGACCCGTCATCACGGTGTCCATGTCGCCCTGGTTGAAGATGCGCGTGAGCTGCCCGAAGACCTTTGGATACCCGCCGGGCAGGCGGTTGACCGCGCCGAAGTCGAGGACGCCGAGCTTGCCGTTGGCCAGCACGCGGAAGTTGCCCGGATGGGGATCGGCGTGCAGCATGCCGACCCGGGCAGGCGAGCAGAACAGGAACCGGACGAACAGAAGTCCCGCGTGATCACGCTCCTCCTTGCTGCCCTCGGTGATCACCCGCGACAGGGGAGTGCCGTCCATCCACTCGCTGACCAGCACCATCTCGTTGGCTGCAACCACATCAGGGACGTGGAAGTCAGGATCGCCGTTGTACTCCAGCGCAAAGGCGTGCTGTGCCTCGGCCTCGCGAAGGTAGTCGAGCTCCTCGGCGATCCGCTCGCGCAGCTCGGCCAGCAGTGCCTTCATGTCGAGGCCGGGCAGCAGCGCCCCGAACATCTTTCCCAGCCGGGCCAGCTGTGTGAAGTCGCCGAGCAGCGCCTTGCCCGCCCCCGGGTACTGGATCTTGACGGCCACCTCGCGTCCGTCGTTCCAGACGGCCTTGTGCACCTGGCCGATCGAGGCGGCGGCCGTGGGCCGGTCGTCGAACGAGAGGAAGTGTTTGCGCCAATCGTCCCCCAGTTGCTCGGCGAGCACCTTGTGGACGGTGGCGACCGGCAGCGGAGGAGCGGCGTCCTGCAGTTTCGTGAAGGTCGCCCGGTAGGGGCCGACGATCTCCGGCGGAAGCGCCGCCTCGAAGATCGACAGTGCCTGCCCGAGCTTCATCGCGCCGCCCTTGAGCTCGCCGAGCACCTTGAAGATCTGTTCGGCGGTGCGCTGCTGAACCTCCTGGGCCACGATTTCTGCTGACTTGCCGCCGATGCGCTTGCCGAGGCCGAGGGCGGCCCGCCCGGCGAACCCGAGCGGAAGGGTGGCCAACTTGGCTGAGCGGGTGACTGCCCGGCGCGGAAGATCGCTCACACTCATGCGCGGAACCTCGCCCGAGATGCCGCTTCCCCCCTTCGTGGTCGTCCCCTGAGCACGTCAGTCGCTGGTAGGTGACATGTCCATTGTTAGCGAATATGGATTGTTTCGCATACAACGACATTGCGGATGGCCGCTCCACGACCGTCTTTTCCAGCACCAATCAGGCATTACGTCCATTGTGCCGTTCGTCACAGAGGTCGCCCGGCCTTCGAGATGAGCAAGCGCCTGGCCGGTCGCCGCGGCCGCGACGAGCGTGGCGAGAGTCGTGTCGCAGGCGATCTCGCCGGGCGGATAGCCGCCCAGCCTGGCGGTGACGATCGGCCAGGCGGGATCGTGGTCGCGGCGCGTCAGGTCGAGACAGTGCAGGCATGTCGTCTCCCCAGGAAACACCAGCGGGCCGACGGACCCGTGCCCCTCGAAGGCCGACACCAGCAGATGCGGGATGCCGAAGTCGGCCAGCTCGTTGACCAGCACGCCGTCCAGAGGACCCACGGGCGCGAGGATGGCGAGGTCGGGACGCGCCGTGCCGTCCCCCAGATGCGGAGCGCCGGCCAGGACGTTGGAGGACGGAGCGGCGTCCTGGTTAACCTCCGCCGGAGTGGGCGGCACCGTCGGAGCGGGTGGCACGGCAGGCGAGACCCGCGCGGCGACGATGCCGGACGGCGTGACGCCCGCCCGTCTGGGCTGTGCAGGCGTGCCACCGGACGGTGTGACGACCGGCCGCCTGGGTTGTGCGGTCGTGCCGCCGGGCCGCCTGGGCTGTGCGGTCGTGTCGGCGGACGGCGTAGGCGCCCTGCGTGTGGGCCGTCCGGTGGCGTCACCAGCGGGCGTCGCGTTCCGACCGCCGGGTCGAGGGGGTGAGGTGCGATCGCGCGAAGGCGGAACGGCCGGCGCGTTCTTCGGCGGAGGAGAGAGCAGCCGCCGGGCGACCGCCGCCGCGCCCTCCTCCCGGGACAGCCCCACCTCGGCCCACGTCAGCCCGCCCGGCGTTATGTCCCCCGGCCGGACCGGCCCGGGATCGATCACCCGGATGTCGCCGACCCCGCCGGCCGCGAGCAGGGCGACGACCTGCGCCCCCACGCGCCCGGCCCCGTAGACCCGGACCTTCGCCTCCCGCCGACGCCGAAGCAGCTCGACGCCGCCCTCGGGGGTGTTGGAGGCCAGGTCGAGCGCGTCGAGGTCAGGTTTCAGCCGATCCCTTTCGGCGAGGGAGAGCTCCCGCAGCGGCGCCGGGAACGGGCCCGCGTCGTGCAGGGCGCCCCGCGTGGCGAGGTAGTCGAGCAGAGCCTGGGCGCACGGCTCGTCGAGACCGGCCGCCGCCGCGTCGCGCATCACCCTCCGCAGGTCGCGGGTGCCGTCGAGCCCCTCGATCCACTGACGCACCGATCTCGTCAGGCCGGTCAGAGTGATGGCCCGGAGGGGATGCACGCCGTACTGCAGGGTGTGCTCGTCGCGGAGGATTCGCCGGAGGGCCGGCTTCACACGTGGCCTCATGGCCGGAAGGTTCGCACGTCCGACCAAGATCCCGAGCCGGTTCCGCGCCGCCTGTGGACAACCCCCGACCACAACGCCCGCCCTGTGGACAACGCCCCACCGCGGAGCGCACCCAAGGCAAGCTGGAGACCGCATCCACACCTGAGGCAAGCTGGAGACCGCATCCACACCTGAGGCAAGCTGGAGACCGCATCCACACCTGAGGCAAGCTGGAGACCGCATCCACACCTGAGGCAAGCTGGAGACCGCATCCACACCTGAGGCAGGCCGGAGACCGCATCCGCACCCGAGGCAGGCCCGGGGACCGCATCCACATCCTGAGGCAAGCCAGGGGACCACCGAGGCAAAGTCGGGAACCGCAACCGCATCTGCGTCCGGGACAAGCTGGCGACCTCGTCCGCACCTGAGGCAAGCCACGTCCTCTCCGGGCCAAGCCGAGAACCGCAACCACGTCCGCACCCCGCGGAGCGTTACGCTTCGCCGCATGAGCGAGATCTTGGTCGACCGCACAGACGACGGAGTCGTCGTCCTCACCCTCAACCGCCCGGACCTGCGCAACGCCATGACCGACACCATGACGGCCGAATGGCGCGAAACCATGACTACCCTGGCCGCCGACCGCGACCTGCGCTGCGTCGTCGTCACCGGAGCGGGAAGCGCGTTCTCCTCGGGCGGTGACCTGTCATGGATCGGCGAGCGGGGCGCCGAGGCCGTGCCGCCGCTGCGCGACCGCATGCTCGCCTTCTACCGCACCTGGCTCATGATCGCCGACCTGGAGGTGCCCACCGTCGCCGCGATCAACGGCCCCGCCGTCGGCGCGGGCCTGTGCGTGGCCCTGGCCTGCGACCTCGTCTACGCCGCCGACGACGCCAAACTGCTGGCCCCCTTCACCCGGCTCGGGCTGCACCCGGGCATGGCCGCCACCTACCTGCTGCCCAGAAGAGCCGGTACGGCACTGGCCCGGGAGATGCTTCTGACCGGCCGTCTCCTTACGGGTACGGAAGCGGCAGATAAAGGCTTGGTAAATCAATCTTTCCCGAACAATGACCTTCTCTCCGAGGTTTCGGTCATCGCCAAGAAGATCGCAGAGATGGCTCCAGTCGCCACCCGCCTCACAAAGGTCGCCCTGAACCAAGACCATCAAGACCTGGCAGCCGCTCTGAGGTGGGAATCCTTGGCCCAGCCCGTGACCATGGCATCATCCGACCTGCTGGAGGGCCTGGCGGCGCATCGGGAAAGGCGCATGCCCAAATTCACCGGCTCTTAATCATCTGACCAGCGAAAACAACGCCCACCCTCTGTGGAATTTCGCCAGTCTCGGCTAACGTGCTTATGTGCCCCCCGAGACAGTCGAGGTCCGTCGCAGTTCTCGTCGCCGGCGTACGGTCTCCGCCTACCGCGACGGCGACAAGACGATCGTGCTCCTGCCCGCCTGGCTGAGCGGCGAAGACGCGGATGAATGGGTGAGCCGGATGCTCGACCGGCTGGCCGCCAAGGAAGAACGACGAAGGCCGACCGACGAGGCCCTGCTCGAACGGGCGAGGGAGCTGTCGGTGAAGTACCTCGACGGCCGGCCCGACCCCGTGAGCGTTCGATGGGTCGACAACCAGCAGCATCGCTGGGGCTCCTGCACCCCGGAGAACGGCACGATAAGGATCTCGACCCGGCTCAAGGGCCTGCCCGAGTGGGTCATCAACTACGTCATCATCCATGAGCTCGCGCACCTGATCGTGCCGAGCCATGGCCCAGGGTTCTGGGCGCTGGTAGAACAGTATCCGAAGGCGGAGCGGGCGCGCGGGTTCCTCGAAGGATTCTCCGCGGCGGCCCACACGGCACCGGAGGAGTGTTGACGCGCATCGTCGCCGTCCTGGTACGCGGCCGCATGGCCGAAGCGGCGCCCCCCGGTGTCGATCCACGGCAGTTCCTGGAGGCCGTGGCCGAGGACACCTACGAGATGGTCGCCGGCCTGGAGTTCGTCACCCCGGTCCTGATCACGGCCGTCCCCGGCCTCGACGACATCGTCTGGCCCGGCACGGAGATCATCACGATCGACGAGGACGAGCCACTGCGAGCCGTCCTCGGCCGTCTGTCCGGCGACCAGGCCGCGGTGATCAACGCCGACGCGCCCGACCTGCCCTCGCTGCTGGTCGGCAAGCTGTTCAGGGAGCTGGGCCGGGCCGAGATCACCGTCTGCCCGGCGGCGGACGGCGGCGCGGTGGCGCTGGCCTGCTCGCTGCCGCTCCCCACCTGGGCCGACCCCGACCTCGACGACCCCGACGTCGTCGCCGTCCTCAGAGCTCAGGCCCCGGGCCCGCGCAGGGTCGCCACCATCTCCGGATGGCACCGCCTGCGCACGCTCGACGACGTCGAACGCCTCGACCCGGGCCTCGAAGGCTGGGACAACACCCGCGCCCTGATCGCCGGCCGCTGACCCTCCGTCAGGGCACGGTGAGTTCGGCCAGCACGGCCCGGTGGTCGGTGCCCGGCACGTCGCGCACGCTGACCTCCCTGACGCCCACCCGCTCGTCCACCAGCACGTGGTCGATGGTGATGATCGGCGGCACCCGCTTGTTGGCCGGCCACGTGGGGATCAGCCCCGCGCCCACCTGGTCGGCCGCGTCCTTGTACCCCCGGGCCAGCAGCCTGCGCAGCGAGGCGTGGTCGAGCGAGGCGTTGAAGTCGCCGGCGAGGATCCGCACGGTTTCGCCGCCGGCGGAAGGAAGGCTGGAGAGCGCCTCGTTCCAGTTGACCACGTTGGGGCCGAGCGGCGGGTAGGGGTGGACGTCGACGAACTCGATCGGCTTCCCGCCCGGCAGCGACACCATGGCGGCGGGCATCTTGTGCCCCACCGGGGGCACCACGTCGTCGAGCGGCTGGAGCGGGTGCCTGGAGTAGAGGCCGCTCCCGCTGGCGTCCCATTCGTCCTCGAGCACGCGGTGGGGCATGAGCTCCTTCAGACCGGCCGCGTCCATGTCCGCCACGGCGCCGGGGGTCAGCTCCTGCGTGCTCAGCACGTCGGGCCGGAACTCGCGCACCAGATTCACGATCACCTGCGCGTCGGCCTTGCCGAACAACATGTTGATGGTCATGACCTTGAACGGCCTGCCGGTCGTGGCCTCGGCCGTGCCCAGCGCGCGGGGCAGGACGCTGAACCCGAGCGCGGTCGTGGTGAGCAGCGCGACGGCTGTCGCGGCCCGCTTGCGCCCGACCGCGGCGATCAGGAGGGGGATCAGGGACCCGGCCGCCGCGTACGGCGTCGCCGTCATGAGCTGCGTGGGCAGCGAACCTCGCTCCAGCCCGGCCACCCTGGCCACGGCCCAGGCCGCGAAGGGTGTCACGGCCAGCCAGGTCAGGACGTTGCCGGGCAACTTCCGCGGCTTGCGGGCAGGCGTCACGATCGTGCCGCCAACGGCAGAAGTCTCCACGCGGCCCCCCTTGGAACGATGCGAAGGACTCTAGCCCAGCGAACGCGAGCGCGAGCCGAGCGCGGCGCGTCCGCGTGCGGCCAGCCGGCGCGTGGCCTCGTCGGACAGCTCGGGGATCTCGTCGACGGGGAACCAGCGCAGGTCGAGCGACTCGTCGCTCATGACGGCCTCGGCGCCGGGAGGGGCCACGGCCGCGTACTCGACGTCGAGGTGCCAGCTGCGCGGCGGATGGCACCAGACCTCGTGCTTGTCGACGGCCAGCGGGCCGGGCAGCAGCTCAAGTCCGGCGATTCCCGACTCCTCGGTGGCCTCGCGGAGTGCCACCGCCTCCAGCGTGGCGTCGTAGTCCTCGCAGTGGCCGCCCATGGGCAGCCACTGCCCGGCCTTCGGATGCAGCGTGAGCAGCACCCGGGCGCCGTCGTGGCTGAGCACGGCGGTGGTGGCCGTCAGGTGGCCGGGTGCGCACGCGCGCCACATGGCGTCGTCGTACGTCCGCAGATGGCCGAGGAACTCGGCGCGCAGCGCCTCCTCCTCGGGGGTCGGCGCGGTCCAGGAGGACAGCACCGCCACCGCGTCGTCGTGCAGGGTCACCGGCCGCCGTCCTGGTCGCCGTCCTGGTCGTCGGGCTTGGCCTCCAGCTGGGAGATGTCCCAGGCGGCCTCGCCGCGTACGAACGCGTCGGGGTCGTCGAGGTCTTCGGCCGTCGGCATGAGGTCGGGGTGGCCCCACAGGGCGTCGCGCCCGTCGACGCCGCGCTCGGTCTCCAGCGCGCGCCACAGCGCCGCGGCCTCGCGCAGCCGCCGGGGCCGCAATTCCAGCCCGACCAGCGTGCCGAACGTCAGCTCCGCGGGCCCACCGGTCGCCCGGCGCCTGCGTACGGTCTCCGCCAGCGCGACCGCCGAGGGCAGCTTGCCGTCGGCGGCCCGGTCGACCACCGTGGCCACCCACCCCTCGACCAGGGCGAGCATCGTCTCCAGGCGGGCCAGGGCGGCCTTCTGCCGCTCGGTCTCCTCGGGCTTGAGCAGCGCGCCGCCGCTCAGCGCCTCCTGGATCGCCTCGGGGTTGTTGATGTCGAGCCCGCGGATCTGCTCCTCCAGCGCGGAGGTGTCCACGGTGATGCCCCTGGCGTATTCCTCGACGGCCCCGAGCAGGTGCGAGCGCAGCCACGGGACGTGCTGGAACAGGCGGTGGTGCGCGGCCTCGCGCAGCGCCAGAAAGAGCCGGATCTCGTCGGCCGGGATCTCGAGGCCCTCGCTGAAGGACGCGATGCCACCGGGCAGCAGCGCCGCGGTGCCGGACAGCGGCAGGCCGATGTCGGTCGTGCCGATCACCTCGCGCGCCAGCGAGCCGAGCGCCTGGCCGATCTGCTGACCGACCATCATGCCGCCCATCTGCTTGAGCATGCCCATCAGCGGCCCGGCCATCTGCTGGGCCTCGGGCGGCAGCCCGGAGCCGCCGAGCGCGCCGCCCATGGTCTCGACCATGCGTTCGGCCACGGGCTCGCAAAGCTTGCGCCAGACGGGGACCGTGTTCTCGATCCACTCCGACCGGCTCCAGGCCTGCGGGTTGGACACGCCGCTCGGCAGTGTCGTCGCCTCGTTCAGCCACAGGTCGGCCAGGCTCAGCGCCTCGACGATCTGGCGGCGCTCGCCTTCCATGACGCTCGGATCGCCCTGGGCGACCACGGCGTGTCGTGCGATGTTCTTGGCCATGTCCCAGTTGACAGGGCCTGAACCCTGGGGCGCCGACAACATGTCGGCGAACTGGCGCATCGCCTGAGCCATTTGCTCAGGGTTGCCGAACATGGCGAACGGGTTCTCGTTAGGGTCGTTTTCGCGACCTGGCAGGTCAGTCACCGCTCTACCTCGTGCAGGATGGAGGAGTCCACATCCGCCACGTTAGTCGTCCTACGGCGGATCAGTGCAAAGTGAGGACCTGGTGCCTACCTCGAAACGCCCGCGCCAACCCGTCGTCGCCGTCACCGGCGCGGCCTCCGGCATCGGCCGCGAGTTGCTCGTGAGGCTCGTATCCTCCGCGGATTTCCGCAGAGTGGTGGCCATCGACGAGGAGCGCGGCGACGTTCAGGAAGCCACGTGGAGAGTGATCGACGTACGGGATCCGCTCTTGGCGAACCGGATCTCCGACATCGACGTCCTGGTCCATCTGGCCGGTGACTACGCCGTCGACTCAGACCCGGGGGAGCGGCGCGCGTACAACCTCAGAGCCGCCCAGACGGTGCTCACCGCCTGCGCCGCCGCCCGCGTGCGGCGGGTGATCCTGGTCACCAGCGCCATGGTCTACGGCGCCGCGCCCGACAACGAGGTCCCCCTGCCGGAGGACTCCCCGGTGGCCGCCGAGCCCGACACCGGCGTCGTGGGCGACTACCTGGAGATCGAGTCGCTGGTCCGCAGGTCGCTGCGCAGCCACCCGGGCCTGGACGTCACGGTGCTGCGCCCGGCGGCGGTCGTCGGTCCCGGCGTCGACACGGTCATCACCCGGCACTTCGAGTCGCCGCGGCTGCTCACGGTCAAGGGCTGCAACCCCAACTGGCAGTTCTGCCACATCGACGACCTGATCTCGGCGCTGGAGCTGGCCGCCAAGGGGGCCGTCACCGGGGTGGTGGCCGTGGGCTCCGACGGCTGGCTGGAGCAGGAGCAGGTCGAGGAGCTGTCCGGGATCCGGCGGTTCGAGCTGCCGGCCGGGCTCACGTTCGGCACCGCGCAGCGCCTGCACCGGCTCGGCATCACCCCGGCCCCCGCCACCGACCTGCACTATGTCGTCTATCCGTGGGTCGTCGACTGCTCGGCGCTGCGCGAGGCGGGCTGGAAGCCCACGTGGACCAACGAGGCCGCCTTCCGGCAGCTCCTCGAACTCCGCGAGAACAGGACCACCGTGGTCGGCAGGCGGCTGCCGGTCAAGGAGGCCACGCTCACCGCGGCCGGCGCGACGGTGGCCGTCATCGGCACCGCGGCGATCGTCCGGCAGGTCCGCAAAAAGCGTCGCCAGTAGGAACGTGAGGTTAGGCTCTTTCCGTGGACGTCATCCGGTTGCTCGGCATTCGTGACACCCCGTTGTCCGTGGACGAGGTGCTGGCCGCGGTGGAAGACCACGCGGCGGGCGGCACCGCGATCTTCATCGGCACCGTGCGCGAACAGGACCACGGCAAACCCGTGACCCGGCTCTCCTACTCCGCCCATCCCTCGGCGCCCGACGAGCTGCGCCGGGTCGCCGAGAAGGTCGCGGCCGACTTCCCGGTCACCGCGATGGCCGCCGTCCACCGGGTCGGTGACCTGGGGCTCGGCGACACGGCGGTGATCGTCGCCGTGGCCTCGCCACACCGTGACGAGGCGTTCAAGGCCTCACGCAGGCTCATCGACGACCTCAAGGCGGAGGTCCCCATCTGGAAACACCAGGTGTTCGCCGATGGCGAGACCGAGTGGGTCGGCGCCTGCGAATAAGCTCATCACCATGTCACGACGCGTCCTCACCCTGCTGCTCGCGGGCTTCTTCGTGCTCGCGCTGGGCGTCCTGGGCGCGTTCCGGCCGGTCCCGTACGTCGTGCTGAGTCCCGGCCCCACCGAGAACACCATCGGTGAGATCGACAAGAAGCCGGTGATCTCGATCAGCGGCCGGCAGACCTATCCCACCAGCGGCGCGCTGAGCCTGGTCACGGTGGCCTACCAGGGCGGCCCGGCCGCCCAGATCGACCTGCTGACCGCGTTGCGCGGCTGGATCGATCCGACCGTCGCGGTGGTCCCGCAGGAGACGATCTTCCCGCCCGGCCGCGACGCGAAGAAGGTCGACGAGGAGAACGCGGTCGAGATGACCAACTCCCAAGACTCCGCCAAGGCCGCCGCGCTCAACGAGCTCAAGATCCACTACGACCGGGTCGTCACGGTGCTGTCCACCGAGAAGGGCAAGCCCGCCGACGGCAGGCTCCAGAAGGGCGACCAGATCAACGCGGTCGACGGCAAGCCGGCCACCGACTCCCACTTCGTCGGAGACACCGTCAAGGCACACAAGCCAGGCGAGACCGTGACCTTCAACGTGACCAGGGGCAGCCAGAAGCTCGACGTGTCGCTGCAGCCGATCGCCAGCAAGGACGGCAAGCCCCTCGTCGGCGTGCTCATGCAGGAGAAGTTCAAGTTCCCCTTCGACGTCGAGATCAACGTGGGCGACGTCGGCGGGCCGAGCGCCGGGCTGATGTTCTCGCTCGGCATACTCGACAAGCTGACCCCCGGCGAGATCACCGGTGGCAAGCGCATCGCCGGCACCGGCACCATCGACACCGAGGGCCAGGTCGGGCCGATCGGCGGCATCGCCCAGAAGATGGTGGGGGCCCGCGACTCGGGCGCGACCGTCTTCCTCACTCCCGCGGACAACTGCGCGGAGGCGATGAAGGCCGTGCCCGACGGCTTGCGGCTGGTCAAGGCCGACACGTTGCACGACGCGGTGCTCGCGCTCGACGCGCTGCGCACCGGGAAGGGCAATGTGCCCGCTTGTGAGGCCGGATGAAACTTCCGGCGAGCGCCGTGCGTTAGCCGTACGGCTGGCGCTGCGGTGTAAGTTGCCAGACACGGACCGTTTCTTCATCACGACGAGGGGTTGGCCTTGAGCTTCCGGACCCCAGGGGCTGGCAGGGCGATGCGCTTGCCACGCCGGCCGCGGCTGCTTCTGCCTGTGGCCATCGCGCTGGTCGCGATCGTGGCCCTGTTTTTTCTCTTTTCTGGGATTTATACCGACTACCTGTGGTTTGACGCGACCAACTACACGTCGGTCTTCTCCGGGGTGCTGCTGACCGAGATCGTGCTGTTCCTCGTCGGAGCGGTGCTCATGGTCGGCATCACGGGCGGCAACATGCTGCTGGCCTTCCGCACCCGGCCGATGTTCGGCCCCGCCGTGTTCGGCGGCGGCAGCGGAGCCGACCGCTATCGCATGGCGCTCGACCCCCACCGCAAGCTGATCTTCATCGTCGGCATGGGCCTGCTCGCGCTCTTCTCCGGCTCCTCGTTCGCGGGGCAGTGGAAGACGTGGCTGCAGTTCGTGAACGGATCCTCGTTCGGCAAGAAGGACGAGCTGTTCGGCATGGACATCTCGTTCTTCATGTTCGACTACCCGTTCATCAGGATGGTGCTGAACTTCCTGTTCACCGCCGTGATCATCTCGATCGTCCTGGCCACGATCACCCACTACCTCTACGGCGGTTTCCGGCTGCAGTCGCCGGGCGTGCACGCCTCCAGGGCCGCGCGGATCCACCTTTCCGTGCTGCTCGGCGTGTTCGTCCTGCTCAAGGCCGTCGCCTACTACATCGACCGGTTCGGTCTGGTCTTCTCCGACCGCGGCTACGTGCACGGCGCGTCCTACACCGACGTCAACGCGGTGCTCCCGGCCAAGAACATCCTCGCGATCATCGCGTTGATCTGCGCCGCGCTGTTCTTCGCCGGCGTCGTGCGCTCCGGCGGCATGCTGCCCGGCGTCTCGTTCGGCCTGCTCGTGCTCTCGGCCATCCTGATCGGCGGCGTCTACCCGGCGCTGGTCGAGCAGTTCCAGGTCAAGCCCAACCAGCAGGGCAAGGAAGCCCTCTACATCGACCGGAACATCCAAGCCACCCGGTCGGCCTACGACGTGCAGAACGCCGAAGTGATCGACTACAACGCCCAGGCCGACCCGACCAAGGTCAGCGCCGGCGGCGACGAGTCCGTGACCGGCGTGCGCCTGCTCGACCCGGCGCTGGTGTCGTCCACGTTCGAGCAGACGCAGCGCATCCGCGGCTTCTACGGCTTCCCCGACCAGCTCGACGTCGACCGCTACCCCGGCAAGGACGGCAAGCTGGTCGACCACGTGGTCGGCGTCCGCGAGCTGCTCGGCCCGCCCGCGCCCCAGAACAACTGGATCAACCGCGCGCTGGTCTACACCCACGGTTACGGTTTCGTCGCCGCGCCGGGCAACCAGGTCGACGCGGGCGGCCTGCCCGCCTACGACAGCAAGGACATGCCGGTCACCGGCGACCTCGCGGCCTCGACCGGGCTCAAGGAGTCGCGCGTCTACTTCGGCGAGAACCCCGGCTCCTCCGAGTACGTCATCGCCGGCGGCAACCCCAAGACCCCGCAGGAGCTCGACTACCCGGTCTCCGGCGGCCAGACCGGACAGCAGAACACCACCTACACCGGCAAGGGCGGCGTGCCGATCGGCTCGGCACTCAACCGGCTCGTCTACGCCGCCAAGTACGGCGAGATGAACATCCTGCTGTCGGGCGACGTCAACGACAACTCCAAGATCCTCTACGTGCGCAACCCGCGGGAGCGGGTGGAGAAGGTCGCGCCGTTCCTGACCCTCGACGGCAACGCCTACCCGGCGATCGTCGACGGCCGGATCACCTGGATCCTCGACGGGTACACCACCTCCAACGCGTACCCGTACTCGCAGAGCGAGAGCCTCGGCGACATGACCCGCGACCTGGCCACCGACCGCCGCGTGGTCGCCCAGCAGCCGCAGGACGAGATCAACTACATCCGCAACTCGGTCAAGGCCACGGTCGACGCCTACGACGGCACGGTCACGCTCTACGCCTGGGACGGCAACGACCCGGTGCTGAAGACGTGGTCCAACGCCTTCCCCGGCACGATCAAGCCCGCCTCGCAGATGACCCCCGACCTCCAGGCGCACATCCGCTACCCGGAAGACCTGTTCAAGGTGCAGCGCTACATGCTGTCGCGCTACCACGTCACCAACGCGGCCGCCTTCTACAGCGCCCAGGACTTCTGGAACATCCCCAGCGACCCCTCGCAGGACAACCAGTCGGTCAAGCAGCCGCCGTACTACCTGACGGCGACGATGCCCGACGAGTCCGAGCCGTCGTTCTCGCTGACCACGACGTTCGTCCCGAGGGAGGGCCCCAACCTGGCGGCCTTCATGGCGGCGGGTTCCACGGTGGGCAAGGACTACGGCAAGCTGCGCATCCTGCGCATGCCGTCCAACACCACGGTCCCCGGCCCCGGTCAGGCCCAGAACAACTTCCAGAACAAGTTCTCGGGCGAGCTGGGCCCCCTCGGCCTCGGCCAGGCCAACGTCAGGTACGGCAACCTGCTGACCCTGCCCTACGCGAACGGCCTGATCTACATCGAGCCCGTCTACGTGCAGACCAAGGCCGGCACCGGCCAGGAGCCGTACCCGATCCTGCGGCGGGTACTGGTGGCGTTCGGCAACAAGGTCGGCTCGGGTGACACCCTCGACCAGGCGCTGGAGCAGGTTTTCGGCGGCGAGCAGCAACAGCCGAACACCCAGCCCCAGCAGACCACGCCCAACCAGACGAACACGTCGGCGATGAACACCGCCATCTCCAACGCCCAGAAGGCCTACGAGGACGCCCAGAAGGCCCTCCAGGCCAGCCCCCCGAACTGGGACGAGTACGGCAAGGCGCAGAAGCGGCTGGAGGAGGCGCTGAAGCAGATCGAGAGCGCCAACGCCAAGCCGGCGGCCACCCCGTCGCCCTCGGCCTCTCCCTCCGCCTCACCGTCGGTGACGCCGTCCGCCTCGCCGTCCGCCTCGCCGCCGGTCACGTCCACACCGACGCCGACACCCTCGGGCACACAGGCGGGAGGCACCACCTAGCCCATTCGGTTTGCGCCCGCCCCTCGTCGCCGATAGTCTTGAGAAGCAAGACAGCGACGCGGGGTGGAGCAGTTCGGTAGCTCGCTGGGCTCATAACCCAGAGGTCGCAGGTTCAAATCCTGCCCCCGCTACCAAGATTCGAGGTCCTGGCCGACGGCCAGGGCCTCGTTGCTTTTCAGCGGCACCGCAGGTCCCACCCGGCATCGTCCGTCTCACGGAACTCGATTACGGCGGACGCGGGGTCGCCGTCCTGGAAATACACCCTGCCGTTGTTCCTGTCGTAGTAGCTCGTGAGCTCGGCCTCGGACAGCCTGGTGAGCAGCGAGGACCTGACGAGGAAGTCACAGTGGTCGCCGTTGCCCTCCTGCACGCCCACCGACCCCTGGGCGCCGGCGGCGTTGAGGGAGGTATCGGGCGGCAGCGGATGAGCCAGGAGCCGATCCTTCATGTCCGCCAAGCGCAGGTCATCGGCCCACATGGGCGCCATGACAAGTAGGGCCAGCGCGACGGGCGGCGCCAGGAGGAGGATCCGCCGCCAGGGAAGCCGGCGGTGTGGCGGAAGGGGGTCGAGCAGCATGAGGCCCATGATCACGTCGCCGACGCGCCCGGACAAGCCCGGCCGGGTCGAAGGACTCCGGAAGGGCGGTATAGTTGATAACAACACACCGACGCGGGGTGGAGCAGTTCGGTAGCTCGCTGGGCTCATAACCCAGAGGTCGCAGGTTCAAATCCTGTCCCCGCTACCAATCCGAAGTCCCCGGTCGCCACACGGCGACCGGGGACTTTGTCGTTTCCGGACAAGTCTTGTCCTGCGACCTCAGATGCTGATTACATGATTACATGACGGAAAAAGACGTCCCGACCATCTACGAGTGGGCGGGCGGGACCGAGGCGTTCGAACGGCTCACGGCGGCGTTCTACCGGACCGTCGTCAAGGACGACCTCATCGGGCCGCTGTTCGCCCACATGGACCCCGACCACCCCAAATACGTCGCCATGTGGCTCAGCGAGGTCTTCGGCGGTCCTGACCGATACACCCACGAACGCGGCGGATATCCCCACATGCTCGCCCACCACCTGGGCCGGTCCATCACCGAACCGCAGCGCCGCCGCTGGGTGAACCTCCTCATGGACGCCGCCGACGAGGTCGGCCTGCCCGACGACCCCGAGTTCAGGGCCGCGTTCGCGGGCTACATCGAATGGGGCACCCGGCTGGCCGTGCACAACTCCCAGCCGGGCGCGACCCCGCCTCCGAAGGCGCCGGTTCCGCACTGGGGCTGGGGAGTCGCTCCGCCATACCAGCCGTAACCTGGAGGAATGGGAAGCACGTCGCGCGGGCGGCTGCGGGTCTACCTGGGTGCGGCGCCCGGCGTCGGCAAGACCTACGCCATGCTCAGCGAGGCACGACGGGCCAAGGAACGCGGACGTGACGTGGTCGTGGGCCATGTCGAGACCCACGGCCGCGACCAGGTCGCCCGCCTGCTCGACGGGCTGGAGATCGTGCCGGGGCGCACCGTCGTCCATCGCGGCGCCACGTTCACCGAGCTCGACGCCGACGCGGTCATCGCCCGCCGCCCCAGGGTCGTGCTGGTCGACGAGCTCGCCCACACCAACGCGCCCGGCTCCCGGCACGCCAAACGCTGGCAGGACGTCCAGGACATCCTGGACGCCGGCATCGATGTCGTCTCCACGCTCAACATCCAGCACCTGGAGTCCCTGCGCGACGTGGCCGAGCAGATCACCGGCCTGCCGCAGCGCGAGACCGTCCCCGACGATCTCGTCCGGCGGGCCGACCGGCTCGAACTCGTCGACATGTCACCCGAGGCCCTGCGCCGCCGCCTCGCCCACGGCAACGTCTACCCGCCCGAACGCGTCGACGCCGCCCTCGCCAACTACTTCCGCGTCGGCAACCTGTCCGCCCTGCGGGAGCTCGCCCTGCTCTGGGTGGCGGACCGGGTCGACCGGCAGCTCATCGCGTACCGGGCCGACCATGACATAGCGGGCACCTGGGAGGCCCGCGAACGTGTCGTCGTCGCCCTCACCGGCGGCCCTGAGGGCGACACCCTCGTCCGCCGCGCCGCCCGCATCGCGGCCAGGACCAAGGGCGCCGACCTGCTCGCCGTGCACGTCACCCGGGCCGACGCCCTGTCCACCGCGAGCGACCCGGCCAATCTGGTACGCCAGCGCAAACTCGTCGAGGACCTCGGCGGCACCTACCACCAGGTCGTGGGCGACGACATCCCGCGCGCGCTGATCGCGTTCGCCGACGGAGTGAACGCCTCGCAGCTCGTCCTCGGCGCCTCCCGGCGGGGACGGCTCGCGCAGCTGCTCACCCGCGGCGTGGGCATGACGACCGCCACGCTGTCCGGCTCGATCGACGTGCACCTGGTTCCGCACGAGGCCGTCAGCGGAGGCTCCGGCCGGCCGCCGTCCGGAGGAGCGCTGACGCGTCGGCGCAGGTCGGCCGGATGGGCGCTGACCCTGGCCGCCATGCCGGCGCTCACCGCCGTGATCGCGCCGCTCGACCTGAGCCTGCCCAGCGAGATTCTGCTCTTCCTGCTGCTGGTGGTCGGCGTCGCGCTGGTGGGCGGGATGTGGCCGGCGCTCACGGCGGCGGTGCTCGCGTTCGGGCTGCTCAACTGGTTCTTCACGCCGCCGGTGCACACCCTGACCATCGCCGAGCCTGAGAACGTGCTCTCGCTGGCCATCTTCGTCCTGGTCGCCGCCATGGTGAGCACGGTCGTGGACCTGGCCGCCCGGCGCAGCAGGGAAGCGGCCCGGTCCAGGGCGCACGCCGAGGTGCTCTCCACACTGGCCGGACACGTGCTGCGCGGGGAGTCCGCGCTGGCCTCGCTGCTCGGGCGGTTGCGCGAGACGTTCGGGCTGACCGCGGTAACCCTGCTCGAAAGGGACGATCCATCGGATGACTGGCGCATCATCGCCACGTCCGGCGGCCCCCCGATCACCACCCCGCCCGCCACCACCCCGAACCACACCGAACGGGCTGGTGGGAGCGACGTGGTCACCATCGACGACCGGCTGGTGCTCGCGACCCGCGGTCGGCTGCTCGACGCCGGCGACCGCCGCGTCCTGGAGGCATTCGCCGCCGAGGCCGCCGTCGCCCTGCGCCAGGAACGCCTGCGCGAGGCGGCCGAGCGCGCCGAACCGCTGGCCGAGGCCGACCGCATGCGCACCGCGCTGCTCGCCGCCGTCGGCCACGACCTGCGCACCCCCCTCGCCTCGGCCATGGCGTCCGTGGAGAGCCTGCGCAACACCGACATCATCTGGTCCGACGACGACCGCGCCGAACTGCTGGCCACCGCCGACGAGTCCCTGATCAAGCTGAACCGCCTCGTGTCGAACCTGCTCGACATGAGCCGCCTCCAGGCCGGTGTCCTGGGCGTCACACTGCGGCCCGTCGCCGTCGAGGACGTGCTGCCACGCGCCATCGACGACCTCGGCCCGCTGCGCGACCGGGTCAACAGTGACGTCCCGGCCGACCTGCCGGAGTTCCAGGCCGACCCGGCGCTGCTCGAACGCGTCCTGGTGAATTTGATGGCCAACGCCGTCCGCTACAGCCCCGAAGCCGAGCCCGTGCTCGTCACCACGAGCTGGCACGGCGAACATGTCGAACTGCGGGTCGTCGACAGGGGGCCGGGAATCCCCGCAGAAGCGCATGAAAGGGTGTTCATGCCCTTCCAGCGACTCGGCGACCGCGACAACCACACCGGCGTGGGCCTCGGCCTCGCACTCTCGCGCGGCCTCACCGAGGCGATGGGCGGCACGCTGCTCCTTGAGGACACCCCCGGAGGAGGGCTCACCATGACGGTCTCACTGAGGAGGGCCCTGTGACCCGCGTGCTCGTCGTCGATGATGAGCCCCAGATCCTGCGTGCTCTGCGCATCAACCTGGCGGCCAGGCACTACGAGGTCGCGGTCGCCCCCGACGGCGCATCGGCGCTGCGCCAGGCCGCCGACTGGCATCCCGACCTGGTCGTCCTCGACCTCGGCCTGCCCGATCTCGACGGCGTGGAGGTGATCCAGGGGCTGCGAGGCTGGACGAAGGTTCCGATCATCGTGCTGTCGGGGCGTACCGACAGCACGGACAAGGTGGACGCACTCGACGCCGGTGCCGACGACTACGTCACCAAGCCGTTCGGCATCGACGAACTGCTGGCCCGCATCCGCGCGGTGACCCGCCGCACGAACCAGCACGAAGAGGAACCCGCGACAGTGCGGCTGGGCGATCACGTGATCGACCTCGCAGGCAAGACGATCTCAGGTGGCGTACGGCTGACGCCGACGGAGTGGCACTTCCTGGAGATCCTGCTTCGCAATCCCGGCAAACTGATCAGCCAGCGGCAACTGCTGACCGAGGTGTGGGGCACCGGCTATCTGAAGGAGACGCACTACCTGCGCCAGTACATGGCCCAACTGCGCCGCAAGCTCGAACGCGACCCGGCCCACCCCGTGCACCTGCTGACCGAGCCCGGCATGGGATACCGGTTCAGCCCTCCTGATCCCTGACCAGGACGACCGCCTTGAGCACGGCCCACCCGAGCAGCAAGGCCCCGAAGAGCACCTGAGCGGCACGCACCCACAGGGAAGACGTCTGATCCGCATAGATCACAACACCGATCCACATCAGACCAAATATCCCGACCAGGATGATTGCCGACCAGTTCAGCCCCCGTTGCCACATAAGTGCAGTGTTACAGCCGGGTGGCCAAGGCCGGGTATGGTCACAGTCCTCATCCGGTCGAAGCCTGAGCCCCTGGGGGATCAGCCCTGAGCGATCAGTGGCTGGGGGCCGGCCGGCTCAGCGGGGGAGCGTCCGGTGCGTACCGACGCACCGCCGCAGGCGCATCCCGCGCATCCGCACGACCGGCGGCTGTTGCTGTTGCTGCCCCTCCTGCATGCAGGCGAGCAGCGCCTCAGCCGTACGGGCGTCGGACAGGATCTGCTGCACGGCGTCCTCGTCCTCAGGCAGCTGACCGCGCTCGGCCAGCTCGCGCGTGAGGAAGGCGAGCGGGTCGGGCGCGCCGACCATGTCCGCGGCCACGGTCGTCCGCGCCGCCGTGAGCAGCCGCAGGTAATGGGTACGCAGGACGGCCTCGCGCACACGTGCCTGTTCGAGGTCGTCGATCAGGGTCCGGGCGATGCGCAGGAGGTCTCCCGCATGGGTCGCCGGGTCGGCGAGGAAGGCACGGATGTCGTCGAACTCCGAGCGGGTCATGGCGGGCACCTCCGAGAGCGCAATCTGCTCGTGGCTACCTTCGTACCGAGGGGCGATTGCGGATGACTTGCTGACGGCTTGACTTCGGGTGTCGTACGGGCGGCGATGACCAAGGTTTGACGATCTTGTGGCCAGGGAAGGACTCTACGATTACCTGTGTGGCGCGAAGTAGGTGCGGGAGACTGCTAGAGTTGCTTCGCGCAGGGCGGCCGAGGGGCTCGCAAGAGCCTCAACAGAAGCCCGGCAAATCCCACTTCCTTCTGGTTCATTCAAGACGGTTCAGAGCGGTCTGAATGAGCTGGTAAGTTAGAGGGGTTGTCCCGGAAGCGGGGCGCGACTTAATTCCAGCAGGTCGAGCAAGTCCGGTCAATTTGACAGAGACTTGAACGGCTGAAAGAATTAAGACACAACGAAAGAACGCAAGACGAAATGAACGCCTCTGAACGAGGATCCGGGAACGGGTTCTGGTGAGGAAGTACGCGTCCGTTTCTTGAGAACTCAACAGTGTGTTAAAAG